>NZ_NWTH01000001.1:0-469094 GCF_002531555.1 Sinorhizobium sp. BJ1
CGCTGGTCCGCAACGCGCCGATCCTGCTTCTCGACGAGGCGACCTCGGCGCTCGACACCGAGTCCGAGGCAGCCGTCCAGAAGGCGCTCGAACAGGCAATGAGCGGCCGCACCGTGATCGTCATCGCCCACCGACTGTCGACCGTCGTCAACGCCGACAAGATCGTCGTCATGAAGGACGGCACGGTGATCGAGGAGGGGTCGCATGAGGAGCTTGCGCGGCGGCCGGACGGTCTCTACGCTCGCCTCCACAATCTCCAGGGCAGCGCGGACGCCGCCGTCGGCGCCCAAATCCTATAAGAACGAGGAAATTCGACGATGAGCGAAACGGACATGAAGCTCGTGGTGGTCGGTGCGGCCGGCCGGATGGGCCAGACGCTCATCCGCATCGTCCACAGCATGGCCGGCGTGCGTCTTCACGCCGCCGTCGGGCGGCCCGGTTCGCCCTTCATCGGCCGCGATGCGGGCGAATTGGCAGGTCTCGGGCCGATCGGCGTCCCCGTCACCGACAAGCCCCTCGAAGCGTTCCTTGATGCCGAAGGCGTGCTCGATTTCACCTCGCCGGCGACCTCCGTCGAATTCGCCGGTCTTGCCGCCCAGGCGCGCATCGTCCACGTCGTCGGCACGACCGGGTGCTCGGCGGACGACGAGGCGAAGATCCTTGCCGCCGCCCGCCACGCCCGCGTCATCAAGTCGGGCAATATGAGCCTCGGCGTCAACCTGCTCGGCGTTCTCACGGGAAAGGCGGCGCGCGCGCTTCCGGCCGCCAACTGGGATATCGAGATCCTCGAAATGCACCACAAGCACAAGGTCGACGCGCCCTCCGGCACGGCGCTGCTGCTCGGGGAGTCGGCCGCAAAGGGCCGCGGCATCGACCTTGCGGCCCATTCCGTCCGGGTGCGCGACGGCCATACCGGCCCGCGTCCCGAAGGGGCGATCGGCTTTGCGACGCTGCGCGGCGGCTCGGTCATCGGCGAGCACTCGGTGATGCTTGCGGGCGAGGGCGAGATGGTGACGCTCTCGCACAGCGCCACCGACCGCTCGATCTTCGCGCGCGGCGCCGTCGCGGCGGCCCTCTGGGGCCGCGGCCAGAAGCCGGGTTTCTATTCGATGCTCGATGTTCTCGGGCTTAACTGACACGTAAAACCTCAAGAGGAAATCGAAATGAGCGGCACTCTCGTCCTCGTCCGGCACGGCCAGAGCGAATGGAACCTGAAGAACCTTTTCACCGGCTGGCGCGATCCGGACCTGACCGAACTCGGCGTCGAGGAGGCAAAGGCCGGCGGCAAGGCGCTTGCCGAATACGGCATCAAATTCGATGTCGCCTTCACCTCCGTGCTGGTCCGTGCCCAACGCACCTGCCAGATGGTGCTCGACGCCGTCGACCAGTCCTCGCTCGAAACGATCTGCGACCAGGCGCTCAACGAGCGCGACTATGGCGACCTCTCCGGTCTCAACAAGGACGATGCCCGCGCCAAATGGGGCGAGGAGCAAGTCCATGTCTGGCGCCGCTCCTATGACGTGCCGCCGCCCGGCGGCGAGAGCCTGCGCGATACCGGCGCCCGCGTCTGGCCCTATTACCTGACCGAAATCCTGCCGCGTGTGCTGTCCGGCGAGAAGGTGCTGGTCGCCGCCCACGGCAATTCGCTGCGGTCTCTGGTGATGGTGCTCGACCGCTTGACCAAGGAGCAGGTCCTGAACCTCAACCTCGCCACCGGCGTACCGATGGTCTACAAGCTCAAGGCGGATTCCACCGTTGTTTCCAAGGAAGTGCTCGGCGACATGTCGGGCGCGCACTGAGCCCCCGACACCTGCATGCAAGCAAAAGGGGCGCGGCGGCGCCCCTTTTTTGTTTCATGCTTTCCCGGCTTCCCACCCCAGGATCGCCCGCTTTCGCGTCAGCCCCCAGTGGTAGCCGGTAAGCTCGCCGCCCTTGCCGAGCGCCCGGTGGCAGGGCACGACGAAGGAGATCGGATTGCGTCCGACCGCAGCGCCGACGGCGCGCGATGCCGTGGGCTGGCCGATTTCACCGGCGATCTTCGAATAGGTCGTGGCCTTGCCGAGCGGGATGTTCAACAGCGCCTGCCAGACCCGGATCTGGAAATCCGAGCCGATCAGCACGATGTTGAGCGGCTCGTCGGCGCACCAGCGCTCCGGGTTGAAGATGCGTGCCGCATAGCGTGCGGTCGCCGCGCTGTCCTCCCGATAGGTGGCGTTCGGCCAGCGGCGGGACATGTCCTCGAAGCTCGCACGCTCCTCGCCGGCATCGGCGAAGGCAAGGCCTGCGAGGCCGCGGTCGGTGACCATCACCAGCGCCGTGCCGAAGGGGGAGGGGTGGAAGCCGTAGCGGATCGTCAGGCCGGTGCCGCGGGCCTTCCACTCGCCGGGCGACATCGCCTCATGGGTGACGAACAGGTCGTGCAGCCGCCCGGGTCCGGAGAGCCCGACCTCGATGCTGGTCTCGAGCAGCGGCATATCCTCCTGCCGCAGCAGCCGCTTGGCATGGTCGAGGGTCACCGCCTGCAGGAAGGCCTTTGGCGAAAGCCCGGCCCAGCGGGTGAAGACCTTCTGAAGCTGCGTCGGCGATTGGCGTAACCGCCGGGCGATCGTTTCGAGCGACGGCTGGTCGCGGTAATCCTCCGTCAGCATCTCGATGACGTGCCGCACCGTATCGTAGTCGGTGCCGTCCGGGGTGATGTCGGTGGGAATGGTTGTCACGACGTTCATGGATCATCTCCTGTCATGCCGCAGGAAACCATGCGGGCGGAGGGATAACCACCCGTTTCTTGATTCATCTCGACCGGGCCGTGGCCAGGGCGCGGGAGAAGGCGAGCGCGAAGGTTTCGCGATCGTCGCGGTTGAGAAAGGAACCGACATCCGTCTGCCGGCCGCCGCCGCTGATCTTCATCGAGACGATACCAATCTCCTGGTGGCGCTTGATGCTGAAACGCGCCCAGAAGGGATTGAAGCGCAGCTCGGTCATCCGCCCCGACGGCGTGTACTTCTTCACCGACACGTCGGTACGCGAGACGCTGACCTCCTCGCGGGCGCGCGCCGAATGATAATTGAGCCAGAAGGCACCGAGGAGCAGCACGAAATCGAGGCCGAAGAAAAATACGATCGGCCAGGCGCCGATGACCAGGAACACGAAGACATGCATCGCGCTCATCGCACCGGCGATCATCAGCAGGATCTTGAAGCCCCTGAAGCCGAGCGAGCGGTAGGGGGTGAGCTCTGCCGCAAAGATCGGCTCGTCGTTGATGCTTGTCTCGGCGTTGCCTTCGGTCATACCCAATGACTATAGATGCAGCATGAAAAACGTGAAGCTCAAATTGTCGCCGGGATCCGCGAAACCGAAAGCGACGACGGCCGCCCGCGGAAACAAGCGGCAACGCATTGTCTACAGCAAGGCGGAAATCGACGAGATCTTTCGGCGCTTCTCGGTTCAGCGGCCGGAGCCGAAGGGCGAACTCGAACACGTCAACGCCTTTACGCTGCTGGTGGCGGTCGCGCTTTCGGCGCAGGCGACCGATGCCGGTGTCAACAAGGCGACGCGGCCACTCTTTGCCGTTGCCGACACGCCTGAAAAGATGCTGGCGCTCGGCGAAGAAAAGCTGCGCGACGCCATCAAGACGATCGGCCTTTACCGCAACAAGGCGAAGAATGTCATCGCGCTCAGCGAGAAGCTGCTCGCCGACTTCGGCGGCGAGGTGCCGAAGACGCGCGAGGAACTGATGACGCTGCCGGGGGTCGGGCGCAAGACCGCCAATGTGGTGCTGCAAATGGCCTTCGGCCAGTCGACAATCGCCGTCGACACGCATCTCTTCCGTATCGCCAATCGCATTCGGCTGGCGCCCGGCAAGACGCCGGACGAGGTCGAGGCCAATCTGATGCGGGTCATTCCGGAGAAATACCTCTACCACGCCCATCATTGGCTGATCCTGCACGGCCGCTACGTTTGCAAGGCCCGGCGGCCGGAATGCGAGCGCTGTATCATCGCCGATATCTGCAAGTCTCCGGAAAAGAGTTGCGACATCCCGGCGCCGCTCGTCGAGTTGCCGCCGCAGGCGGTTCCTGTCGCCGGCTGACTGTTGCACGCCTCTCGGGCGTCATCCGCCGATCAGCCCATCGATCAGCCTGCCCATGGCGTCGAGATAGGGGTCTCGCGCGGCGCCGGCGTCGATTTCGAGCGCTGCCCGGTCGAATGCGGCCGATAGCAGCACCGCCGTCGCCTTGAGGCTCGCTTCCTCGATCCGCCCTGGCGGCATCGCCGCCGCAAGGCCTTCCTGCAACGTCCGCCCTCCATGCGCCGCGTCGACGGCCGCGATCTCCGCAACGCCAAGGACGGCGGGGCCGTCAAGCAGCAACAGACGCACTCTCCCCGGTATCGACATGGCGTCGAAATAAGCGGACGCGCCCGCAAGCAACGCGTCTCGCGGCGAGTCTTGACCTCTGTCGGAACGTTGGATCGCTGCGGCGACCTCGCCCGCCTCCCGTTCGACGACGGCTCGAAACAGCGCCTTCTTGTCCTCGAAATGATGATAGAGCGCTCCGCGCGTCAGCCCCGCCGCAGCCACGATGTCAGGCGTTGCCGTGTCCGCATAACCTTTCGCGATGAAGAGGTCGCGCGCTCCCTCGAGGATGGCGGCGCGGGTCGTGTCTGAGCGTTGGCGATTCGAACGCCGGGGCTTTTCCTGTTGCATACATACAGCCTGTATGTTAATTATAGATACATACAGATTGTATGATAATGATCAATGGAGGAAAAGCATGAAATCGACGAGCTACTATCCGGTGATCATGACGGCGGATGTGCGGGCGACCGCCGAGTTTTACGTGAGGCATTTTCGCTTCGAGCCGCTTTTCGTCAGCGACTGGTACATGCATTTGCAGTCGACCGAGGACGAGCATGTGACGCTTGCCGTTCTCGATTACCGTCATGAGACCGTGCCGGAGCAGCGCCGGGCACCCGTTCAGGGCCTGTTGCTGAATTTCGAAGTCGAAGATCCCGACCGGCTCTACACCGAGATTCGAGGTGCCGGGCTTCCCATTCTCAAGGCACTCTGCGATGAGGCGTTCGGCCAGCGCCATTTCATTACCGCCGATCCCAATGGCGTGATGATCGATGTCATCAAGCCGATCCCGCCAAGCGCCGACTTCGCCGACGCCTACGACGCGGCCGCTCTGCCAAGGTGATCGCGGCATATTTAACGTCTTCCAAATGGCCGGAAAACCGCTATTAACGAACACCGGCCATTCAGGAAACCGGACGGAGCTCATGACGAAATTCGATGTACTGACGATCGGCAATGCGATCGTCGATATCATCGCGCGCTGCGATGACAGTTTTCTCGTGCACAACGGTATCATCAAGGGCGCGATGAACCTCATCGATGCGGAGCGGGCCGAGCTCCTCTATTCGCGCATGGGCCCGGCGGTCGAAGCTTCGGGCGGCAGCGCCGGCAACACCGCCGCCGGCGTTGCGAACCTCGGTGGGCGGGCGGCCTATTTCGGCAAGATTGCCAATGACCAGCTCGGCCAGATCTTCACCCACGACATCCGCGCCCAGGGCGTTCATTTTGAGACCCAGCCGCTCGAGAGCCTGCCGCCGACCGCGCGCTCGATGATCTTCGTCACCGAGGACGGCGAGCGCTCGATGAACACCTATCTCGGCGCCTGTGTCGAGCTCGGCCCGGAAGACGTCGAGGCCGACGTCGTCGCCCAATCGAGCGTCACCTATTTCGAGGGCTATCTCTGGGATCCGCCGCGCGCCAAGGACGCGATCCGCGAGGCAGCGAGAATTGCCCATGCCCATGGTCGCGAGACGGCGATGACGCTATCGGACAGTTTCTGCGTGCATCGCTACCGCGACGAGTTTCTCGACCTGATGCGCTCCGGCACCGTCGACATCGTCTTCGCCAACAAGCAGGAGGCACTGGCGCTTTACGAGACGGAGAATTTCGATCTCGCGCTCAGGACGCTCGCCAAGGACTGCAAGCTCGCCGCCGTGACGCTCAGCGAAGAGGGTTCGATCGTCGTGCGCGGCGAGGAACGGGTGCGCGTCGGCGCGACTGCGGTCGAGCAAGTGGTCGACACGACCGGCGCCGGCGACCTTTATGCGGCCGGCTTCCTCTATGGCTACACGGCCGGCCGTTCGCTCGAAGATTGCAGCAAGCTCGGCAACTTGGCGGCCGGCATCGTCATCGGCCAGATCGGCCCGCGCCCGATGATATCGCTCGCCAGCGCTGCCCGGGAGGCCGCCCTCGTCTGACGCATCTCGACTGAAAGTCGGTGTGAGAACAATCGAAAGCTCTGCTCATGCTCATCATTTTGGGCGGCTTACCGGGGACGGGGAAAACGACAATTGCTCGCGCCCTTGCGAGGCAACTGCATGCCGTGCATGTGCGAATCGACACGATCGAGCAAAGCATTCGCGCTTCGGGCGGTCTAAACTCCGACATTGGGCCAGCAGGGTACGTAGCGGCTTATGGAGTGGCTGAAGACAATCTCACTCTCGACAATACCGTCATCGCTGATTCGGTAAACGGTCTCCGAGTAACCAGAGACGCGTGGCTGTCAGTCGCAGAGCGGTCGGGCAAATCGGCCATCGAGGTTGAGATCATATGCTCAGACAAAGTGGAGCATCGTCGGCGGGTAGAAACCCGGAAGACCGATGTACGGGGGCTGGCAAAACCAACGTGGGAAGAGATCACCAATCGAGTTTATGAAGATTGGATGCCGCGGCCACTCGTCATCGACACCGCGAAGAGGGGCGTGGATGAACTCGTCACCGATCTCATTTCGAAGTTAGGACTGATCAAAAAGTCGACCAAGTCATGACGTTCGACACGCCCGTTAGTTCTTAGGCGAACGCATAACTGGGGGCGAGCGTCCATCGCTGGCCGGAGCGGCCTACTTGAAGGCTTCCCCCGGATAGGCGCCCCAGATTTCGCTTTGGGCGATCCAGCCTTCCACCCCTTGCGTCTCCGCATGGCACCAGTCGCCGTTGCACTCGCCGATATGCAGCAGCACGCCCGGCTGCATGCGGGCGATGATCGGCGCCGTGCTCTGTGGGTCGCGCCGGAGATTGACGAAGATCTCTTCACCCTTGCCGCGCATCCACGGTGCAGCAACGGCGGTGCGATCGCCGGAAAGCAGCGCCTGGTTGACCCAGCCCTCTGTGCCGTCGGCGTCTCGGATGCGGCGCCAGTTGTCGTATTCCTGTATGATCTCGACGGGAACGCCGGATCTCAGATAGCGGAAGGCGACCGCGTAATCGAGGCTCGGCCCGATTCTGAGATTGACGCTCCTGGACTTGAGGCTGACGAAGCGGGGGAGCGGCAGCCCGCTCGGACCCTTTGCCGCCTGGGCAAAGGCGGCGGAATTCATGATGGCCGTTCCGAGGAACGCGGCCAGCAACAACTGAGAGGCTTTGGAAATGATGTGACGCATGACGAAGCCCATGTTCCGATCGTAAGCGAAGCCTTGCGGCGTCTCCACAGCGGTGGCCTTCTCAGACGCACAAAGCTCGCTGTAGCACTTTGAATTGCCGCATGTTCTAATCCTCGGGTCGTTTCCGATCCGGGGACGCACCCTGGAACGCGCCCGACCGGACGCGTGCCGCAAATCCTGGACCCGGACAGCGACTTTCAATTGTCTTCCCCACCGGGTCTGGTAGAAATTGCGGCTATAGGGAGAAAACTATCACCCAACTTGGTTAAGGACCCGTCAACGAGGGCCGCTCGCAGGAATGACAAGCAAGAAGAAGCCGACCGTCTATATCACCCGGAAACTGCCGGATGTCGTCGAAACCCGGATGCGCGAGCTTTTCGACGCAGAGCTCAACATCGACGATACGCCGCGCAGCCAGCCGGAGCTGGTTGCCGCGGTGAAAAGGGTCGATGTGCTGGTGCCGACGGTGACGGACCGAATCGACGCCGCGCTGATCGAGCAGGCAGGCCCGCAATTGAAGCTCATCGCGGCCTTCTCGAACGGCGTCGACAACATTGACGTCGATACCGCCGCCCGCAAGGGAATCACCGTCACCAACACGCCGAACGTGCTGACCGAAGATACCGCCGACATGACCATGGCGCTCATCCTGGCGGTGCCCCGCCGGCTCGCCGAGGGTGCGCAGGTGCTGACCGACCGCAAGGGCGAATGGGCCGGGTGGTCGCCGACCTGGATGCTCGGCCGCCGCATCGCCGGCAAGCGGATCGGCATCGTCGGCATGGGGCGGATTGGGACAGCCGTCGCCCGCCGCGCCAAGGCCTTCGGCCTTTCGATCCACTATCACAACCGCCATCGCGTCAAGCGGGAGACCGAGGAGATGCTGGAGGCGACCTATTGGGACAGCCTCGACCAGATGCTCGCCCGCGTCGACATCGTTTCCGTCAATTGCCCGTCGACGCCGGCCACCTATCATCTGCTTTCGGCCCGCCGGCTGGCGCTGATGCGCCCCGACAGCTACATCGTCAACACCGCGCGCGGCGACGTGATCGACGAGACGGCAATGATCAAATGCCTGCGGGAGGGCAAGATTGCCGGTGCCGGTCTCGACGTCTTCGAGAATGAGCCGGCCGTCAACCCCAAGCTCATCAGGCTCGCCGGCGAAGGCAAGGTGGTGCTGCTGCCGCATATGAGCTCGGCGACACTCGAAGGCCGCATCGACATGGGCGATAAGGTGGTGATCAACATCCGCACCTTCTACGACGGTCATCGCCCGCCGGACCGGGTGCTGCCGGGAAGGGATTGAAGCTGAAATGAAAAAGGTGGCTTTTGCCCCCTCACCCTTCTCCTCTCCCCGCCTGCGGGGTGCCTGCGGGGAGAGGGGGCGACTATAGCCGCGGTTGCATGCGGCGCTTCAGGTCCAAAGCAGCTTCCGCATTTCGATCGAGGTCGGCCGCATGAAACCGGGATGGGCGGATCGGCTCGTCTCGACGAAGCCCCAGGCTGCGAAGGTGGCGTGATTTTCCGTGAGCTCGATACGCGTCTGCAATCTCAGCACGGGCAGGCCGAAGTGACCGGCCGTCTCCTCCGCGGCGGCAAGCAGCCGGAGGCCGAGGCCCTTGCCCTGATGGGCCGGATCGATGGCCAGCTTGCCGATGTAAAGGCAGTCCGGCTCGGGCTTCACGAACACGCAACCGAGAAGCTCGCGACCAACGGCGATCACAAAGCCGATCTCGTCGTTGGATTTCCGACGCAAGGACTCGACCGTCAGAGCATGAGCGGAGGAGGGCGGATCGATCCGCCCATCCATATAGGCAAAGGATGTCAGGATCAGCGCCAGGAGTTCCTCGTAGCGATCGAAGCTCTGGTCGAGGCGACGCGTTTCCATCCTGTCTTCAAATCCGGCCGCGCCGATAGCGGATCGTGCTGAACGCGGCCGCGAGGCCGTCATAGAGCAGCAGGCGGCCGACGAGCGGTTCGCCGATACCGGTGATGAGCTTGATCGCTTCCATCGCCTGCAATGTGCCGATGACACCGGTTAGCGCCCCGACCACGCCGGCTTCGGCGCAGGCCGGCACCGCACCCGGCGGAGGCGGCGCCGGGAAGAGATCGCGGTAGGATGGGTTGGGGTGACCATCGGCATCCGTCTCGTAGGGTTTCAACACCGTGACGGAGCCGTCGAAGCGTCCGACGGCGCCTGTGACGAGCGGGATCCGTGCCGCCTCCGCCGCATCCGCCGCCAGATAGCGCGTATCGAAATTGTCCGAACCGTCGACGATGAGGTCGTATTGCCGGAAGATCGCTTCGGCGTTCTCAGCTGAAAGACGCTGCGGGTGCGGCGCGACCACCACATGCGGATTGAGGTCGGCGATCGCGGCGGCGGCGCTCTCGACCTTCGACCGGCCGATGTCGCTGGTGGCGTGAATGATTTGGCGCTGCAGGTTCGACAGCGAGACGGCGTCGTCATCGGCGATGCCGAGTTTTCCCACGCCCGCGGCGGCGAGATATTGCAGCACCGGCGCGCCGAGACCGCCCGCGCCGATGACGAGCACGCGCGCGGCCTTCAGCTTCTGCTGTCCGGCGCCGCCGATCTCAGGCAGCACGATATGGCGCGCATAGCGCGCGATTTCCGATGGATCGAGGGCTGCTGCGGTCATGTCCGTCTCCGTGGGGTTCCTGCCCGCGCCTCTTTTCGACGCGTTATGGAGGAGGGGATGTCACTCCGAAACGTGACCATTTGCAACGGTCAGATAGCGTGCCCGTTCACCGAGCGCCTCGAACATTGCCTGATCCGTTCCGGTCATGAAGGCTTGGCCGCCGAGTTCGTCGACGCGGTCGAAGAGCGCCGCCCGCCGTCCCTGATCGAGATGCGCGGCGATCTCATCGAGCAGGAGTATCGGCGCGTGGCCGGTCATGTCGCCGACGAGACGCGCATGGGCGAGCACCAGCCCGACGAGAAGGGCCTTCTGCTCGCCGGTCGAGCAGCGTTCCGCCTCCATGTCCTTTTCCCGATGGCGGATCATCAGGTCGCTGCGGTGCGGTCCATCGAGCGTTCGGCCCGCTGCCGCATCGCGGGCGCGGCCGTCCTTGAGCATCGAGAGATACTGCTCTTCGAGATCGTAGGCCGGCAGCCCTTGGCGATCATCGAGAAATCCGGCGAGCGAGAGGCTGGCGGACGGGAAGGTGCCGCCGCCCTGGCTCCGCTCTACGAGTGCCGTCAACAGGCCGAGCATCTCCAATCGGGCAAGCGCCATCGACACGCCCAGGCCGGCCATTTCGCGCTCGATCGCGGTAAGCCAGGCGGGATCCGGCCGGAATTCGGAGAGCAGCCGGTTGCGGCTGCGCATCGCACGGTCGAATTCGCTGGCACGCCTGCCGTGCTCGGGATCGAGGGAGAGCACCAGCCGGTCGAGGAACCGCCGCCGGTCGGAGGATGGGCCGGTGAACAGGCCGTCCATCGCCGGCGTCAGCCAGAGCACGCGCAGATGATCGGTGAGTTCGTCGACGGTGCGGGCCGGCGTGCCGTTGAGTCTGAGGCGGCGGGCTTGCCCTTCCTCCGCGCCTGCCGTACCCGTGCCGATCTCCACCGGGCCTTCCATTCCCTCGACTGCGGCAAAAACCGAGAAGCCGTCACTTGCGCCGACCCGGGCGACATCCGCATAAGCGGCGCGTCGCAGGCCGCGGCCCGGCGAAAGAAACGAGATCGCCTCCATCAGGTTGGTCTTGCCCGCGCCGTTCTCGCCGGTCAGCACGACATGCCGCTGGTCGAGCTCGAGCGAGAGCGCCGCATAGTTGCGAAAGTCGTTGAGTTTCAGGCGGGTGAGAGAGACCTTGTGGGGCATTGCGGGTCCGAATTCGACGTGCCTGTGAGGTAGGACGAAAGCCGGGCCAAGGCAAGGCGAAAGGTTAATACGGTTTGGGCGATTTCTGCCCCTTATTCCCCTGCCGCGACCTTCGCCCCGTAACGACGGCGAGAGGAGCCTTGCGGCGAGCGCCAAGCCCCGCGTGCTGGAGAGGGTTAGGTCCAATCGGGGGGCCTTTGTGGCAGAATCCGCTGTGGGAAAGCCTCTATTTTTGGACGCATCGGAACTTTCCCCCGCCGCGCAAGTGCAATATGACAGTTTTGTGACAATCGACAGTTGGATGAATGATGCTCGGCCTGTTTCGCAAGCTCCTCCCCCGTGAAGACCGGTTCTTCGATCTCTTCGAGCAGCATTCGCGCACTGTCATGGAGGCGGCGGAGGCGTTGAACGCGTTGCTTGCCGGCGGACCGGACATCGAGCGCCATTGCGATCGCATCGTCCAGCTCGAGGACGAGGCCGACGAGGTCGCCCGAGAGGTCCTGCTTGCGGTGCGCCGCAGCTTCATCACGCCCTTCGATCGCGGCGACATCAAGGATCTCATCCAGTCGATGGACGATGCGATCGACATGATGCACAAGACGGTGAAGACCATCCGGCTCTACGAGCAGAAGAGCTTCGATCCCGGCATGCAGGCCATGGGCTTGGCGGTCGTCGAGGCCGCCCATCTCATCGCCGAGGCTATTCCGCTCCTCAACCGGATCGGCGTCAATGCGCAACGCCTGAGCACGATCGCCGAAGAGGTCACCCGCGTCGAAGGCCGCTCCGACGAACTGCATGAGCAGGGCCTGAAGGACTTGTTCAAGCGCCATGGCAGCACCAATCCCATGGGCTATATCATCGGCAGCGAGATTTTTGGCGAGCTGGAAAAGGTCGTCGACCGCTTCGAGGATGTTGCCAACGAAATCAGCGGCATCGTGATCGAGAACGTCTGATGGACGCCACCCTCGCCTTCCCGCTGCTTGTGGGTCTCATCGGGGTTGCCCTATTTTTCGATTTCCTGAACGGATTGCACGACGCAGCCAATTCGATAGCGACGATCGTCTCGACGCGAGTGCTGCGACCGCAATATGCCGTCATGTGGGCGGCCTTCTTCAACTTCATCGCCTTCCTGTTCTTCGGCCTGCATGTGGCCGAGACGCTTGGGAAGGGGATCATCAATCCCGGCATCGTCACGCCCCAGGTCATCTTTGCGGCGCTGATCGGCGCGATCACCTGGAATATCCTGACATGGATATTCGGGATTCCGTCGAGCTCCTCGCACGCGCTCGTCGGGGGTCTCGTCGGCGCGGGCCTCGCCAAGGCCGGCTTCAGTTCCATCGTCTGGTCCGGTCTTCTGAAGACCGCCGGCGCCATCGTCATGTCGCCGGGGATAGGCTTCGTGCTGGCTCTCCTGCTGGTCCTGATCGTGTCCTGGCTGTTCGTGCGCCAGACGCCGTTTGCCGTCGACAACACCTTCCGAGGGCTGCAATTCGTGTCAGCCTCGCTCTATTCGCTCGGCCATGGCGGCAACGACGCGCAGAAAACCATGGGCATCATCGCCGTGCTCCTCTTTTCTCAGGGCTATCTCGGGCCGGAGTTCCACGTGCCCTTCTGGGTGGTCATCACCTGCCAAGCGGCGATCGCGCTCGGAACCCTTTTCGGGGGCTGGAGGATCGTCCACACCATGGGATCGAAGATCACCAAGCTCAATCCGATGCAAGGCTTCTGTGCCGAGACCGGCGGCGCCATCACGCTGTTTGCGGCAACCTGGCTCGGCATTCCGGTCTCGACGACCCACACGATCACCGGCGCCATCATCGGCGTCGGCTCGGCTCGGCGTGTCTCTGCCGTGCGCTGGGGCCTCGCCGGAAACATCGTCGTCGCCTGGGTGATCACGATGCCCGCCGCCGCGCTGATTTCTGCCCTCTCCTACTTCGCTGTCGACCTCGTCGGCTAAGGCGGCGGCATATCTTCACCCGAACTCGATCCGACTCGCCCTGAAATGGTGTGGCGCCGGGGCACCGCCGCGCCGTTGGCAGCCCTTCTGGCGGGGTGTATATTCCCATGGCCTAAGGGAATAGTCTCTGGGAGGGGACGATGGCGAACGTCAAATGGACGATCAAGGGCCGTGAATTCATTCATTGCAACTGTGCCTATGGTTGCCCCTGCCAGTTCAATGCCTTGCCGACGCACGGGCATTGCAGCGCCGTGGGGATGATCGAGATCGAGGAAGGCCATCACGGCGACACCCGCCTCGATGGCTTGAAGTGCGGAATGATCGTCGCCTGGCCCGGCGCCATCCATGAGGGCCGCGGCGAGGTCGTGCCGATCGTCGACGAGCTGGCGTCGGATATGCAGCGCGAAGCGCTGCTGCGCATCATGAGCGGGCAGGACACCGAACCCGGCGCCACCTTCTTCCAGGTGTTTTCGACGACCTTCGAAACGTTCCACGATCCGGTTTTCGCGCCGATCGACTTCGAGGTCGACATCGAAGGGCGGACGGCGCGCGTCAGCGTGCCGGGATGGATCGAGGCGCGCGGTGAGCCGATCCTCAATCCGGTAACGGGTGATAAGCACCGCGCCAGGCTCAACCTGCCGACCGGCTTTGAGTATGATACCTGCGAGGTGGGGCGCGGTTGGGCCGACACGGTCGGTACGCTGTCGCTGTCCCTGTCGGACTCGCACGCCCATTTCGCCAGGATCCACATGACCGAACGCGGTGTGGTGCACTGACACCATGACCGACACCACGCTCGAATCCCTCTTGCGCCGCGACCGGTCGATCGTCGCTGCGGCGATCGCCACGTTGGCGGCGGTCGCCTGGATCTATATTCTCTGGCTCGCGGCCAGCATGGACATGGGCGGCATGTCGATGCCCGAGACGGGAATGGATGCAACAATGCCCATGGACCCCGGCATGGACATGGATATGGACATGCACATGGGAGGCGAGGCGAGGACCGGACCGCTCGACGCATTGCTGGGGATTTCGCCGCGTCCCTGGAGCCCCGTCGAGGCCACCTTCACCCTGACCATGTGGGTGGTGATGATGATCGGCATGATGCTTCCCTCAGCGTCGCCGATGATCCTTCTCTATGCCCGCGTCGGACGGCAAAGCCTCAGGGACGGCAAGCCCTTTGCCTCGGCCGGCTATTTCACCGCCGGCTACCTCATCGCCTGGACAGGTTTCGCGCTGGTCGCCACGCTCGGACAATGGCTGATCGAAGGCACGCTGCTGACCCCGGCGCTGGCAAGCGCCAATCGTGTCTTCAGCGGCGTCGTGTTGATCGTGGCGGGACTTTACCAGTGGACGCCGCTCAAGGATGCCTGTTTGACGCAGTGCCAGGCGCCGATCGTCTTCCTGCAGAGACACGGCGGGTTCCGAAGCGATCCGGGTGGCGCCGTGAGGCTCGGCTTCCGTCACGGTCTCTATTGCGTCGGCTGCTGCTGGGCGCTGATGGCACTCCTGTTCGTCGGCGGCATCATGAATGTGCTGTGGATTGCCGCGATCGCGCTCTTCGTGCTTGCCGAAAAGCTACTGCCGGTCGGTCGCCTCCTGTCGCGGCTCGCCGGTTCGGTGCTTATGGCCCTCGGCTTCTGGCAATTGGTGGCGGCGGTAGCATAAGATGAGCACGGGCGGGGCACCGGCGATCCGGGCCCCTCGACTATGCCCCTCATCCGGTCTGCCGGCCACCTTCTCCCCCGCAAGCGAGGCGAAGGGGACTCGCGGCTAGTGCCTGCCCAAGTCCCCTCTCCCGGCCTGTGGGGAGAGGGTTAGGGTGAGGGGCAAAGTCGAAAGCCTGGTGTGGCTATTCGCTCAGTGTATCGAAGAAATCTTTCATGCGGGAGAAGAAGCCCGTCGATTGCGGATTGTTCTCCTTGGACGAGATCTGCTCGAACTCCTGCAGCAATTCGCGCTGGCGCTTGGTGAGCTTCTGCGGCGTCTCGATCTGGATCTGGATATAGAGGTCGCCCGTCTGGTTGGAGCGCAGCACCGGCATGCCCTTGCCCTTGAGGCGGAACTGCTTGCCGGCCTGGGTGCCCTCCGGCACGGTGACGCGCGATTTCGTGCCGTCGAGTGTGGTAACGTCGAACTTGCCGCCAAGCGTCGCGGTCGTCATCGAGATCGGCACGCTGCAGTAGAGGTCTGCTCCGTCGCGCTGGTAGAACTCATGCGGCCTGACCGACAGGAAAATATAGAGGTCGCCAGGGGGACCGCCGCGCAGTCCGGCTTCGCCCTCGCCGGAGAGGCGGATGCGCGTGCCGTCCTCGATGCCGGTCGGAATATTGACCGACAGCGTGCGCTCCTCGGTGACCCGGCCCTGGCCATGGCATTTGCTGCAGGGATCGGTGATCGTCTGACCGCGGCCGCCGCAGGTCGGGCAGGTGCGTTCGATCGAGAAGAAGCCCTGGGCGGCGCGGATACGGCCGGAGCCCTGGCAGGTGGCGCAGGTCTTCGGGCTGGTGCCCGGCTTCGCGCCCGAGCCCGTGCAGACGTCGCAGGTGACCGACGTCGGCACGCGGATCTGCGCCGTCTTGCCGGAAAAGGCCTCCTCGAGGGTGATCTCCATGTTGTAGCGAAGGTCCGCACCGCGTTCGCGACCGCCCGAGGAGCGGCGCTGACGACCGCCGCCCATCATCTCGCCGAAGATATCTTCGAAAATGTCCGAGAAGCCGCCGGCGCTGCCGCCCGCAAAGCCGTTGCCGAAGCCGGCTCCCATGCCGCCCTGCTCGAAGGCTGCGTGGCCGTAGCGGTCGTAGGCCGCACGCTTCTGCGGATCCTTCAGCGTCTCGTAGGCTTGGTTGATTTCCTTGAAGGACTTTTCCGCTTCCTGGTCCCCGGGATTGCGGTCCGGGTGATATTGCATCGCCAGTTTACGGAAGGCGCTTTTCAGTTCCTTCTCGTCCGCGTTTCTTGCAACGCCAAGCGTTTCGTAAAGATCTCGTTTCATGCTTCAAAGATTGTCCAGTTGACAAGGCTTGCCAGCGCGATCCGACCCTGCCCGATTATCTTGCCACAGGATTTAGTAAACCTTGAAGCGCGATACCATAGCCAAGTCGGGCGACCGAGTGCTTTTTTGTCGGAATAATGGCGTTCCGGCACCACTTCTCGCCACTTGCCGTTGCATCATCGTTCGGATTGATCGCTGCGCGCCGCGCCTCCAAGGTACATTTCCCGCCGGCTGTCGGTAGTGTCGGGACTTCGGCGGCAACAGAAAAGCCCGGGAGCGATCCCGGGCTTCGCTAGTTTGACCGAGGAGAGCTTATGCCGACCGCTTGCGGTCGTCCTCGTCCTTGACTTCTTCATAGTCGGCATCGACGACATCGTCGCCGTCACGCTTGGCGTCAGCGGCGGCATCCGCATGCGCTGCTTCCGCCTGCTGGGCTTCATAGATCGCCTGGCCGAGCTTCATGGAAACCTCCATGAGCGTGTTGGTCTTGGCCTTGATGTCCTCGGCGTCAGGCTCGGACGCTTCGACGGAGGTCTTCAGCGCCGCGATCGCGTCGCTGATCGCCTTGCGATCCGTCTCGGAAACCTTGTCGCCATATTCCTTCAGCGACTTCTCGGAAGAATGGATCAGGCTCTCGGCCTGGTTCTTGGCTTCCACCGATTCGCGACGCTTCTTGTCCGCCTCGGCGTTGGCTTCGGCGTCCTTGACCATCTTCTCGATATCGGCGTCGGAAAGGCCGCCGGAGGCCTGGATGCGGATCTGGTGCTCCTTGCCGGTACCCTTGTCCTTCGCGGAGACCTGCACGATGCCGTTGGCGTCGATGTCGAAGGTCACTTCGATCTGCGGCATGCCGCGCGGTGCCGGCGGAATGCCGACGAGGTCGAACTGGCCGAGCAGCTTGTTGTCAGCGGCCATTTCGCGCTCGCCCTGGGAGACGCGGATCGTCACGGCGGACTGGTTGTCATCGGCCGTCGAGAAGACCTGGCTCTTCTTGGTCGGGATCGTCGTGTTGCGCTCGATGAGACGGGTGAAAACGCCACCGAGCGTCTCGATGCCGAGCGAAAGCGGCGTCACGTCGAGGAGCAGGACGTCCTTGACGTCGCCCTGCAGCACGCCGGCCTGGATGGCGGCACCCATGGCGACCACTTCATCCGGGTTGACGCCCTTGTGTGGTTCCTTGCCGAACAGCTGCTTCACCGTCTCCTGGACCTTCGGCATGCGCGTCATGCCGCCGACGAGAACGACTTCGTCGATCTCGGCAGCCGAGACGCCGGCGTCCTTGAGGGCCGCCTTGCACGGCGCGATGGTCTTCTGGATCAGGTCCTCGACGAGGCTTTCGAACTTGGAGCGCGACAGCTTCATCGTCAGATGCTTCGGACCGGAAGCATCGGCCGTGATGAACGGCAGGTTGATCTCGGTCTGCTGCGAGGACGACAGCTCGATCTTCGCCTTTTCGGCAGCTTCCTTGAGGCGCTGCAGCGCAAGCTTGTCGTTCTTGAGGTCGATGCCTTGCTCCTTCTTGAACTCGGCAGCCAGGTATTCGACGAGACGCATGTCGAAGTCTTCACCGCCGAGGAAGGTATCGCCGTTGGTGGACTTCACCTCGAAGACGCCATCGCCGATTTCCAGCACGGAAATGTCGAAGGTGCCGCCGCCGAGGTCGTAGACGGCGATCGTCTTGCCTTCCTTCTTGTCGAGGCCGTAGGCAAGGGCGGCCGCGGTCGGCTCGTTGATGATACGCAGCACGTCGAGGCCGGCGATCTTGCCGGCGTCCTTGGTGGCCTGGCGCTGGGCGTCGTTGAAGTAGGCCGGAACGGTGATGACGGCCTTCTCGATCTTCTCACCAAGATACGATTCGGCGGTTTCCTTCATCTTCTGAAGGATCATCGCGGAGATCTGCGACGGGGAATAGCTCTTGCCATGCGCCTCGACCCAGGCATCGCCATTGTCGGCCCTGACGATCTTGTAGGGGACCATCCCCTTGTCCTTCTGGGTGGTCGGGTCCTCGAAGGTGCGGCCGATCAGGCGCTTGATCGCAAAAAGGGTGTTTTCCGGATTGGTGACCGCCTGGCGCTTGGCCGGCTGGCCGACGAGACGTTCGCCATCGTCGGAGAAGGCCACCATCGACGGGGTCGTGCGCGCGCCTTCGGCGTTTTCAATCACCTTCGCGTCCTTGCCGTCCATCACGGCGACGCAGGAGTTGGTCGTTCCGAGGTCAATACCAATAACTTTTGCCATGTCGTTCTCTCCTTGCAGCGGACTGTCGGAACCCGGTCAGGCATTCATGGGACAGTCCCTAACGGGATGCTCTTTGGATTTGATCGCGGCCCGAGGGCTGCGTCGATGCGGCGTATATAAGGACCGGCGTTTCGGACTGCAAGGCATTCTGCGGGGCGAGCAGGGCCAAAAGCAAGCGGACTTTCCCGGTCGCATGCGCGCGATGCGTCCGCCGATGATCGGGCGCGTCTGTCTGTCGCTGGCGACGCCCTGTTCAGCCGCCGGTCAAAAGCTCGAAAAGCGTCGTGCGACGGGTCGCACCGGTGGTTTCGCCGACGCCTGCCGGCGGGATCGGGCCCCCCGTCGGCTCTGCTGCCGGACGGCTCTGGTCGACGGCGATCGCACCGTCCATCGCTGCCGGGCGTTCGGGGAAGGCTGCGGGATCCCCGAAGCCGTCGGGCAAAGCCTCGCCGCCGGCGACGGGACTGCCCTCGTCGAAGACCGGCTGGACGCCGGTCGTGCCGAAGAGCGGCGAGGGCGAAAGCCCCTCATGCGCTGCCGCCATGAAATCGTGCCAGGCCTTGGCCGGCAGCCCGCCGCCGGTGACCTTCTTCATCGACTTGCCGTCGTCGTTGCCGAACCAGACGCCGGTCGTCAGGTTGGACGTGTAGCCGACAAAGAGCGCGTCGCGGAAAGATTGCGTCGTGCCGGTCTTGCCGGCCGCTTCCCAGCCTGGCAGGCGCGCCTTCCTGCCGGTGCCGTCGGTCAGCACCCGCACCATCATCCGGTTCATCTCGCTGACGATCGCCGGATCGAGCACGCGCGGCGGGTTGTCATAGGTATTCTCGTAGAGCACCGTGCCGTCGGCGGTGGAGATGCGGCGGATGACATGCGGTGTCGCCTTGAAACCGCCGTTCATGAAGGGCGCATAGGACGAAGTGAGCTCGACGAGGCTGACTTCCGACGTGCCGAGCGCGATCGAGGCGTTCGCCTGCATCTCGGAATCGATCCCCAGCCGATGCGCCAGCTTGACGACATTCGGCGGTCCCACCTCCATGACGAGCTGGGCGGCGATGGTGTTCAGCGAGTTGGCCAGCGCATCGGCAAGCGTCACCTCGCCGCGATATTTCTGGTCGTAGTTCTCCGGCGTCCAGTTGCCGATCCGGACCGGCGCGTCATTGCGCACCGACATCGGCGTGCGGCCGATCTCGAGCGCCGCTGCATAGACGAAGGGCTTGAAGGCGGAGCCCGGCTGGCGCTTCGCCTTCGAGGCGCGGTCGAACTGGCTCTCCGCATAGTCCCTGCCGCCGACCAGCGCCCGGATCGCGCCGGTGCCGTCGATCGAGACGAGCGCCGCCTGCGAGGCGTTGAGCTTGCCGCCCTCCTCCTCGAGTGATGCGGCGAGCACCTCTTCGGCCTTCTTTTCGAGCGACAGATCGATGGTGGTGTCGACGATCAGGTCTTGGCTGACCTCGCCGATCATGCCGGGAAGCTGGTCCATCACCATGTCGGCGACATAGTGCTCGGCGCCCGACCAGAAGCTTTTCGCCCGCGTCGGCGTCTGCGACATCGCCGTCTTGATCTCGGCATCGGTGACGAAGCCTTCCTCGCGCATGGCGCCGAGCACCACTTGCGCGCGCGCCTCGGCCGCTCCAGGATCACGCGCCGGCGAAAGCCGCGAAGGTGCCTTCAACAGGCCGGCGAGTACCGCCGCTTCGCCGAGATTGACGTCGCGCGCCGACTTGTTGAAGTAGCGCCTGGACGCCGCCTCGACCCCATAGGCGTTCGAGCCGAAGAAGACGCGGTTGAGATACATCGCCAGGATCTGATCCTTGGTGTATTTCTGCTCCAGCCAGAAGGCGAGCAGCACTTCCTGCACCTTTCGTTCGAGCGTGCGCTCCGGCGACAGGAACAGATTCTTGGCAAGCTGCTGCGTCAGCGTCGAGCCGCCCTGGACCATGCGGCCGCTCGTCAGGTTGGTCAGCATGGCGCGCGCCAACCCCAGCGGATCAACGCCGAAATGCGAGTAGAAGCGGCGGTCCTCGATGGCAATGACGGCCTGCGGGATGTAGGGCGACATGTCTTCGAGTGCCAGCGCCTCGCCGCCGGTGGCGCCGCGATTGGCGACGATATCGCCGTTGACCGCGAGAATCTTGACGTTCGGCGGCCGCTCGGGGATCGACCAGCTCGTGGCGCTCGGCATGCGCGCGCCATAGTAGAGCACCAGCCCGCCGACGCCGATCGCGCCCCAGATGCCGAGCACGACGCACCAATAGGCAAGCCGCCGCACCGGAGCGAAGAAGCCGCCGCCGGACCCGCCTCTGCCGGTCCGCCTGCCGCGCGTCGCGCGCGCGCCTTTGGCGCTCGGCCGGGCCTGCTTGGCCTTGCGTCCGCCACCGATCACGCGATCGCTCGCCTCGACGCGTAGATCGTCGTCGTCATCGTAATCGCCGCCGAAGGAAGGTTCGATCCGCTGCCCTGATTTTCTGCTCGCCATGCCGGAAGGATCTGTCCCCTATGGCCGGACCGGTTCATCATCGCTGTCAGGCGACACCAGCGGCGCAATTGTCATGCGGCGCCGGTCTTCCCGTCCCGCTCATGCCGATCCGTCGACTCTAAATGCGGCTATTTAAGGGGGAGTTAAGAATGGGAATGAGGAAAAACCTAGCGCCTTCAAATCCTTGGCATTGCCGGGGTCCCGCCTCGGCCACGGACGGTGCGGACTGCGGCCTCGTGTTCGAAGTGCGACCCAGCCGCGGGTCCAGCGGGTCATGAGCAGTCCGCTTTGCATGCATTGCAATGCTGCGATGCAACATTGTCGCTATTAAATCAGCCGGAATGACATATGATCTCCTCATCGAAGCGCTGCACCTCCTCCCGCGGCGCCCGATGCGGGTCGGTTTCACTCCTCCTCCCAGGAACCGGCCGAGTTTGAAGACCCCGACGCCACCTCCTCCCGGCCTCGGGGTCTTTTTCTGTCAACTCGCCCGATTGTCGGAGCCACTGTGGCGCGGCCGCAGGAACGCGCCACAAAATCGTGGTCTTGGCCGCTGGACGCGTGTATCGACGAGCCATGAGATCCAAGGCAAACGGCTACGTCTTCGCGCTTCTGGCGATCGTCATCTTCTCGATCCAAGACGGGCTTTCCAAGCATCTCGGCGCCAATTACCCGCCGGTCTTCGTGGCGATGATCCGCTACTGGGCCTTTGCCGCCTTTGCCGTCACGCTGGCCTGGCGGTCGCCGGCCGGGCTGCGCGCCACCGCCGTGACGAAAAGGCCGCTCCTTCAGGTGTTGCGCGGCGTCTTGCTGCCGGCGCAGATCGTCGTCGTCATCACCGCCTTCACCATCGTGGGGCTTGCGCATTCGCAAGCCATCCTGGCGGCGACGCCGATCTTCGTAGCGCTGCTTTCGATGCCGCTTCTCGGCGAGCGTGTCGGCTGGCGCCGCTGGTCGGCGATCACCGCCGGTCTCGTCGGCGTGCTGCTGATCCTGAAGCCGGGCGAGGGCACCTTCGAGGTCGATTTTCTCCTGCCGCTCGCCGGGGCGCTGATGTTCGCGGTCTATGCCATCACGACGCGGCTCGTCAGCCGCGATGATTCGGCGCTGACGAGCTTCTTCTATAGCGGCGTCGTCGGTGCGGCGGCGATTAGCCTCGTCGGCCCGTTCTTCTGGGCGACGCTGACGGGTCCGGACTGGGTGTGGATGCTGCTTCTCTGCGTCACCGGCAGCCTGAGCCACTATTTCCTCATTCGCGCCTATGACCTGCTCGATGCCGTCGCGGTGCAGCCGCTCACCTATCTGCAGCTCGTCCTCGCCTCGATCATGGGTGTCTCGATCTTCGGCGAGACCTTGACGGTCAACATGATCATCGGATCGCTGCTGGTGGTGGCGGCGGGGATCTTCACCGTCTGGCGCGAGCGCGTCGTCGCAAGGCGCAAGGCGGGCCTGCCGCCGGTATGACACGGTTCGATCGCCTCAACTCAAAATCGTCGTGATCATGACCGATCGTGCGGACGTCTGGCCACCGATTCGGGTCGGCCTTGATCGTCCGTCAGAGAGGGAGATGATGAGGCTTCGTTCGATAATCCTGCCGGCATTGGCGGCCCTGTCGGCGTTGAGCGTCGAGTGCAGGGCACAGGAGTCCGCGCCTTACGTCGATGACCGTTCCGACGGCGCCGCGCTTGTTCGCTCGCTCTATAACGCGATCAACCGCAAGGAATATGCCAGGGCCTATGCCTATTTCGGCGAAAAGGAGCCGGTCGGCGAATTCAAGGCCTTTGCCGATGGCTACGCGAAAACCGAATCGGTGGAGATCCGGATCGGCAAGGTGACCACCGAGGGGGCAGCCGGCAGCATCTACTCGGCCGTGCCGGTGGCGATCAGGTCCGTCGAACGGGAAGGCAAGATCCGCTTCTTCTCCGGCTGTTATGTCACGAGAATCATCAACCCGTCGCTGCAGGTGCCACCGTTCGCCCCCTACCAAATCGAGACGGCGCGCCTCGATGATGCGGAGGGACCGATCGAAAAGGCGATACCCGGCGTCTGCAACGCGCCCTGATGGCCTCATCGGGTAGCTACGAGCCCTTCGCGTCGCGCTGCTCCAGGAAACGCGAATGCTCGAAGACGAAGATGACGACGAGTGCCATGACAAACGGAACCAGCAGATAGAGCAGGCGGAAGATCGCTAGTGCCGCCAGCACGTCGGCCTGGTCCATCTCGGGCAGTGCGGCGATGAAGACGAGTTCGAGTACGCCGAGCCCGCCCGGTGCGTGCGAGAGCAGCGCCGCCGAGAAGGAGGCGAGGAAAATGCCGAGAATGACGACATAGCCCGGATTGCCGGCGTCCGGCAGCGCGAAATAGATGATGCCGGCGGCGCCGAGGAGTTCGACAGGGGCGATGACCAACTGCCTGAGCACGATTGGAGGCCGCGGGTAGTGAAGCTGGAACCATCGGGTGCGCAGCGGCCGAAGACCGATCAGGCTGCCAAGGATATAGAGGCAGATGAGCACCAGGATGAGGACGCCCGTCGTCAGCGACATCTCGATCGGCAGAAACTCGGCAAACCGTTCGATGATGTCCGGCTTGGCGAGCAGCACGATTGCCGACAGCACCAGCGTGCCGAGCGTGAAGGTGAAGGAGCAGAAGGCGACAAGGATGCCGATTTCGCCGGGCGTCAGCCCCTTCGAGCGATAGGCGCGATAGCGCACCACGGCCCCGGAGAACACCGAGGCGCCGAGATTGTGCGACAGCGCATAGGTCGTGAACGAGCAGAGCGTGATGAACCAGATCGAGATGCGATGACCGAGATGGTCGAGCGCCAGCTTGTCGTAGGCGGCAAGGGCCGCATAGGCGACAAGTGTCGAGCCGATTGCGAGCGCCCAGCTCTCGATCGAGATGGCCTGGAAACTGGCGATGACCTCGTTCAGGGACAAACCGCGCAGTTCATGGATCAGCGCACGCACCGAAAAGACGATTGCCGCCAGTCCCACTGCCGGCCAGAAATATGCCTTCAGCCGTGTCATGCTGGCGCCAGGGCGACGGACCGAGCGCGGCTTGTCCAGGAATGGAGGGCGTTGCCAGAGCGGCCATTTCCGCCATTGCAGAATGAATCGCGCCTCAGACGCGATGCCTCGATATTCACCCTTGCCAACAGCCCATTCCCATTCTGTGCCTTTGCAAAAAGGGAAGCATCCCGAGGCGGTGAGGTCAAGCAGCAGGGGCCGGATATCTGCTCGGATGTCCTCTATTGAGCGTGAGCCGCTGCGAAGGCCTTTCGCATCGGCTGACGACTGCATGTTTCCTCAAATCGTAGCCGATTTAAGGTCAAATACATGCAGCAATTCAAAGCGCTACAGCGTGCTTTGTGCGTCTGAAAAGACGCACGGCGCTGTAGGCTCAGGCGGCCAGCGCGTCGAGGATCCGGATCCATGAGCGGATGCCCTTGTGGAAGGATGTCAGCTCGTACTTCTCGTTGGGCGAGTGAATGCGGTCGTCGGCAAGGCCGAAACCGACAAGCAGCGATTCCATGCCGAGCATCTTCTGGAAGTCGCCGACGATCGGGATCGATCCGCCCATGCCGATGACGATCGCCGGCTTCGGCCATTCGGCGGAGAGCGCCGCCTTGGCGGTGGTGAGGAGCGCCGAGTCGTAGGGCAGATGGATAGCCGGCGAAGCACCATGGGCGTGGAACTCGACCGAGCAGTCCGCCGGGATCTTCGATCGCACATAGGCGCGGAAGCTCTCGCGAATCTTCGCCGGATCCTGCTTGCCGACGAGGCGGAAGGAGACCTTGGCGGAGGCTTGCGCGGCAATCACCGTCTTGAAACCTTCGCCGGTATAGCCGCCGGTGATGCCGTTGACCTCCGCCGTCGGACGGGCCCAGGTCAGCTCCAATATCGACCGCCCCTTCTCGCCGGAGGGGATTGAAAGACCGACGTCGCCGAGGAATTTCTCGGCCGTCCGGCCGAGCGTCTGCCAGCTCGCCTTGATCTCTGCCGGCGTCTCCTCGACGCCGTCGTAGAAATTGTCGAGCGTGATGTGGCCGGCCTCGTCGTGAAGCCCGGCCAGGATGTCGGTGAGGATATGGATCGGATTTGCCGCCGCGCCGCCGAAAAGGCCGGAATGCAGGTCGCGATCCGCTGCCTTGACGATGATCTCCTCGCCGACGAGGCCGCGCAGACCGGCCGAGATCGCCGGGGTTTCCCGATCCCACATGCCGGTGTCGCAGATCAGCGCGTAGTCGGCGTTGAGTTCGGCGGCATTGGCCTCGAGGAAGGGTTTCAGCGACGGGGAGCCGGATTCCTCTTCCCCTTCGAAGAGAACGGTGATGCGGCAGGGCAGCGCCCCATGCGCCTCCTTGTAGGCGCGCACCGCCTCGACGAAGGTCAGCAGCTGCCCCTTGTCGTCGGACGTGCCGCGGCCGGTGATCACTTTCCGGCCGGGTTCGAGTTCCTTGATCGCCGGTTCGAAGGGGGGTGCGTCCCAGAGATTCAGCGGATCGACCGGCTGGACGTCGTAATGGCCGTAGAAGAGCAGGTGCGGGGCGCTTGCCTTCTCGGCGGCATGATGGGCGACGACCATCGGATGGCCGGGCGTGTCGCGCACCGAGGCCTCGAAGCCGAGGGCCTCGAGTTCCGCCACCAGCCATTCGGCCGCCTTGCGGCACTCGGCCTTGAAGGCCGGATCGGTGGAGATCGACTGGATGCGGACGAGGTCGAAAAGTCGCTCGAGGCTTTGGGGAAGGTTTGCGTCGGCGCGCTCGAGCACGCGGGTGATATCTGCCATCATGCGAATCCTTTGTGGGTTTCGCGGGCGAAACTAGAATCGAATAGGGGCGGCTTTAAGCGAAATCTTTTGATGCAACGACAAATTGTCGAGATGACGGTCAGGAAGGGTCGTTGCCGCGTGTCGCATTGGCGAGCGCCATCCGCATATATTCGAGCATGAGCTCCTTCTCGAAGCGCCGAAAGCCGGCGAGCAGCGATTGCTCGGCCGCAAGCGCTGCCTCCTTCGCCGCCGCCTCCATCTCGCGGGCCCGTTCCGTCAGGTAGATCTGCTGCGAGCGCCTGTCGTTCGGATGCTTGCGGCGGACGACGAGGCCGTCGCGCTCCATGCGGGCGAGCGTATTGGCCATGGTCGCCTGTTCGATATCGAGACGGTCGAGCAGCTGTTTCTGCGTCAGTCCGTCCTCCGCCCACAATTCCAGCAGAACGGGAAATTGCCCCGGGGAGAAGCCGAGCTTTTGCGCCCGCTCCTGCAGGGCGCGCGAGAAGCTTCTTGCCAGCAGGCTGGCCAGATAGGTCGCCGAATCCATACGGTTGAAGGCCATGTCCCATGGGTAGGCGCGAATCGGCAGGAAGACAAGTTACAAAGCAGGCGATGGAGTTGCCTGTTCTTGCTCCAAACAAAAACCGCCACGGCGCGGAGGCGGCGCCGTGGCGGCTCTGTGAAAGCGGGACAAAGGCCCGGAGAGGGGGATGAGGCCTTTGTCCACATCTGGTGCGGGCGGGGGACAGGCCAATCACCAGACGACGGCATCGTTTAAGTGCCGCTCACCCTGATTTGAGGATTCAAATGTGGCTTTTCAAGGATTGTCCGACTGAGTCGCACATTACAAATACGTAACGTTTCCGTGAGGCTCTTCATCATCGAATTTTCCGACCAACGGCGCGGAATGGCGTATCGCCCTAGCTTCGGAAATTGAACCTCGCGGTCGGTGTTTGCAAGCAAAACCGCAATGGACCTTTGCCTTCCCCCGCGCTATCCATGGCCGCATGAAAAACGGTGATCATCTCTTCCTCGTCGACGGCTCGGGCTTCATCTTCCGGGCGTTCCACGCCATCCCGCCGCTCAACCGCAAGTCGGACGGGCTTCCGGTCAATGCGGTCGCTGGCTTCTGCAACATGCTCTGGAAGCTTTTGACCGACGCGCGCGACACCTCGGTCGGCGTGACGCCGACGCATTTCGCGGTGATCTTCGACTATTCCTCAAAAACCTTCCGCAATACGCTTTACGACCAGTACAAGGCGAACCGCACGGCGCCGCCGGAAGATTTGATCCCCCAATTTGGGCTGATTCGCCACGCCACCCGCGCCTTCAACCTGCCCTGCATCGAGAAGGAAGGCTTTGAGGCCGACGACCTGATCGCCACTTATGCGCGGCTTGCCGAAGAGGCCGGCGCCGGCGTCACGATCGTCTCCTCCGACAAGGACCTCATGCAATTGGTCACGCCCAATGTATCGATGTACGACAGCATGAAGGACAAGCAAATCGCCATTCCCGACGTGATCGAGAAATGGGGCGTGCCGCCCGAAAAGATGATCGATCTCCAGGCAATGACCGGCGATTCGACGGACAACGTCCCCGGCATTCCGGGGATCGGCCCGAAGACCGCGGCACAGCTCCTCGAGGAGTATGGCGACCTCGACACGCTGCTGGCGCGGGCGGGCGAGATCAAACAGCAGAAGCGGCGCGAGGCGATCATCGCCAATGCGGAGATGGCGCGCCTGTCGCGCGAGCTCGTCACCTTGAAGAAGGACACGCCGCTCGACGTGCCGCTCGAGGATTTCAAACTCGATTCGCAGGATGGCCCCAAGCTCATCGCCTTCCTGAAGACGATGGAATTCACCACCCTGACGCGCCGCGTCGCGGCGGCGACCGATACGGATGCGGAGGCGGTCGAGCCGGCGTATGTGCCGGTCGAATGGGGCGCTCAAGCGCACGGACCGGACCTCGACGTGGGCGAGGCCGCCGGGCCACCGCCGACACCGGCATCGTCGAGCGCTGCGCCGCCGCGCGGCAATGCCGCTAAGGCGGCGGTTTCCTTCCTCACCGGCAAGGGCGATGCGGATGCCACTGGCGCGACGCCGCAGGGGCTGGCACAAGCGCGCGCCGAATTCTTTGCCAAGGCTCCGTTCGACCATTCGGCCTATGTGGCGATCCGCGACATCGAGACCCTCGATCGCTGGATCGCCGATGCGCGCGAGGCGGGGGTGCTCGGTTTCGACACGGAGACGAACTCCCTCGACCCGATGCGCGCCGACCTGGTCGGCGTTTCGATGGCGATCGCCGACTACGGCGACAATCCCCTGGGCGGCACGATCCGCGCCGCCTATGTGCCGCTGATCCACAAGAACGGCGTCGGCGATCTGCTGGGCGGCGGTCTCGTGGAAAACCAGGTGCCGGTGCGCGAGGCGTTGAGCCGGCTAAAGGTTCTGCTGGAGGACCCGTCCATCCTCAAGGTCGCCCAGAACCTGAAATACCCCTATCTCGTCATGAAGCGGCACGGCATCACCCTGCAGAGCTTCGACGACACAATGCTGATGTCCTATGTGGTCGATGCGGGCAATGGCACGCACGGCATGGATTCGCTCTCGGAGCGCTGGCTCGGCCACGTGCCGATCCCCTACAAGGACATTGCCGGCACCGGCAAGGCGTCGGTGAGCTTCGATTTCGTCGATATCGACAGGGCGACCGCCTATGCGGCCGAGGACGCGGATGTCACGCTTCGCCTCTGGCACGTGTTGAAGCCGCGGCTTGCCGCCAAGGGGCTGACGCGCGTCTATGAGCGGCTCGAAAGGCCGCTGATCGCCGTTCTGGCGCATATGGAGGAGCGCGGCATCACCGTCGACCGGCAGATCCTCTCGCGCCTCTCCGGCGAGCTGGCGCAGGGGGCCGCCGCACTCGAGGACGAGATCTATCGGCTTGCCGGCGAGACCTTCACCATCGGCTCGCCGAAGCAGCTCGGCGATATCCTGTTCGCCAAAATGGGCCTTCCGGGCGGCTCGAAGACGAAGACCGGGCAATGGTCGACCTCCGCTTCGGTGCTCGAGGATCTTGCCGCCGTTGGCCACGAGTTGCCGCGCAAGATCGTCGATTGGCGCCAGCTCACCAAGCTCAAATCCACCTATACAGACGCGCTGCCGGGCTTCGTCCATCCGGAAACGAAACGCGTCCACACCTGCTATGCGCTTGCGGCGACGACGACAGGGCGGCTTTCCTCGTCGGAGCCGAACCTGCAGAACATTCCGGTCAGGACCGCCGAGGGGCGCAAGATCCGCACCGCCTTCGTCGCGACGGCGGGCCGCAAACTGGTCTCGGCTGACTATAGCCAGATCGAGCTCCGGGTGCTGGCCCATGTGGCCGATATTCCGCAGCTTCGCCAAGCCTTTGCCGACGGCGTCGACATCCACGCGATGACCGCGTCCGAAATGTTCGGCGTGCCCGTCGACGGCATGCCGAGCGAGATCCGCCGGCGCGCCAAGGCGATCAATTTCGGCATCATCTACGGCATCTCCGCCTTCGGCCTCGCCAACCAGCTTTCGATCGAACGCTCGGAGGCCGGCGATTACATCAAGCGTTACTTCGAGCGCTTCCCGGGCATCCGCGACTATATGGAGAACACCAAGGCCTTCGCCCGCGAGCATGGCTATGTAGAGACGATCTTCGGCCGCCGCGCCCATTATCCGGACATCCGTTCCTCAAACCCGTCGATGCGAGCCTTCAACGAGCGCGCTTCGATCAACGCCCCGATCCAAGGCTCGGCCGCCGACATCATCCGCCGCGCCATGGTGAAGATGGAGCCGGCGCTGGAGGAAGCGAAGCTTTCCGCCCGCATGCTGCTGCAGGTGCATGACGAGTTGATCTTCGAGGTCGAGGAGGGGGAAATCGAAAGCACCGTCCCGGTTATCGTTTCGGTCATGGAAAATGCCGCGATGCCGGCGCTCGACATGCGCGTGCCGCTGAAGGTGGATGCCCGTGCGGCGCAGAATTGGGACGAGGCGCATTAATGCAGTCGCCCAAGAGTGTGCAGCGGTTTTGGGATGACGACATGCATAATAACAAAGACCTAAAGCGCGCCGCATGAATACGTTTAATGCGACGAGCTTTAGTTCCGGCGTTAAGCGGACGCTAAAGCCCCTCCCCCTCGTCGGGAGCGGCTGGGGAGAGGTTTTGCGCATGGATCTCGCCGGCGGGCACCTTCAATGATTTGCCGACAATGGCGCGACGCAATGTTTCGGCATGCTCTCGCATCTCTTCGGCCCGCCGTCGGTTTGCGGCGGCGGCGGCTTGAAGGCCGTTGCGCCCCGCATCGTCTGCCATCTTTTCGCTGAGCGTCACCCGTTCCTCGATGATCCGGAGCGCCACCCGCACGGCCTCGTCCACGGAGCACTCGTTCTCCGCCGACAAGATATCGGACGTATAAGCGTGGCCGAGCTGGCAACGAAATCGCAAGGGCGGACAGTTCTTGATTTGAGAGAGAACACCGCCACATGCCGGGCATGACAGGGGCACGGCGTCGGCAATTCCTGTCATCAATGCTGCATCGACCTGGCGGCCAAGTGCAATATCGACTTCGAACCTGATGTCGTCGGGAACCGGAACCGGCGGACCGGCCTCTTCGGTCGTGAGCTCGACGAGCAGCGAAGCGAGATCGGCAAGTGGAGCGCGATAGTCGACGTTGGTCGCAGCCAAGGCGCCCAGCGGCATATCCGGCGCCGCGGCATCGGCCGGGTTCTGCACGACAGTCACGCCGCCGCATCGTTTCAGGTCGGCGAGCCCCGCCGCTCCGTCGTTCAGCATACCCGTGAGGACGACGCCGATGGCCCTCGGGCCGTAGGTCATTGCGACCGATCGAAACAGCGGGTCGACGGCCGGCCGGGCCAGATTCTCGCGCGGCCCGCGGCCGAGACGGGTGACGCCGTCGATAACGAGGAGGTGGTGGTCTGCCGGCGCTACGTAGACACTGCCGGGAAGGACGCGCTCACCGTCCACCGCCGTCTTGACGGAGATCGTCGCGTGATGCGCAAAAATCTCGGCGAGCAGGTTCTTTCCAAGCGCGCCGACATGGACGACGACGAAGAGAGTAGCGGCGAAGTCGGGAGGAAGTTCGCGGAGCAACTGTTTCAATGCGCCGACCGCTCCTGCTGACCCTCCGAGGGCGATGACGTCGCGACGGTCCATGGCGTGCTCCGTTTCGTCCACAACGTACAAGGACCGCATTAGTTCGAGGTCGTATCGCGGAAGATTTTCCCATTTTCGCTGTTGGTGAAGGTTTGTAGCCTGCTATAAGTAGGCTGTTCCGGAAGGTTTCGATCGGTGTAGACTACCCGGCTATTCGGCGGTTGAGGGTTGCTACGGCCCCACCGAACGGGCCATGGCCGCTCGGAGAATTACGGCTCCGAGAATAGGCGCCTAGGGAGGTGAAGCATGGATCAGGAATCCGATCCGCCGATTGTGGGAATCGGAGCTTCGGCCGGAGGTGTCCAGGCCCTCCAGACATTCTTCGCTCTGATGCCGGACGATACCGATGCCGCCTTTGTTGTCATCGTCCACCTCGATCCCCACTCCAGAAGCGAGCTGGCGAGCATCTTGGCGTCCCGCACGCGAATGCCGGTGACCCAGGTCGAGGACCACGCCCGCCTCGAAAGCAACCATGTCTACGTGATTGCGCCGAACCGTCGGCTGAAGATCGCCGACGGCACGATCGCCGCGTTGCCCTTCCAGGAGCCTCGCACCGCCCGCGCGCCGATCGATCTGTTTTTCCGATCCCTTGCCGAGGAGCACGGGGTCGGCTTCGCCATTGTTTTGACGGGGGCAGGCGCGGACGGTGCGATCGGCGTCAAGGCCATCAAGGAAGCCGGCGGCATCGTGCTCGTCCAGGACCCGAACGAGGCGGAATATGCCTCGATGCCGCGCAACGCCATCGCCACCGAGGTCGCCGATTTCGTCCTGCCGGTTCGCGAGCTTCCGGATCGGCTGGCTGAACTGCTCGCCAGCCGCGACCGACTGCCCTCCCATCCCGTTCGCTCCGGCGATGAAGATATGACCGGACGAATTCTGGCGCATGTGCGCGGCCGGACCGGGCATGATTTCTCACAATACAAGCGTGCGACCATTCTGCGTCGCATCGGCCGGCGGGCCCAGGTCACTCGCCAGGAGTCGCTCTCGGACTACTACGCCTACCTGCGTGAGAATCCCGAGGAAGTGCAGGCCCTTTTCAACGATTTCCTGATTTCGGTCACGACGTTCTTTCGCGATCCGGCGGCGTTCAAGGCGCTCGCCGAAAAGATCATTCCGCAATTGTTCGATGGGAAGGAAGCCGCCGACACCATCCGGGTCTGGGTCCCCGGTTGCGCCAGCGGAGAGGAGGCCTACACCATCGGCATCCTCTTGCTCGAGGAAGCAGCGCGCCGCGATCTCGCGCCGGAAATCCAGGTCTTCGGCTCCGACCTCGACCCCAAGGCGCTTGGCATGGCGCGCGATGGACGGCTCCCGTCGACGATCGAAGGCGATCTCTCAGAGGAAAGGTTGCGCCGGTTCTTCCAGCGCGAGGGCGATCATTATCGGGTCCGCCGCGAACTGCGCGACGTCGTTCTGTTTGCCAGCCACAGCCTGCTCCGGGACCCGCCCTTCTCCCATGTCGACATGATTTCCTGTCGCAACCTGTTGATCTATCTCGATCGTCAGCTTCAGTAACAGGTCTGCAACACGTTTCACTACGCGCTCAACCCGGGCGGCTTCCTCTTCCTCGGATCGTCGGAAAATGCCATCAGCCCGCAGGACTTTTCCGAACGGTGGATCGCGAGGCGCGTATCTACAAGGCCGTACCCGGTGGCAGTGATCGACGCCAGGTGCTGCCAGTGCTGCCTGGCCCCCACCAGGGCAGGATACCGACCATCATTCGCCCGCCGCCGGTGGCGAGCCACATCAGCGACGCAGCCGTGCATCGCCAGATGCTTGAGAAGATCGCCCCGCCAAGCATGCTCGTGGATGAAAGCCATCACGCGATTCACCTTTCCGAAAATGCCGGGCGCTTTCTTCAGCCATCGGGCGGTCCGGTCACAACTGATGCGACGGATCTCGTGCGCGAGGAGTTTCGCTTCGATATGAGGGCGGCACTGCATCGCGCCTTCGAGAGAAATGAACCCACCCTGAGCATGCCGATCCTTGCCGACGTCGACGGCCAGCCGCATCGCGTCTACCTGCAGGTCAAGCCGGTTGTCCAGACAGCGGAGCGCACCCGGCATGCTCTGGTGCTGTTCATCGAAGGCGAGACGATCGACAAGACCGAGGAAATCGTCCTCGAAACGGCCGACGAGCGTCCGTCCATCAACCAGACGATCCGCCAGTTGCAGGAGGAACTGCAACGCGCCCAGAACCGGCTTCGGTCGACGCGCGAAGAGTCCGAATCGGCCACCGAGGACCTGCGCGCCGCCAACGAAGAGCTGCAGTCGATGAACGAGGAATATCGTTCGACGGCAGAGGAACTGGAGACGAGCAAGGAAGAGCTGCAGTCGATCAACGAAGAGCTGCAGACGGTGAACAACGAGCTCAAGCTTAAGTTGGAGAGCGTTTCACGCGCCCATAGCGACCTGCAGAACCTGATGGCCGCGACTGACATAGCGACGCTTTTCCTCGACCAGTCTCTGCGCATCAAGCGGTTCACACCGCGCCTGACGGATATCTTCAACGTGACGCTGAACGACGAAGGGCGGCCGATCACGGATTTCACGCATCACCTGGCCTACGAGAGGCTAGCGGACGACGCGCGCGCGGTGCTGAAGAACCTTAGCCCCATCGAATACGAGGTAAAGGGCAACAATGACGGCTGGTACCTGGTGCGGATGCGGCCGTATCGCACCATCGATGACAAGATAGACGGCGTCGTGGCGACCTTCGTCGACATCAGCGCGCGGCGCCACGCCGAGGAAGCGGCGAAGGACAGCGAACAGCGCCTCGGCCACGAAATGCGCCTTGTCGAGCTTTCTCGCTCGCCGATCTTCGTCTGGGATTTCGACGACGGCATCAAGCAGTGGAACCGTGGCAGCGAGGAACTCTATGGTTATTCGCGCGAGGAGGCTCTCGGGCAGCAAAAGGAACAATTGCTGAAGACGACCATTCCGGGCTCCTCGTTCGACAAGCTTCGGGAAACCCTTCTCAAAAACGGTCGCTGGAACGGCGAATTGAAGCATACGACGAAGGATGGTCGGGTGCTGACGGTGGAGAGCCAGATTGAGCTCGTGCCGCTCGGCGATCGACGGCTCATTCTGGAAAGCACCCGCGACATTACCGATCGCAAGCGTTGGGAGCGGCGTCGGCAACTGCTGCTGAACGAACTCAGCCACCGCGTAAAGAACACGCTTGCCGTCGTCCAATCGCTGGCGCGGCAGACTCTGCGCACCACGGAAACGAGCGAGGATTTCGTCGAGCGCTTCGAAGGGCGCCTTACCGCATTGGCGAACGCCCACAAGCTTCTCGTCGGTTCGGAATGGAGCGGCGCCGAGCTGAATGCGTTGGCGCTCGGTCAACTCGAGGCCTATGCGGGCGACCTGAGCCGGCTGACGATCGAGGGAGAGCCGGTCGCGCTTCCGCCGGATATTGCCACCCCCTTCGGCCTCGTTCTTCACGAGCTTGCCACCAACGCTGCGAAATACGGAGCCTTCGCCACCGAAGGCGGGCAGGTCAGTCTCAGTTGGAAACTCGGGAACAACGGCCGACGGCTGATCGTTAACTGGGAGGAACGCGGTGGCCCGCCGGTAGAACCGCCGGCCGAGCGGGGCTTCGGCGGCGTTTTGATCGAAAAGAGCTTGCCCGGGGCCAGGGTGCGCCGCGATTTTCACCCGAATGGTGTCGTCTGCACGATCGAAATTGAGTTCCCGGAGACACCCCCGGATGGAACAGAAAGCTAGCGAGAACCAGCCTCTTTGCGGCGCCAGGGTCCTGGTCGCTGAAGACGAGGTCCTGATTGCGCTCGACATGGAGTCGGCATTTCTCGACGCCGGCGCCGAGGTCGTCGGCCCGTGCGCGACACTTCTGGCGGCATTGGAGGCTGCCAGGAACGAAAAGCTGTCGCTGGCGATACTCGATGTCCGTCTCGGGCGCGAGACGACTGAGGAAGTTAGTGACCTGCTCGCCGAACGAGGAATTCCGTTCCTGTTCTATGGCGGGCAGACCTTGCCCGACGAGATGAGAAGCAAATGCAACGGCGTGCTGGTAATCGACAAGCCGGCCACGCAGCGGGATCTCGTCGGCGCTGCCGCAAAAGCGCTTGCCGCTCAGAGTCTAGGTCCTGAGCCTAAGGAAGCGGTGGCGAATGGCTCCGCTTGATGCACCCGACGAAAGCTGGCGAAGAGGCGCCTGACAGTCTCTCGCCCCTCGGCGGCGAGATCAAAGCGGCGGCCGAAAAGTAGCCAGTCGGTACAGAGTCCCATCATCGTCCAGTTCAGTGTGCGCACCGCGGAGGCGGGCGTCCAGGTCTCCTTCAATTGCCCCCGCTCCAGCGCGCGGGCGAAGGCACGTTCGAGGATTGCATTGTGGCGCTCGTCGACGAGCTTCTGCTTGATGAGCACGGTCGACATTTCGTCGTCATAGTCGCACCGCAGCATGATCGCCAAGATGCGCTGCCGCTGATCGTCCTTCGCCAGTATGTCGAGCCAGTCGCCGGTCGCTTCCTCGACGATGGCAAGCGTGTCGAAGGCTTCCGTTTCGATCTCGCGGGCGATCATGTCTTCGTGCGGCAGCGGCACCGCCTCATAAAGGGCGAGGAAGAGATCGGTCTTGTTGGCGAAGTGCCAATAGATGGCCCCGCGCGTCACGCCGGCTTGACCGGCAACCTCATCGAGGGTCGTGCCTGAGACACCCTTCTTGTAGAAGACGCGCTCGGCGGCGCTCAGGATCTTCCTTCGGGTTTCCTCGGCATCGGCCTTGGTTCGGCGCATCTTTTTCTCCTTACTCGACGGCCCGCCGGCGAGGGCGGGCCGTTATCGTCGTTACTCGGCGGGCGTGGCGCTCTCGGATGTGGCCTGTGGTGCCGCGCCCGTGGCTTTCCATCGTCCGAAGAGCTTCATCACGAACACGAAGAATACCGGCACGAAGAAGATCGCCAGCACCGTGGCCGAGATCATGCCGCCCATGACGCCGGTGCCGATGGCGCGCTGGCTGCCGGAGCTTGCGCCGGTCGCGATCGCCAGCGGCAAGACGCCAAGCGTGAAGGCGAGCGACGTCATCAGGATCGGCCGGAAGCGCAGGTGCACGGCTTCGAGCGTCGCGTCGATCAGCGACTTGCCCTGTTCGCGGAGTTCCTTGGCGAACTCGATGATCAGGATGGCGTTCTTCGCCGAGAGCCCGATGATCGCGATCAGGCCGACCTTGAAGTAAACGTCGTTCGGCATGTCGCGCATCATCACCGCCAGCACCGCACCGATGACGCCGAGCGGCACGACCATGATGACGGCGACCGGAATGGACCAGCTCTCGTAGAGCGCCGCCAGGCACAGGAAGACGAGCAGGCACGAAAGCGCAATCAGGAGCGGCGCCTGCGAGCCCGACTGGATCTCCTGCAGCGACTGGCCCGTCCATTCGTAGCCGAAGCCCGCCGGGAGCTCAGCCGCCAGCCGCTCCATTTCCGTGATCGCATCGCCGGAGGAATAGCCGGCAGCCGCTTCGCCACTGATGCGGACCGCCGGATAGCCATTGTAGCCGACGGTCTGAGTCGGGGCCTTGATCCATTCGATGCTGGCGAAAGCCGAGAGCGGAACCATGCCGTCGTTCGAATTGCGGACATTGAGGTTCAGGAGATCGGCCGTCTGCATGCGCTGACCCTCGTCCGCCTGCACCGTCACGCGCTGCATGCGGCCGGCATTCGGGAAGTCGTTGACATAGGACGAGCCGAGATTGGTCGAGATCGTCGAGTTGATGTCGGCAAAAGTGACGCCGAAGGTATTCGCCTTCTCCCGGTCGATAAGCACATTGACCTGTGCCGCATCGGGCATCCCCTCGAAGCGGACGCCTGTCACCACCTTGCTCTGAGAGGCAAGGCCGAGGAGCTGGTCGCGCGCCTCAGCCAGCGCCGCTTCGCCGAGACCGGCACGGTCCTGCAGGCGGAAGGAGAAGCCGCCGGTGGTGCCGAGACCCTGGATTGCCGGCGGCGACAGCGCGAAGCTGATCGCATCCTTGATCTGGCTCATCGCCATCGTCGCGCGGCCGGCGATCGACTGGGCGGCGTTGTTCGCGTCCCGCTCGCTCCAGTCCTTCAGCGTCACGAAGGCAAGCCCCGCATTCTGGCCGGTGCCGAAGAAGGAGAAGCCGTTGATCGCGACGATCGTGTCGACCGCCGGCTCCTGCCCGAAGATCGTCTCCGCCTGTTCAATGACCTCGGTCGTTCGGTTCGCTGTAGCTTCGGACGGCAGCTGCATCATGACGATGACAAAGCCCTGGTCCTCGTCCGGCAGGAAGGACGAGGGAAGTTGCAGGAAGGCCCAGGCGAGGCCACCGAGCAGCGCCAGGTAGATGATCATGAACCGGCCGGTGCGCGTCACCATGCGTCCGACAAGGCCGGTATAGCCGCGCGAGGTCCGGTCGAAGCCGCGGTTGAACCAGCCGAAAAAGCCGCGCTTGGCGTGGTGATGGCCCTTCGGTACCTGCTTCAGGAAGCTCGCGCAGAGCGCCGGCGTCAGCGACAGTGCAAGAAACGCCGAGAACAGGATCGAAACGACCATGGTCAGGCTGAACTGGCGATAGATCACCCCGACCGCACCCGGGAAGAAGGCCATCGGGATGAACACCGAGGCGAGCACGAGGGTGATGCCGATGACCGCGCCGGTGATCTGCTTCATCGCCTTGCGGGTCGCCTCCTTCGGCGTCAGGCCCTCCTCCGACATGATGCGCTCGACGTTTTCGACGACGATGATCGCGTCGTCGACGAGGATGCCGATCGCCAGCACCATGCCGAACATCGTCAAGACGTTGATGGAAAAGCCCATCGCCAGCATGACCGCGCAGGTGCCGAGAAGGGCGACCGGCACGACCAGCGTCGGGATGATCGTATAGCGGATGTTCTGCAGGAACAGGAACATCACCAGGAAGACGAGCGCCACGGCTTCGACGAGCGTTTCGACGACCTTCTGGATCGAGACGGCGACGAAGGGCGAGGTGTCGTAGGGAACGGAATATTCAAGCCCCGGCGGGAAGAACTCGGCGAGTTCGTCCATGCGAGCCTTGATCGCCTCCGAGGTCGAGATCGCGTTGCCGCTCGGCGAGAGCTGCACGGCGATGGCCGCCGAGGGCTTGCCGTTGAGGCGTGTCGAGAAGGAATAGCTCTCGCCGCCGATCTCGATGCGGGCGACGTCGCGCAGCCGCACGGCGGAGCCGTCGGCGTTCGCCCGAAGCACGATGGCACCGAATTCCGCCGGCGAGGAAAGCTGGCCCTTGATCACCACCGGGGCACTGATCTGCTGGGTGATCGGGTTCGGCTGGGCGCCGATCGAGCCGGAGGCGATCTGGGCGTTCTGCGCCTGGATCGCTGCGGTCACGTCCGCGGCGGTCAGGTTGAGGCCGAGCATCTTGTCCGGATCGAGCCAGACGCGCATCGACCGCTCGGTCGCGAACATCTGGGCGCGGCCGACGCCGGGCACGCGCTGGATTTCGCTCAAGACGTTGCGGCTCAAGTAATCGCCGAGGGCGATCGCGTCCATCGACCCATCCGTCGAGGTCAGCGAGATGATCAGCAGAAAGCCGGAGCCGGCCTCGTCCACCTGGACGCCCTGCTGCTTGACCGAATCGGGCAGGCGCGGCTCGACCCGCTGCACCCGGTTCTGGATATCGACCGAGGCCTGGCTGGGGTCGGTGCCCGGGGCGAAGGTGGCGTTGATCTCGACCGAGCCCGAGGAACTCGACGTCGATTCGAAGTAAAGCAGGCCCTCGACGCCGTTCAGCTCATCCTCGATCAGCCGCGTGACGCTCTGATAGGTGTCCTGCGACGAGGCGCCCGGATAGTTGGCGTTGATCGAGATCTGCGGCGGGGCGACGTCCGGATATTGCGAAACGGGCAGCAGCGGAACGGCGATGATGCCGGCGACCATGATGAAGATGGCCACCACCCAGGCAAAGATCGGCCTGTCTATGAAAAAACTGGGCATGAATAGGCTCTCACTTCACTGCGGTGGCGGACTTGTCGCCGGCGGCAGCCGCGCTCTGCTGCCCGGTACCGGGCTTGGAGTTCGGGTTCCAGTCGGAGGGTTCAACCGGCGCGCCGGGGCCGATTTTCTGGAAGCCCTCGACGATGACCTTCTCACCGGCCTTGAGACCGGCGGTCACCTGCCAACGCTCGCCGACCGTCCGCCCAAGCGTGACGTTGCGGAACTCGACCTTCTTGTCGGCGGTGACCACATAGACCTGGGATTGGCCGGCATTGTTGCGCTGCACCGCCTGCTGGGGAACAGTAATCGCGTCCTTTTCCAGCCCCTGCTGGATCTGCACGCGCACATACATCCCCGGTAGCAGATCGTTGTTGGGATTGGGGAATTCGCCGCGTAGCGTCACCTGGCCGGTCGTCGCGTCGACGGCCGCCTCGGAAAAGAGCAGCCGGCCCTTCAAGCCGTAGGGTGTGCCGTCGTCGAGGATAAGCTGCACCTCCGCTTCGTTCTTGCCGCTGATGAGCTGGCCGTCCTTGAGGGCCTTGCGCAGGCGGATGAGGTCGGTCGCCGACTGCGTGAAGTCGGCATAGATCGGGTCGAGCTGCTGGATCGTTGCCAGGTTCTGTGTGTCGCTCGCGCTGACGAGGGCGCCCTCGGTGATCAGCGCCCGGCCGATCCGGCCGCTGATCGGCGCGGTGACATTGGCGTATTGCAGGTTGAGCTTCGCCTCGGCGAGGCCCGCCTCGGCAATGCCGACATCGGCCTCGGCCTGGGCAAGCGCGGCAATCGCGTCGTCGAACTGCTGCACGGCCGCGAACTGCGCGTCCTTCAGCCGCGACTGCCGGTCGGCGGTCCGCTTGGCCTGGTCGGCTACTGCCTGTGCCCGCCTCAGCGTGGCCTCGGCGCTGTCGACCTTGACCTGAAATGGCGCGGGATCGATCTGGTAGAGCACGTCGCCTTCCTTGACCATCGTGCCCTGCTCGAACACCCGTTCGACGACGATGCCGGAAATGCGCGGCCGAACCTCGGCTATTCGCGTCGGCGTAATGCGCCCGGGAAGCTCATTGGTGATCGGCAAGGGTTCCGCCGCCGTCGTGAAGACGGCGACGGCCGCCGGAGGAAAGGGCGGGGCGGCAGCCTGTTCTTCATTCTTCTGGCAACCGGCGAGAAACAGCACGGTTGCCAGAGAGACGGCCAGTATCGGTCGGTTCATATGCATCGCAATGTCCAATATGCAAAGGACCGCCCGCGGCGCCTACCGCGCGGTCTATAAGGAAGAGGAAGCGGAGCCGGCATCGCGGGAAGATACCGGAAAGCTAATATACAAACAGGAATGTATGTTAATGTCTGCCGCAACGCAACAGGGGACAGTCGCTGTATGGTAATCTTCAAAAATGCCGCAGCCGCGGCATCTTCGGCGCTGCCGTCGTCGCAGTTCACGTAGGTGTGATCGCTGATCGAAGACAAGCAGCGGGCGCCTCCCGCCCCTCATCCCGCAGGGCCCCCTTCTCCCCGCAGGCGGGGAGAAGGGGGCCCTGCGGCGCGTGTCCGCGCGCGAACGTCGCCGCAGACGCCAGCCATATTCACACGCCGGTGTCCCCCCCGCTTGCGGGGAGAGGGCTAGGGTGAGGGGCGATCCGGCGTGCGAGCGGTTTTTCCGCCCGCGCCCGCACCTCAATGGCCGGAACCGATCGCCCGGCCATCGGCGTCGAAGCGGTGCATGCCGCCGATCACCGGAGTGGCATGGACGACGTCGTCCGCCGCATAGCGGTGCTCGCCGAAGAGCCGCACCGTCAGCAGCCCGACCGCGTCGGACTCGAGATAGACGATGGTGTCGGCGCCGAGATGCTCGACGTGGATCACTTTTGCCTTCCAGTCGCCGCCGTCCCGCGAGAGACCGATATGTTCGGGGCGAATGCCGACAGTCTTCGCCGTACCGTCGCCGAACCGGTCGCCGTCGATGAGGTTCATCTGCGGCGAGCCGATGAAGCCCGCGACGAAGAGATTGGCGGGACGGTTGTAGAGTTCCATCGGCGAGCCGACCTGCTCGATGCGGCCTCCGTTCAAGACGACGATCTTGTCGGCCAGCGTCATCGCCTCGACCTGGTCGTGGGTGACATAGATCATCGTTGCGCTGAGACTGCGATGTAGCCGGGCGATTTCCAGGCGCGTGTTGACGCGCAGCGCCGCGTCAAGGTTCGACAGCGGCTCGTCGAAAAGGAAGAGTTTCGGCTCGCGCACGATGGCGCGGCCGATCGCCACGCGCTGGCGCTGCCCGCCGGAAAGCTCGGCCGGGCGGCGGGCGAGGTAGGGCTGCAGCGACAGCATGCCGGCCGCCTTGCCGACCTTCTCGTCGATCTCGGCCTTCGGCACACCGGCCTGCTTCAGCCCGAGACCCATATTGTCCTTCACCGTCAGGTGCGGGTAGAGCGCATAGGACTGGAAGACCATGGCGATGCCGCGCTTGGCGGGTGCGACATGGCCGACTTCGACACCGTCGATCTGCACACTTCCGGACGTCGCGTCCTCGAGGCCGGCGATGGTCCTGAGCAGGGTCGATTTTCCGCAGCCCGACGGACCGACGAAGATAACGAATTCGCCGTCCTGCACCTCGAGGTCGATGCCCTTCAGCACTTCATGACCGCCATAGGCCTTGCGGATGGATTTAAGTTGCAGAGATCCCACGTGTCGACCCTCTTGGGTTAGAGCATGACCGGCCTGCCGGTGCGAACGCTTTCGTCCGCCGCCAGGCAGATCTTGAGCGACTGCACCGCATCGTCCATATGCCGGTCGAGATTGATGTTTTCGCGAATGGCCTTGAACACGAAGGCTTGTTCGCGGTAGCAAAGGTCCTGGTGGCCCGGTTCGCCTTCCATCTGGAGGTCCTCGTCGGGCTTGAGGAAGCGGCCGTCCGGACCGGTCGCCGCGCTGTGCAGGCGGATGACGGCGGTCTTGGTGTGCACGTCGATGTCGTCGGACCTGGCGGCCTGGTCCATGACGATCGATACCGCGCCGTTCGGCGAAATCACGTCCTTCACGAAGAAGGCGGTCTCGGAGATCATCGGTCCCCAGCCGGCCTCGTACCAGCCGGCCGAACCGTCCTCGAAAATGACCTGCAGGTGGCCGTAATTGTACATGTCGGCGGCGATCTCGTTCGAGAGCCTCAGGCCCATACCGCGCACCTCGACGGGCCTCGCATCGGTGATCTGGCACATCACGTCGACATAGTGGACGCCGCAGTCGACGATCGGCGCCGTCGTCTGCATCAGCGACTTGTGTGTCGCCCAGGTCGGCCCGCTCGACTGCTGGTTCAGGTTCATGCGGAACACATAGGGCGGCCCGAGCTTCCGCGCCTCGGCGATCAGCCGCATCCAGGACGGATGGTGGCGCAGGATATAGCCGACGATGAGCTTGCGGCCGTTGGCCCGGGCGCAGGCGACGACGCGTTCCGCATCGGCGACCGTCGTTGCCAGCGGCTTTTCGACGAAGACATGGCAGCCTGCTTCCATCGCTGTCACCGCATAGGCGGCGTGGCTGTCCGAATAGGTGTTGATCGAGCAGAGCTCCGGCCTGAGTTCGAGAAGCGCCTCACTGAAAGAGGGCACGATCTCGTAGCCGGAAAGTGCGCCCGGCAGCTCGACCTTGGAGCGGTTGACGAGGCCGGCTATCTCGAAGCCGGGATTTTCGTGATAGGCAAGGGCATGGCTGCGTCCCATGTTGCCGAGCCCGGCGACGAGGACGCGGATCGGATTTGCGGAAGAATTCATTTGACCGCTCCTGCCGTGATGCCGCGGATCAGCTGCCGCGAGAAGATGACGTAGAGGACGAGCACCGGGAAGATCGCCAGCGAAAGAGCCGAAAGAACCGCGTTCCAGTTGGTGACGAACTGCCCGATGAAGATCTGAGAGCCGAGCGTCACGGTCTTCGTCGCTTCCGCCGGAGCCAGGATCAGCGGGAACCACAGGTCGTTCCAGATCGGGATCATGGTAAAGACGGCCACCGTCGCCATGGCGGGCCGCACCAGCGGCAGCACCAGCCGGAAGAAGATCGCATACTCCGACAGCCCGTCGATACGGCCGGCGTTCTTCAGGTCGTCCGAGACGGTGCGCATGAATTCCGACAGGATGAAGACGGCGAGCGGCAGGCCCTGCGCCGTGTAGACGAGGATCAGCGCCGTCAGCGTGTTGACGAGGTTCGTCGCCACCATACCCTGCAGGATCGCCACCGTGCCGAGCCGGATCGGGATCATGATGCCGAGCGCCAGATAGAGCCCCATCAGCGTGTTGCCGCGGAACCGGTACTCGGACAGCGCGAAGGCGGCCATGGCGCCGAACAGCAGCACGAGCGCAATCGACACGACGGTGACGACGACGCTGTTCTGGAAATAGCCGAGGAAGTCGCCCTGCTTCAGCACCGTCTCGTAGCCGATCAGGCTGAAGCTCTCGGGCGTCGGGAACGCCAGCGGCTCGCGGAAGATCGCATTGCGGCTCTTGAACGAGTTGGCGATCGTCAGGAATACCGGGAACAACGCCACGAGCGTGTAGGCGATCAACGCGAAATGGACGGCGCCGGTCCGGGCGATGGAGGTTCTTGCTTTCGACATCCTGGTCTCTCCCCTCAGAACTGGTAGCGGCGCATGCGGCGCTGGATGGCGAAGAGATAGAGCGACACGCCGGCCAAGATGATCAGGAACATGATCGCCGCGATCGTCGCGCCCATCGACCGGTCGCCGAGCTGGAGCTGGAACCCGAAGAAGGTGCGGTAGAGCAGGGTGCCGAGAATGTCCGTCGACTTGTCCGGGCCGGCCAGCGCCCCCTGCACCGTGTAGATCAGGTCGAAGGCGTTGAAGTTGCCGACGAAGGTCAGGATCGAGATGATGCCGATCGCCGGCAGGATCAGCGGCAGCTTGATCTTCCAGAACTGGCTCCAGCCGGTGACGCCGTCGAGTTCCGCCGCCTCGATCACCTCGTCGGGGATGTTGAGGAGCGCCGCATAGATCAGCATCATCGGGATGCCGATATATTGCCAGACCGAGATCAGCGACACGGCGATCAGCGCCGAATCGGGCCTGCCGAGCCAGGGCGCGAACAGCCATTTGAGGCCGACGAGATCCATCAGATAGGGGGCGACGCCCCAGATCGGCGAGAGTATGAGCTTCCAGATGAAGCCGACGATGACGAAGGACAGGAGCGTCGGCAGGAAGATCGCCGTCCGGTAGAAGGCACTGAAGCGCAGCTTCGGGATCGACAGCATGGCGGCGAGCGCAATGCCGATCGGATTCTGCACCACCATGTGGATCAAGAAGAAAACGAAGTTGTTCCGAAGGGCGTTCCAGAAATCCGCCGCCCAGCGCGGATCGCCGAACAGGACCTTGAAATTGCCAAGCCCCACGAAGCCATATTGGCCGTCGACGGTGTTGTAGAAGGATTGCCGCAGCGTCTCGATCAACGGCAGGATCATCACCGCCGTGTAGACGACCAGAGCCGGCAGCAGAAAGACGAGGATATGCCAGCGGCGGGGGCGCTTCAGCTCGCTGACGTCCGTTGTGGTTTCACTTGGTTTCATCGGCCTCTGGCCCGCTTCTTCAAGGACTGCCGCTATCGGCACAGCCCGATTTTCGCTCGAATTGCCGCGTCCTTCGCGCATCAAGCGGCGCGGTCAGGGACATGGTCGGCACAGCCGCTTTCCGATCCGCCCGGCCGGGCGCCGGTACTAACTGCGGCATCGTTCTCGGCGCGAGAAATGCTTCGCGCAGCGAACAGGGCGCGGAGCCAGCCTGGCGCCGCGCCCCACTCGATCTTATTTTGCCGGCTTGTACCAGCTGTCGAGGCCGTCCTGCAGCTTCTTGGCGGCGACTTCCGGCGTGTCGGTGCCGTTGATCACGTTGGCCGATTCCACCCAGGTCTCGTTTTCGAGGTTCGGCGTGCCGCGCGACAAAATCTGGTAGGTCGAGCGGATCGTCGGCTTGCACTTTTCACGCCAGGAAACGAATTCCTGGGCGAGCGGGTCGGTCATCTTCACGGCGGTCGAGTTCAGGCTGAAGAAGCCGGGCAGGGCGTTTGCGTAGATCTCCGCGAATTCCGGCGACGCGACCCAGGTCAGGAAGGTCTTGGCGGCCTCCGCATTGGGGCTCTTGGCGTTGAGGCCGATGCCGATATCGTTGTGGTCGGAGATGTAGCAGGTGTCGCCAGCCTTCTTCACCGGCGGCGGGAATGCGCCCATCTTGAACTGCGCCTGGGTATTGAAGCCGGAGATTTCCCAGGAGCCGGCCGGGTAGATCGCGGCGCGGCCGAGCGTGAAGAGGTTCTGGCTGTCCGGATAGGTCTGGGCCTCGAAGCCGTCACCCAGATAATCCTTCCACTTGGCGAGTACGCGGTACGGTTCGACCCATGGCTCATCGGTAAGCTTCTGCTCGCCCTTGATGAGCGCCAGGCGGCCTTCCTCGCCCTTCCAGTAGTTCGGGCCGATATTCTGGTAGCCCATGGTCGCGGCCTCCCAGAGATCCTTGGTGCCCATGGCCATGGGGATGTAGTTGCCGTCGGCCTTGATCTTGTCGAGCACGGCGAAGAACTCCTCCTCGGTCGTCGGCACGGAAAGCTTGAGCTGGTCGAAGGCGTCCTTGTTGTAGATGAAGCCGTGGATGACCGAGGCCATCGGCACGCAGAAGCTCGCCTTGCCGTCATCGGTCGTCCAGGCGGACTTGGCGACGTCGGAGAAGTTCTCCATGCCCGGCAATCCGGTCAGGTCGGCGAGGTGCTTCTTGTTATAGAGTTCGAGCGAGGCGTCGAACGGGCGGCAGGTGATGAGGTCGCCGGCCGAGCCTGCGTCGAGCTTGGCGTTCAGCGCCGCGTTGTACTCGGTCGGCGCGGACGGCGAGAAGACGATCTTGATGCCGGGGTTCTTGGCTTCAAAAGCGGGGATGAGCTTTTCCTGCCAGATCGCCAGGTCGTCATTGCGCCAGCTCTCGATGGTCAGCGTCACGTCCTGCGCCTGCGCAAGTCCGGCCGAGCCGAGAATGCTCGATGCAAGCAGCAAGCCTTTGATTGTCGTACGGGTCATTCAGGTTCTCCCTCTTATAGGCGCCGCCACGGCGCGTTTTGGATCCCAGTTTATCGTTCAGGCCGAGACGATGGCGATCGCCCGGCGCAAATTCTGATTGGCCTTATCGAGTGCCGTCTCGGCCGCCACCACATCCTTGGCGCCGGAGGCGAGCAGGATCGCCAGCTTGACCGATCCGGAAGTTTCATCGATCAGCCTTTCGGCTTCGTCGGCGCCGACGCCGGTGATGTCCGAGACGATCCGCACGGCACGGCCGCGAAGCTTGATATTGTCGGCCCGCAGATTGACCATGTGGCCGTCGAGCACGTGGCCGAGATGGATTCCGACGAGCGTCGAGAACATGTTGAAGGCGATCTTCTGTGCCGTGCCGGCGCCCATCCGCGTCGAGCCGGAAATCACCTCCGGCGGCGTCTGCAGCAGGATTGCGACATCTGCTTTCTCGAAGAGCGGCGCGCCCCCGTTGTTGGCCACGCCGATGACCTTGGCGCCGCGCTGCCTCGCCTCGTCGGCGGCGGCAAGCGCGTAGGGGGTCGAGCCACTGGCGGAGACCGAGATCAGGCAGTCGCCGGTCTGAATGCCGGCCTTGCGGATGTCGTCGCGTGCAAGCTCGGTATCGTCCTCGTAGCCGCCGGCGAGATCGCTCAGGCTTGCGGCGCCGCCGGCGAGAAGAATGATGATCTGTTCCTGGGAAATGCCATAGGTGCCCGGCAGTTCGAGGGCGTCCGCCATGGCCATCAGGCCGGAGCTGCCGGCGCCCGCATAGGCGAGCCGGCCGCCGGCGGAAAGCACGCTTGCGGCAACTGCAGCCGCGGCCGCAATCGACTCGACCGCCGCATCGACCGCCTTGGCTGCCGCCTGCTGGCCGGAAGCGAGAACGCGAAGCGCCAGCGCCGGATCCATCGTGTCCAGGCCTTTGGCGTTATCGTGGCGCTGTTCGGTCTTGGCTGCCGGCATCGCGTCGTTCTCCTCTCTCCCAAATTAATGCCAAAAAAATACCAATTGTCTAGGAGAAATTTAACGTTTGGCTAAATAAAAACTGATGTCTTAAAATTATTCGCATAAAATCAGCGATATAACTGAAATGCCCTCGGCTCGACGGAATCGTACTTGGTTAATGGTATTTTTTTGGTATGTTAGACGGCGGAGGTGGCTATGACATCCTATCTGATCGGAATCGATGGCGGCGGAACGAGTTGCCGGGCGGCGGTTGCGGGCCCGGATGGGCGTATTCTCGGCCGCGGCAAATCCGGTGCCGCCAATATTCTCACCGATCCCGAAACGGCGCTGCAGAATATTGTCGACGCGGCGCGCGCCGCCTTCGAGGATGCGGGCCTTGACCCGGCTGGCATCGTTGCTTCCCGCGCCATCCTCGGCGTTGCGGGCCACAATGTTGGCGATGCCGTCCATTATGTGAAGCGGCGGTTGCCCTTTGCCGCGGCCGATATCGAATCCGACGGGCTGATCGCCCTGCAGGGGGCGCTTGGCGACAAGGACGGTGCGGTTGCCATACTTGGAACCGGCACGATCTACATCGCCCGCCAGGGCGAAACGGTGAGCTATCTCGGCGGCTGGGGTTTTACGATCGGCGACCATGGCAGTGGTGCCCGCATCGGCCATGCCCTGCTGCAGGAAAGCCTGCTCGCCTACGACGGCATCCATGAAGCATCGCCGGTGACCGATTCCGTGCTGGCGGAGTTCAACAATGATCCGCGCGACGTCGTCGATTTCGCCCGGCTGGCGAAGCCCGGCGAGTTCGGCCGCTACGCTCCGCGCGTCTTCGACCATGCCGGGCGCGGCGATCCGGTGGCGGCATGTTTGCTCAAGGCGGCCGCGACGACCGTGGACGAGGCGCTCGATGTGGTGGTTGCCGGCGGCAGCCGGACGATCTGCCTGCTCGGCGGGCTGGCGCCGCTTTACCGCCCCTGGCTCGCCGAACGCCACCAGCCGCTCTTCGTCGAAGCGAAGGCCGACGCGCTGACCGGCGCCGTGGCGCTCGCCGCCGCCCGCTTCGGGGCGCGGCCGGAGGCCGTCGCATGAATCAGCAGCTTGCCGCCATCCTGCCTCTCGAAAGCCTGCAGTCAGGCGGTGCGGGCCCGCTTTATCTCAAGCTCCGGCAATCGCTCGAAGAGGCGATCATGTCCGGCAAGCTCAATCATGGCGATGCGCTGCCCGCCGAGCGGGACCTCGCAGACTACGCGAATGTAAGCCGCGTCACCGTCCGCAAGGCCGTCGACGACCTGGTGCGCGACGGTCTGCTGGTCCGCCGTCACGGCTCCGGCACCTTCGTGGTGCGGCCGGTCTCGCGCGTCGAGCAGTCGCTGTCGCGGCTTACCTCCTTCACCGAGGACATGGCGCGGCGCGGTCTCAATACCCGCGCCGAATGGCTGGAGCGCGGACTTTTCCATCCGTCGCCGGACGAGATGATGACGCTCGGCCTTCCCGCCGACGCGCTGGTCGCCCGTCTCGGGCGCCTGCGCATCGCCGACGACATGCCGCTTGCGATCGAACGCGCCTGCGTTTCGGCGGAATTCGTCCCCGATCCGCTTGCCGTCACCTCATCGCTCTATTCCGCGCTCGAAAAGTCGCATGCCCGACCGGTCCGTGCCGTGCAGCGGATTTCCGCCTGCAACATCAAGAACCCCGATGCGACGATGCTGGGCGTCGCCGTCGGTGCGGCTGGCCTTTCGATCGAGCGCGTCTCCTACCTCGCTTCGGGGCGCGTCGTGGAATTCACCCGCTCACTCTATCGGGGCGACACCTATGACTTTGTCGCGGAGCTGACGATCCCGGAAAGCTGAGCCGCGCCGTGAAAGAAAGGACCTGACCGATGCAGACCAATATGCGGCGAGAGATCGACGAGATTCCCGAGGCCGCCGCAAGATTGCTCGACCGCTCGGCCGCGACACTCGCCGCCGCCGGTTCGGCGCTGCGCGCCCAGGATCCGGCCTTTCTGGTGACGATCGCCCGCGGCTCCTCCGACCATGCGGCCCTGTTTCTGAAATACGCGATCGAACTGCAGGCCGGCCGGCCGGTCGCCTCGCTTGGACCGTCGCTTGCCTCGATCTACGGCGCCGAACTGAAGCTCGGCGGCGCCGCGGCGATCGCCATCTCGCAGTCGGGCAAGAGCCCGGACATCGTCGCGATGGCCGAGGCGGCAACGCGGGCCGGCGCCGTCTCGATTGCATTGACGAACACGCTGCCCTCGCCGATCGCCGAGGCCTGTAGCCACCCGCTCGATATTCTCGCCGGTCCCGAACTCGCCGTTGCGGCCACCAAATCCTATGTCAACTCGATCGTCGCGGGACTTGCCGTTCTCGGCGAATGGACGGGTGATGCCGCACTGAAGCGCGCCGTTGCCGATCTGCCGAATCAGTTCGCCAAGGCGGTGAAGCTCGACTGGCAGGATTTCGCCGCCGATCTCGGCGAGGCCGAATCGCTCTACGTCCTGGGTCGCGGCCCGGCGCTGGCGATCGCCAGCGAGGCGGCGCTGAAATTCAAGGAGACGTCCGGCATGCATGCCGAGGCCTATTCCGCGGCGGAAGTACTGCACGGACCGGTGGCGCTCGTCGAAGCCCGCTTCCCCGTGCTGGTGCTGGCGGCCCGCGATGCGGCGGAAGCCTCGGTCACGGAAATCGCCGACGGCATGAGCGCCAAGGGTGCGGTGGTGCATGTCACTTCCTCGCGCGCAACAAAGGCGAAGCGCCTGCCCTTCGTCGAGACCGGCCACCCGATCACCGACGCGCTAGCGCTGATCTTGCCGTTCTACGGTTTCGTTGAAGCCTGGTCGCGTTCGCGCGGTCTCAACCCGGATGCACCGGCGAGCCTGAAGAAGGTAACGGAGACACGATGACTGCGAGAAAGAAGATCACCGGTGGACGGATTTTCGACGGTATCGATTGGCACGACGGCGCCGCGCTCATCATCGAGGCGGGGCACGTCAAAGGGATCGTTCCGGCCGGTGTCGCTGCCGGCGAGGCGGAGACGATGGACGCGCGCGGCCTCCTTCTCGTACCCGGCTTCATCGACCTGCAGGTCAACGGCGGCGGCGGCGCGCTGCTCAACGAGCAGCCGACCCTCGACGGTATCCGGCAAATTTGTACGGCGCATGCGAAATTCGGCACGACGGCGCTGCTGCCGACGCTGATCACCGACACGCGCGAAGTCCGCGCCGCCGCAATCGAGGCCGGGCTCGCGGCTAGGGCCGCGGCGGTACCCGGTTTCCTCGGCCTGCATCTCGAAGGCCCGCATCTGTCGGTCGCCCGCAAGGGAGCCCACGATGCCGCGCTGATCCGCCCGATGGAGGACACCGATCTGGCCGAGATGCTCGCCTGCGTGAAGGCGCTCGGCGCTCTGATGGTCACCGTCGCTCCGGAAAATGCGACGAAAGAGCAGGTACGCTCCCTTGCCGCCGCCGGCGCCGTCGTCAGCCTCGGGCATACGGATGTCGGCTTCGAGACGGCTTGCGCTTATGCGAAGGCCGGCGCCCGGACTGTCACGCATCTCTTCAACGCCATGAGCGGGCTCGGCCACCGCGAACCGGGGATCGTCGGCGCAGCGCTTGCGACCGGCACGCTGCATGCCGGGCTGATTGCCGATGGCTTCCACGTCGATCCGGCTTCGATGGGGATTGCGCTGCGCGGCAAGCGGGGACCGGGGCAGATCTTCCTGGTCACCGATGCGATGTCGCCGATCGGCACCGATATGACGAGCTTCTTCCTGAATGGCCGCGAGATCCTACGCAAGGACGGACGCCTGACGCTTGCCGACGGCACGCTCGCCGGCGCCGATATAGACATGCTCTCCTCCGTCCGCTTCGTGCACGAGAAGCTCGGCCTGCCGATCGAGGAAGCGATCCGCATGGCCTCCGCCTATCCGGCCGACGTGATGGGCATCGCCTCGCACAAGGGGCGGCTCTTGCCCGGCACCGATGCCGATTTCGTGCTGCTGACGCCGGAGCTCGGCATGAAATCGACCTGGATCGGCGGAGAGGTGGTCTTTGCCGCTTGAGGCATGTCGTCGAAAAGGCGCAGAGTCTTTCGAGGACGACAAGCCGTGAAGTGGCGCCAAACCCATCGCCACCATTGACCTCGCCCGCAAATAGCCGCTACCACCCTGTCACCCATGTCTCCGAACAAGTGTCACCCATGTCTCCGGACTGAATAGCGGGGATAAGGAATTTTGGGCGGAGCGTTGTCGCGAGTCCCCTTCGCCCCGCTTGCGGGGAGAAGGTGGCCGGCAGGCCGGATGAGGGGCGGCGACTCTCAGACTCTCATTGCCCAAAACGTACTTCGTCGAGCCGCGCCTTCATCGCCCTGACAGTCGCCGCATCCGTGCGGCGACGCTCCGGCGGTGCGAATCCCATCTCTACCATCCGCCTGTCCTTAGTCGGCTCACGAATTGAGCAGGAGGAATGGACTTCCATCACGGCGAGCCTCGGCAGGAAAAGGCCAAGCGTGTCGATGGTGACGCCGGAGCCGGGCATGACTGACAGCCGGTCGGCGGCCAGTTCGACGAGGCGCGCCAATGTATCGACGGCTTCCGGTGCAGTCCTTGCGCCACCCGAAGTCAGGATGCGCTCGAAGCCGAGCTCCATTGCGATCGATATCGCTTCTGCGAAATCCGGCACCAGGTCGAAGGCCCGGTGCAGCGTCAGGCCAAGCCCGGCGGCATGGCCGGTCAGTTCGGCGAGCGCCCGTGCGTCGAGCCGGCCGTCGGGAAGCGATGCGCCGAGCACGACTCCGCCAAGCCCCGCGGTGCGCGCCGCGTCGATGTCGCGGCGCATCAGGTCGAGCTCGATGCGGCCGAAGATGAAGTCGCCGGGGCGCGGGCGGATCATCGCATAGGCTGGTACAGGTGTCAGGCCGGCAAGGGCCATCAGGCCGGCGCTCGGCGTCAGGCCGCCGACCGCAAGCGCCGAGCATAGTTCGATGCGATCGGCGCCACCCTCGACTGCGGCCGCCAGACCTTCAGCATCGTCAACGCAGACCTCGAGCAGAACACCGCTCATCAGCCTTTCCCTCCGAAGCCCAGCAGGGCGGCGCCGATCAGCCCCGGTTCCACTCGGCATTCGCCGCGCACCACCAGAGGTCTTTCGAAGCGGCGGAGGATGCGTTGACGCACCGCCATGTCCAGTTCGGCAAGGAGCGCCTCGGAATTGGATAAGCCGCCTCCGACGGGTACGATGGTCGCGCCGGTAATATTGATGACGAGTGCCAGCGGAGAACTGACGAGGTCGACGAAGATGTCGATCGTTCGCGCCGCCTCGGTCTCTCCCTTCTGCCAGGCCTCGACAATCTCATGGCTGGCAAGCGTCCTACCATGGATCATCTCGTGCAGACGCTCGAGCCCGCGGGCGCCGCCGACGGTATCGAGGCAGCCGCGCTGGCCGCAGCCGCAGTCGAAGGTCGGGATGGCAATCGGTGGGTGCCCCGCTTGGGACGCAGCCACCGGCCCGTGCCCCCATTCGCCGGCAAAGCCGCCATCGGCATTGATCAGCCTGCCATCGACAACCAGGCCGCCGCCGACGCCGGTGCCGAGGATCGCGCCGAAAACGATGCGGTGGCCACGACCGGCGCCGATCCCGGCTTCCGCCAGGGCGAAGCAATCGGCATCGTTGGCGATCACCACGGGCAGGTGCAGCGCCGCCTCGAGTTCGGCGGTCAGTTCACGCCCGTCGATGCAGGGGATGTTGGCGCATTTGATGCGTCGCGTCTCAGGGTCGATGACGCCGGTGATCGAGATGGCGATCCGGTCGGGCAGTCCGCCCGCCTCGTCGAGCACCGATTCCATGGCTTCGACGAAGCGGCGGAAATCGTTGAGCGGCGTCGTCCGGCGGGGCAGGGGGAAGATCCGCTCCGGCGAGTGGGTGATCGCGCCTTTGATCGCCGATCCGCCGATATCGAAGCAGACGATCATGCGCCGCCCCGGATCGGCGCCTCAAGGGCAAGCGCAGCCGAAAGTAGCCGGTCATCCTGGTGGTGCGGTGCGGAGACGAGGAAGCCGACCGGCATGCCGGCGGCGCCTGTGCCGCAAGGAATGGAAACGCCGCAGAAGTCGAGAAAATTGCCGATCGACGTATTGCGAAGCGTCTTGGCATTGACCTTGATGAAGAGATCGTCGTTGGCAAGCAGCGGATCGACCATCGGCGCCACGTGTGGCACTGTCGGATGCGCGATCAGTTCGCCGGGCTTGAGGCTCTCGACCGTCTGGTGGATCAGCCGGTCGCGGACATCAAGAAGGGCGATATAGTCGCTGACGGTGGTCTTCTCGCCGAGGCGGGTCCGGACGACGACGCGCGGGTCTATGCGGGCCGCCTCCGGTCCGGCAAGCCGCTCGCGATGCAGCGCATAAGCCTCCGCCGTTATCAGTGCGCCGTGCCGCGCCGTCAGATCGAAGATTTCGGCGAAGCTCGGGAAGGCTTGTCGCCGCACCCGGACTCCGGCTGCCTCGAGCCTCTTGATCGCTGCCTCGAAGACGGAGACGACCTCGGCCTCCGCCTCGTCGAAGACGATCGTCTCGGGGATGACGAGCGAAAGATCGGCAAGCTCGGCGCGGCGGATCACCGGCGCCGTCAGGCTGTGCATGGCCGCGTCTGCCCAGACGGCGTCCTGCACGGTGTGGCAGAGGGGTCCGAGCGAATCGAGGCTCTGAGCGAGTGGAAAGACGCCTTTCATCGCATAGCGGCCGCGCGTTGCCTTGTAGCCGACGATGCCGGTCATGGCCGCCGGAATGCGCACCGATCCGCCGGTATCGGTGCCGATTGCCAACGGCACGAGCCCGGCGGCGACCGCCGCCGCCGAGCCGGAGGAGGAGCCGCCGGGAATGCGCTGGACGTCCGCCGATCTCGGATTGCGAGGCGTGCCGTAATGCGGGTTGACGCCGAGCCCGGAAAAGGCGAACTCGCTCATATTGGTGCGGCCGACGCTCACCATGCCGGCACCGCCGAGCGCCGCGACGACCGCCGCGTCGGCGGCGGCCGGAGGATTGTCCTTCAGCACGACTGAGCCCGCCGTCGTGACGCTGCCGGCGAGATCGAAGAGATCCTTCCAGGCGACCGGCAGGCCGTCGAGCAGGCCGAGCGAGCGGCCGGCACTGATCCGTTCGGAGGCCGCCTTCGCCTCTCGCTCCGCGCGATCGCGCGTTAGCCCGATGAAGATCGACTTGTCGGCATGGTTTTCGATCCGGGTAAGGGTATCCTCGGTGAGCGCGACCGGATCCAATTGTCCCGATTGCACGAGAACAGCAAGGCTGGCGAGCGTCTTTTGATTGGTCATGGCGTTTCCCCTTGGCTTCTCGGCGGCCGGCGTAGCGGACCCAAGCCGGATTCAGCCTTAGCATATCGCCCTGCATTGCGTTTGCCAGCGCCAGATTCTTAGGTGCATCGCAAGAGAGCGCGGCGCAAGTGCCTTGCCGCCGGCGATGCGGCTGCCTACATCGATCGCACTTGTCCTGAGTGGAGACCACCCATGATTCTCGAATCGGCGCGGCTCGCCTTCGCCAATCTCTTTGCTGCGGAGACGCGTTCGGTGTTCTGGAAGGTCATCGGGCTGACGCTGCTGGCGCTCGTCGCCCTCTGGTTTGCGCTGCGCGAGCTGTTCGTCTGGCTTGCCCTGCCATGGATCGACGTGCTGATGCCCGGCACGCCCGAATGGGCCGGCTGGATCACCTTCGTCGTCGGGATTTTCGCGAGCCTCGGCCTCGCTCTTGCCTTGGCGCTGTTGCTCGCCCCGGTGACGGCGCTGATCGCCGGCTTCTTTCTCGACGATGTGGCCGAAGTGGTCGAGAAACGAGATTATCCGGCCGAGCCGCCGGGCACCCCGCTGCCGCTCGCCGAAGCTATGGTAAGCTCGGTGAAATTCCTCGGCGTCGTCATCCTCGGCAACATCGTCGCGCTTTTTTTGTTGCTCGTGCCGGGCGTCAACCTGATCGCCTTCTTCCTCGTCAACGGCTATCTGCTCGGGCGCGAGTTCTTCGAGTTCGCCGCCATGCGCCACCGCTCGCCGGCCGAGGCGCGGCTCTTCCGCGTCAAGCATCGTGCGACGGTGTTTCTGGCGGGCCTCGTGGTCGCGGCCTTCCTGGCCGTGCCGCTCCTCAACCTGCTGACGCCGCTCTTTGCCGCCGGCATGATGGTGCACCTGCACAAGAGGCTCTCAGCACGCGATCCCGGGTTCTCCGCTGTGAACGCCGTCACAGCCGGGGCACGCGGCTAATCGCTTGACGGCGCCGCCGGGCTGGACCATCTGCATGGCATGAACCATCTGCGTGCAGAACTGAGAAAGAAATGGAGAAGCGCATGAGCGACATGGAGAACCGGATCCTCCGTTTGGAAGAAACGATGGCGCATCAGGCGAAGACCATCGAGGAGCTTTCAGATCAGCTTGCCGAACAATGGAAAGTGGTCGAGCAGACGCGGGCTAAGCTCGACCGACTGGCCGAGCGTTTCTTGAACCTTGAGGAACAAGCCCGAGAGGCGATTCCCGTGACGCGACCGCCGCATTATTGATTTGAGGCAGCAAAAAGCCGCCGGCCCATGCGAACCGGCGGCCTCCGATCGTCTTTTCCGATCAGTACGGGCCAATCAGTACGGGCAGGTCTCGTCCGTCATGTAGTCGTGCACCTGCACCTTGCCGGCGATAATGTCGGCCTTCACCTTCTCGACCGCATCGAGCATTTCCGGCGTGATCAGCGGCTTGTTGTGCTCGTCGAGCGCATAGCCGACGCCGTCTTCCTTGAGGCCGAGGTTGGAGATGCCGAATTCGAACTTGTCGTCCTTTGCCGCCGTGAAGGCGTCGTAGACGGCGACGTCGACGCGCTTCAGCATCGAGGTCAGCACCTTGCCCGGCTGCAGCATGTTCTGGTTGGAGTCGACGCCGATGCCGAGCTTGCCCGCATCCGCTGCCGCCTGCAATACGCCCACACCGGTGCCGCCGGCGGCGTGGTAGACGACGTCCGCGCCCTGATCGATCTGCGACTTGGCGATTTCACCGCCCTTGACCGGATCGTTCCAGGCGTCCGGCGTGGTGCCCGTATAGGCCTCGAGCACCTTGACGTCCCCGCCCACCGACTTGGCGCCGCCGACATAGCCGCAGGCGAATTTGTGGATCAGCGGAATGTCCATGCCGCCGACGAAGCTGACGGTCTTCGACTTGGAGGCGAGCCCGGCGAGCACGCCGACGAGGTAGGAGCCTTCCTGCTCCTTGAAGACGATCGATTTGACGTTCGGCTTTTCGACCACCATGTCGATGATGGCGAATTTCGTATCCGGATATTCCGCTGCGATCTTCTCGAGCGATGCGGCCCAGTTGAAGCCGGCCATGACGATCGGACTGTTGCCGTCGCTGGCGAAGCGGCGCAGCGCCTGTTCGCGCTGGGCGTCATTGGCGATTTCGAATTCGCGGTATTCGATGCCCGACTCGGCCTTGAACTTTTCGGCGCCGTTGAAGGCCGCTTCGTTGAAGGATTTGTCGAACTTGCCGCCGAGGTCGTAGATGAGCGCCGGCTTGACGTCGGCGGCCAGCGCCGTCGCCGACATCATCGAGAACGCAAAGAGACCGAGAATGGTTTTTTTCATCTTGCAGCCCTGTTGTCGCAATTGGATCTTTTCGGGTTTTCCGGCGGCGGGCAGAGCCTGTCCGCGGAACCCGCCCCTCTTCTGTTTAAGGCTTGGGTGGCGGCATCCTTGCACGGCTTATGCAAAAAAACATCCAAAATTTTTCAGATGGTAAAGATGCCGCCGGCTCCCTGCTGAGACCCGGCGACGGGTGCAAGATGACCGCGGATTTCGCTCAGCCGATCGGGCAGCTGACGCCGGTGCCGCGCAGGCCGCAATAGCCGCCGGGGTTCTTGGCGAGATATTGCTGGTGATACTCCTCGGCGAAGTAGAAGGGTCCGGCGATCGCGATTTCCGTTGTGATCTCGCGGCCGTGGTTGAAGGCGTTGAGCGCCCTCCTGAAGGCGTTGCGGGCGGCATTCGCCTCGGCTAGCTGCTCCTCGTCGAAGACATAGATGGCCGAGCGATAGGTCGTGCCGATATCGTTGCCCTGCCGCATGCCCTGGGTCGGATCGTGCTCCTCGAAGAAGGTCTTGAGCAGGCGGGCAAGCGACACTTTTTCCGGGTCGTAGACGACCAGCACCACCTCGGCATGGCCCGTCAGCCCCGTCGTCGTCTCCTGGTAAGTGGGATTCGGGGTCAGCCCGCCGGAATAGCCGACTGCGGTCACATAGACGCCGGGGATCTGCCAGAAGAGCCGCTCGGCGCCCCAGAAGCAGCCCATGCCGAACAGCACCTTCTTCATGCCGTCCGGATAGGGCCCTTTCAGCGGCCGGCGGGAGACGAAGTGCGCCGCAGCCGTCGGGATTTCCTCGGCGCGGCCGGAAAGCGCGGTTTCGGCGTCGGGCAGGATGGACTTTTTGTTGAACATATCGATCAGAAACATCTGAGGCATCCTTTCGATGCACCGAAAGCGTTGAGCGACGCGGGGCCGCTTCAGGCCGCGAAACGTCCGGCGGCCGGCTTCTTCTTGTAGCCCGCCATCCACAGGAGGAGGGCGATGACAAGCAGAACGGCGAAGGCGGGCTGCATGAGGACCCAATGCAGGGGGGTCAGCCAGATGGCGGGTCCGGCATCGGTTCTCTGCAGCGATTGCACCCAGTTGAGCGCGTCGGACCCGAGCAGCGCGACCCCCTCCGCAAGCGGCGTCAGCACCGGCTCGGAAGCCGCCACAGACTGGATCGAATCGACAGTGCCGGCAAGCACGGCGGCCGCCAGCGCGACAAAGCTTGCAAACCGCAGCAAGAGCCGCATTCACCCTCCTCCGGCCAGGTATCTCCCCCTGCGCCTGTCGATCGCTTCAAGCCATTGCGCAATCACGCCGTGCGTCCTGGCGCGAGGCCGATTCACGCTTTTGCGAGTCGCGTCCAAAGAGATAGGCGCGCCGCCCGGCAAGCGCAATGGCGGACCGCGCCCACGACTTCTCGCGCGATGTCAACAATCTGTCAGAAAGCAGTTGATCCGGCGCCAATCATCGGTATATATCGCGCCCGTCTACCGGGTTATGCCGGCAGCGCGGTGGAGTCTCACTCCCCCATCCAGCCGGACTGACCAACGGCTGCAGACGGATGGACAGGTGGCCGAGTGGTTGAAGGCGCACGCCTGGAACGCGTGTATACGTGAAAGCGTATCGAGGGTTCGAATCCCTCTCTGTCCGCCATTCTGCTTCGCTCTTCGAGCTTCGCAGGGTTGTTAGAATCTCTTCAACGAAGCAGGACGCGCCTCGAAGCGTTGCTCGCCGAGCCTCGGCGCCGGCAAGATGCGCGGATCGCGTGACAGCGGCACCGACCCGTGGCATAGGGGTGCGCGCAATCCCACCAGGCCATCTTCCCCATGATCCGTATCGAGAATATCAGCAAGTCCAACAGTCACCGCATTCTCTACATCGAAGCCTCGGCCGCCTTGAACCGCGGCGAGAGGATCGGGCTTGTCGGCCCGAACGGGGCGGGAAAGACGACGCTCTTCCGGATGATAACCGGCGAGGAAGTGCCCGACGAGGGGCAGGTTTCGGTCGAGAAGGGCGTGACGATCGGCTATTTCGACCAGGATGTCGGCGACATGGCCGGGCGGTCGGCGGTTGCCGAGGTGATGGAAGGGGCGGGTCCGGTCAGCGCCGTCGCGGCGGAGCTGCGCGAACTCGAGGCGGCCATGTCGGATCCCGACCGGATGGACGAGATGGACGCGATCATCGATCGCTATGGCGAGGTGCAGGCGCGCTACGAGGAGCTTGACGGCTATGCGCTGGAGGGACGTGCCCGCGAGGTCCTGGCCGGGCTGAGCTTCAGCCAGGAGATGATGGACGGCGACGTCGCCAAGCTGTCGGGCGGCTGGAAGATGCGCGTGGCGCTCGCCCGCATCCTGCTGATGCGCCCGGACGTGATGCTGCTCGACGAACCGAGCAACCACCTCGATCTCGAGAGCCTGATCTGGCTGGAAGATTTCTTGAAAAACTATGACGGCGCCCTGCTGATGACCTCTCATGACCGCGAGTTCATGAACCGGATCGTCACCAGGATAATCGAAATCGACGGCGGTGCGCTGACGAGCTATTCCGGCGATTACGGCTTCTACGAGGAGCAGCGGGCGCTGAACGAGCGGCAGCAGCAGGCCCAGTTCGAGCGCCAGCAGGCGATGCTCGCCAAGGAAATCAAGTTCATCGAGCGCTTCAAGGCCCGCGCCTCGCATGCCTCGCAGGTCCAGAGCCGCGTCAGGAAGCTCGATAAGATCGACCGCGTCGAGCCGCCGCGCCGCCGCCAGACGGTCGCCTTCGATTTCCTGCCGGCACCGCGCTCCGGCGAAGACGTCGTCAACCTCAAGAACGTGCACAAGTCCTATGGCAGCCGGACGATCTATGACGGCCTCGACTTCATGGTGCGCCGGCGCGAACGCTGGTGCATCATGGGCATCAACGGCGCCGGAAAGTCGACGCTGCTCAAGCTCGTCACCGGCACTGCCCAGCCGGACAAGGGCAACGTGTCACTCGGCGCCAGCGTCAAGCTGGGCTACTTCGCGCAGCACGCCATGGACCTGCTCGACGGCGACAGCACCATCCTGCAATGGCTGGAGGAACGCTTTCCCAGGGCCGGGCAGGCGCCGCTTAGAGCGCTGGCCGGCTGTTTCGGCTTTTCCGGCGACGACGTCGAGAAGCGTTGCCGGGTGCTCTCCGGCGGCGAGAAGGCGCGGCTGGTGATGGCCGCAATGCTGTTCGACCCGCCGAATTTCCTGGTCCTCGACGAGCCGACCAACCACCTCGACCTCGATACCAAGGAGATGCTGATCAAGGCGCTCTCCGCCTACGAGGGCACGATGCTGTTCGTTTCGCACGACCGCCGTTTTCTGTCGGCACTGTCCAACCGGGTACTGGAACTCACGCCGGACGGCATTCAACAATATGGCGGCGGCTATACCGAGTACGTCGAGCGCACCGGCCAGGAGGCGCCTGGCCTGCGCGGATGACAGGGTTTTAGAAGTGGCTGTGACGCTGCCGCTCAGCGCTCACTCCTCGCCGGGGTCGATCGGATCAAGAATATCCGCTGCCTCATACCTCGGCGAGCCGACCCTTCGGTCGATCGGCCACATCGTCATCAGCTCCGCCGGAAACGGCTTCATCAGATCGGACGGATCGGATTCCGGCGAAAGCCAGCGCTCATAATCCTCCCGTTGCAGAATCACCGGCATGCGGTCGTGGATCGTCGCGATCATCTCGTTCGCCGGGCAGGTGATGACGCAGAAGGTGCGGATGTCCTCGTCGGTCTTCGGGTCGCGCCAGGTGTCCCAGAGGCCGGCAAGCGCGAAGGGCGCGCCGGAGCTCGTGTAGACGCGTCCGCACATCCGCTGGCCTCCCTCGTCGCAAAGGTATCGCGGCGGCGGCGAACGTCAACGCCGGGTTCTCAGCCGAGTCTGGGCCAATGATCGTGACGTGTCGCTGCCGAATCAGGGTTCGACAAAGGCCTTGATGTTCTGGGTCTGGATCTCCCATCCCTTCTCGTTGTTGCAGACCGCCTCCTCGCGTCGCTCCTCCGGCAGCGAGCCGAAGCCCGCTTCGGTGATCGTCAGATGCGTACCCTTGGTCGTGGGTTTGAGGTGGAATTCGACACGTGTCGAAGGTGAGCTCGAAAAATCGGCATCCGGATCCTCGGAGTGCGGCCAGCGAAAGGCAAAGAGCCGCGGCGCCTCCATCCGCTCCGTCACCGAGGTCCACTTGACGCCTTCGTGGCCGGGATAGGTGATCTCGCCGGTCGTGACCTGACCGACGACGAAGGGGCCGTCGAGCTTGACGCGAAACCATTCGCCGAAGGCCTCATGATCGGTCAAGGCGCGCCAGACCCTGTCGATCGGAGCTGCAAGTTCAATGCGCTTTTCGATGCTGTCCTTCATGGCTTGTCCTCCGCGGTCTTCCGCTGCTCAGCCCGCCGCTTCGCCCGGCCTCGCCGTCAGCCGGTTCTCGACGCTCTGGACGCCGATGACCGAGGCCGCTGCCTCGCCGGCACAGGCGATATCCGCTTCGCGCGCGACCGTACCGGACAAGACCACCATGTTGCCGAGGGCAATGACGTCTATGTCGCTCGTGTCGATGAAAGTTGCGTAGCGAAGGAAACGCAGGACCTTTAGCGCCAGATCGTCATCGGTCAGATGCGGGTCGTCGTCCTTGTGCGAATAGGTCGGATGTTCGCTCGACATTCCTGTTGTTCCCGTCCTCGGTCGCAACGCTTTGTGACGACTGAATGTTCCGGGTGCAAATGGTCGCAGCTGGGGCGCCTTTCCCTCAATCGCTGCCTTGCTTCCGTCGCTCAAACGGGTCTATGCGTCGGTATCTGCATGAATCACAAATGCGCGGCCCCGGGCGCGCTCCCCCGACCTGCTCTCCGGAATCGATCGCGATCGGTCGGTTCAAGCCGAAACGTCGTGATAAGGCTCGCGCATGTCCGAAGTTTTCTTGAATGTGCTCCCGATCTTCGTGCTGATCCTGACCGGCTGGCTGATCGTGAAGTTCAGCTACCTGAAGCCGGCCGTAGGCGAGGCGCTCGGCGACTTCGTCTTCCGGGTGGCCGTGCCGGTCCTTTTGTTCCGCACCATTGCCGAGGCGGATTTCAAAGAGGGGTCGCCCTGGCCGCTCTGGGTCGCCTATTTCTCCGGCGTCGCCGTTACCTGGACCATCGGTCATCTGGCAGCAACCCTCGGCTTCGGCCGCGATCAGCGCATGGGTGTGCTGGCGGGCGTCTCGTCCGCCTTCGCCAACACGGTGTTCATTGGGCTGCCGCTGGTTTCGCGCGTGGTGGGAGAAGAGGGGATCGTCGCGCTCTCGATCCTGCTTTCCGTGCATCTGCCGGTGATGATGATCGCCGGGACCGTGCTGATGGATCGCGCCGATCAGAAGACCAGTGGCCGCCCGCGGCAGGGCCTCGTCAAGCTCCTGGCGGGCGTCGGCCGCAACCTCGTCCGCAATCCGCTGGTGATCGGCCTCGCGTTCGGCGCCCTTTTCCATCTCCTCGGCCAGCCGCTCGGCGGGCCGGCGAAGATCGTCGTCGATCAGCTTGCCGGGGTTGCCGCGCCCGCCGCGCTCGTCTCGATCGGCATGGCGCTCGACAAATACGGACTTGCCGGCAATACCGGACTTGCCACCGTCACCAGCATGCTGAAGCTCATCGTGCTTCCGGGCGCCGTCTTCGCCGCCTGCCATCTTCTTGGCCTCAGCGACAGCTGGACCGCCGCCCTCGTCCTGACCTCGTCCGTGCCGACCGGCGTCAATGCCTGGCTGCTCGCCAACCATTTCAATGTCGGCCACGGCCTCGCTTCCTCGACCATCACGCTGACAACGGCGCTCGGCGTCATCAGCGTGTCGGCCTGGGCTTACCTCTTGATGTGACGCGGAATCCGTCCCATCGCCCTACGCTTTTCGGGGACAGGGGATTTTAGGCAAGGCGCTTGCCGCGACTCTCCTTCGCCCCGTGTACGGGGAGAAGGTGGCCTGCAGGCCGGATGAGGAGCCGCAGGTCGTCCGCTGCTCAGAACAGCCGGTCGAGCCAGCCGTGCCGGTCGGGCGCGCGCCCGTTCTGAATGTCGAGCAGCGCCGCCTTCATCTGGCCAGCGACCGGGCCCGCCCCGCCATCGCCGATCGTGAAGTTGCGTGTGCGGCCCTTCACCTTGCCGATCGGCGTCACCACCGCGGCCGTGCCGCAGGCGAAGGCCTCGGTCAGCCTGCCGCTCTCCGCATCGGCCTGCCACTGGTCGATGGCATAGGGCTCCTCGCGCACCGTGAGGCCCAGGTCGCGGGCAAGCGTGATCAGCGAATCGCGGGTGATGCCCGGCAGGATCGTGCCGGTGAGCGGCGGCGTCTGCAGCGAGCCGTCGGCGAAGACGAAGAAGACGTTCATGCCACCGAGTTCCTCGATCCAGCGCCGCTCGACGGCGTCGAGGAACACGACCTGGTCGCAGCCTTCGCGGCTTGCTTCCGCCTGTGCCGCGAGGCTTGCCGCATAGTTGCCACCGCATTTCGCCTCGCCCGTGCCGCCGGGGGCCGCCCGCGTGTAATGCTCGGAGACCCAGAGAGTGACTGCCGGCGCGCCGCCCTTGAAATAGGAGCCGACCGGCGAGGCGATCACGCAATAGAGATAGTCGGACGACGGCTTTACGCCGAGAATCGCTTCCGTGGCGATCATGAACGGCCGGAGATAGAGCGAGGCGCCTTCAGCCGCCGGAATCCAGTCGCGATCCGTCCGCACCAGGGCGCGCACGGACGCGACGAACAGTTCTTCCGGCAAGGGAGCCATTGCCAGGCGCGTGGCGGAGTTGGTGAAACGGCGCGCATTGGCGTCAGGCCGGAACAGTGTGGCACCGCCGTCCGGCAGGCAGTAGGCCTTCATGCCTTCGAAGATCTCCTGCGCATAGTGCAGCACCACCGTCGAAGGGCTGAGTTCCAAGGCCTTCCGCGGTTCGATCCTGGCGTCATGCCAGCCGCGTCCCTCGGAATAGCGGATCGTCGCCATGTGATCGGTCAGCACGCGGCCGAAGCCCGGGTTCTGCAGCAAGGCCTCGCGCTCGCCCGCTGCCATGGGGTTCGGATGGGTCTCGAACAGGAAAGTTTCTGCACCGCCGGTCATCTATCGTCCGCTCCTTCGCTCCGAGCAGGCCCGTCCCGCTCGCCATGAAGACAGGACTTGACTCCGATCGGATCGCATTTGGTTACATTGTCATTTGCACAGATATTAGCATTGCCAAAGGAAAATCCGATAGGCGCGGCATCGCCGCAAAGGTTCCGATGCTTCTCCGGAACGCGTCTGGTCGGATAGAAAAAGCCCGGTCGATGACCGGGCTCTCCTCGGAAATATCGAGCGCTCAGTTTGCCGGAGCGGGGGCCGGGGCGGCCGCCTGACCACCTTCGGCAGGAGCCGGCGCCTGACCGCCTTCGGCAGGGGCCGCAGCCGGTGCTGCTTCTGTGGCGCCGGTTGCGTCCGCCGTCGGCAGCGGTGCCGGGCTGTCCGCCTGCTCGCGCAACCAGGCGATGAGGTTGGCCCGCTCGTCCGGCTTCTTGAGGCCGGCAAAGCCCATGGCGGTGCCCGGCACGTGCTTCTTCGGCGCCTCGAGGAAGTAGCTCAGGTGGTCGTAGTCCCAGACGATCTTGCCGCCTTCCGAAAAGGTCTTCATGCCGGCGGAGTAGGCGAAGCCCTCATGCGAGGCGACCGGACGGTTGATGACGCTCCAGAGATTGGGGCCGACCTTGTTCGCTCCGCCCTTCTCTGAGGTGTGACAGCTTGCGCATTTTTTGAACACGGCTTGGCCGGCAGCAGCATCGGCCTTGGCGAGCAGCGGGCCGATCGGCTCCGGCTTGGCTTCTTCGCCGCCAGCCGCACCGCCTTCGGCAGTCGGTTCCTCGGCGACGATTGCGAAACCTTCCTTCTCGGGAGCTTCGGAATGGAAAATGCCTTCAGACGCAATGGACACGGTCATCAGCACGAAGACCGTGCCCAACAAGGCACCCACACCCATGTTCACATATGGATTCATCTGCAAACGCTCCCTTTGCCACCGGCGCAAACAAAAAGCCGGCCCATCTTGAAATCGCGCGGAACCTATGTCTTTTGGCTCTGCGTTGCAACAGAGATTATCGGCCCCGAAGTGAGACCTTTTGACACTTTCTGCAGGGCTTTTGAAGGCAAGATGATGAATCGTGAACTTTCGGGCAAAGCCCTCGTGCTCATTCCAGCGCGCATGGCCTCGACACGCCTGCCGGGCAAGCCGCTCGCCGACATCTGCGGCCTGCCGATGATCGTCCAGGTCGCCAAACGCGCCGCGGAAGCCGATGTCGGCCGAATCGTCGTCGCCGTCGATCATAGAGAGGTCTTCGAGGCGGTGAGCGACGCCGGTTTCGAGGCGATCATGACGCGCGTCGATCACCAGTCCGGGTCCGACCGGATCTACGAGGCGCTCACGAAGGCCGATCCAAACGGTGAGGCCGAGATCGTCATCAATGTCCAGGGCGACCTGCCGACCATCGAGCCCGGTCCGATCCGCGCAGCGCTGAGGCCGCTCGAAAACGCGACGACCGACATCGCCACCCTGACGGTGGAGATCACCGACGAGCACGAAAAGACCAATCCGAACGTCGTCAAGGTCGTCGGTTCGCCGCTTTCCGAGAGCCGGCTGCGCGCCCTCTATTTCACCCGCGCGACGGCACCCTATGGCGCGGGGCCGCTCTACCACCATATCGGCCTTTACGCCTACCGGCGCAGGGCACTCGAGACTTTCGTGTCGCTGAAGCCTTCGACGCTCGAAAGGCGCGAATCGCTCGAGCAGTTGCGGGCGCTCGAAGCCGGCATGCGCATCGATGTCGAGATCGCCAATTCCGTGCCGCTAGGCGTCGACACGCCGGCCGACCTGGAAAAAGCCCGCCGCATACTCTCGGCCTGAAAGGGGAACCAAAGTGACCGCCAAGACCAACAGGATTTCCTTCCAGGGCGACTTCGGCGCCAATTCCGACATGGCTTGCCGCGACATGTTCCCGTCCATGGAGCCTTTGCCCTGCCAGACCTTCGAGGACGCCTTTCTTGCGGTCGAGAACGGCGAGGCCGATCTCGGCATGATCCCGATCGAGAACACGATCGCCGGCCGCGTCGCCGACATTCATCACCTGCTGCCCGAATCGCGTCTCCACATCGTCGGCGAATATTTCATGCCGATCCGCTTCCAGCTGATGGTGCTTCCGGGCGTCAGGCATGATGAAATCCGCACCGTGCACAGCCACATCCATGCGCTCGGCCAGTGCCGCAAGATCGTCCGCGCCAATCGCTGGAAGCCGATCGTCGCGGGCGACACGGCCGGTGCCGCCAAGCTCGTCTCGGAAACAGGCGACCGCTCGATGGCTGCGCTTGCCCCACGCCTTGCCGCCGACCTCTACGGGCTGGAGATCATCGCCGAGAACGTCGAGGATACCGACAGCAACGTCACCCGCTTCGTCGTGCTGTCGCGCGAGGAGCAGCGGACAACGCGCAAGTCGAACGACGAGCTGATCATCACCACCTTTGTCTTCAACGTGCGCAACATTCCGGCCGCCCTCTACAAGGCGATGGGCGGCTTTGCCACCAACGGCATCAACATGACGAAGCTCGAAAGCTATCAGCTTGGCGGCAAGTTCGTGGCGACGCAGTTCTATGCCGATATCGAGGGCCATCCGGACGACGAGGGGGTTCGCCACGCCATGGACGAGCTGCGCTTCTTCTCGGAAAACGTCCGCATTCTCGGCACGTACAAGGCGCACCCGATGCGCGGTGTGCTCTGAGGACGAGCCTGCTTACGGCGCCCTTCTCAGCACGGTTCTCCGCCCCTCCGTCATGCTCGGGCTTGACCCGAGGATCCAGACCAGGTCGGCCAGTATCGCCGTCAGCACCGGTGCTTGCGATTGGATCCTCGGGTCAAGCCCGAGGATGACGGGCTCGGGTCAAGCCCGAGGATGACGGAGGGTGGGGATGATGTCACGACGCGCCGACGCAGCTCGGAAACGTGGCGAACTTCGTTAACCGGCTACGCGTCTGGTGCATGCCTAATTTGCAATCATGGAACTACTTAAATCTTAGGCAAATGCCTATTTGGCCTTTGTCAAGAAAATGGAGTGTCAAATAATGAAGATCCGTCAGAAGATCGTGGAATATGCAAAGTTGCGCCGCGCGGTACGCGAGCTGAATGCTCTGGACGATCACGCGCTGAGCGACATCGGTCTTTCCCGATCCCAGATTCAAGCAGCCGTTTACGGCCGCTGATTAAAGAATGGCCCCGCGTCCTACAGCGTCGCGCGTCACCAGACGCGCAAAGGTCGCTGTAGCACTTTGCATTGCAGTGGAGCGTGCGGCAGTAAGTCTTCCACACCCCGCCGGCGATGCCCGCGGGGTGTGAGCGAGACCTTCGCTAGGCCTTAGTCGTCGAAAAGGCAGACACGAAGGCGATGCCCGTCCGGATCGAGGGCGACGAATGTCGGTCCGAAATCCATCTTCGTCAGTTCCTGCGCAATCGGCAGGCCCATCGCCCGCCATTCCTCGTAATGCGCGCGAACCGCTTCTTCCCCTTCCACCATGAATGCGAGTTCGGCGCGGCTGCCTTCACCGACCGGTCCGGGCTGTACGCCTGCTGTTGCCCACAATCCGAGAACGAACCCGTTCTGAAGCTCGAAGGAGGAGAAGGTCGGGAAGCTGACCAACGGTTCCTTACCGAGCAGCTTGCGATAGAATTCGACGCTAGCCAGTGGCTCCGTTACATAAAGGACGATGAGATTGGCTTTTGCCATGATGGGTCTCCTTGTTTCGGGACCCTCAAGCTACTGATGCATGCTGTCAGTTTTTGTCAGCAGTCTACTCGTAGCGGAAAGGCAACTCCTCTGTCGTTCAGGCCCCGACGGAGTGGACGCCATGCGTGGCGCGCCAGTCCTTGAGCAGGGCTTGGCGTCGGCGCGGGTAGCGATTGTCGAGCATTGCCGCTTCTGCGATCCGGTCGGTCCGGAAATGGCGGAAATCCTGCCGCAGCTCGCACCAGGCGGCCAGCACCCGCACCTCCTCGAAAAAGCCGAGCGCGAAAGGCCAGACCGTGCGGCGGCTGTCGCGGCCATCATTGTCGAGATAGCAGAGCTCGAGCTTGTGTTCGCTGCGGATGGCCTTGCGCAAGAGGCCGAGGTCGATCCGCTCGGCGATGGTTTGGCGCGATCCCACGAGCAGTGTCAAACTGTCGAGCTTCTCCTTGAGCTCCGCCGGCAGCACCGAGCCGATCTTCGCCAACGCGTCGGCGGCTGCTGCCGCGAGTCTTTTATCGCCGCGATTCGCCACCCAGCGCGAACCGAGCACCAGCGCCTCGATCTCTTCCTCGGAAAACATCATTGGCGGCAGCAGGAAGCCGGGCTTGAGGACGTAGCCGATGCCGGCTTCTCCCTCGATCTCGGCGCCTTGGGCCTGCAGGCTGGCAATATCGCGGTAGAGGGTGCGGAGGCTGACTCCGGTCTCCTCGGCGAGATGTCGGCCGCTCACCGGCCGGCGGTGGCGTCTCAGCACCTGAATGAGATCGATCAGCCGTTCCGAGCGCGACACCGGTTCTGCTCCTTCGCGCTCAGCTTCGCTCCGGCCAGGCCAGCCAGTCGCGCATGAGCTGGTGGGCGATTGCGCCCTTCGGCGGCGGTATATGCTCGTCCGGCGTGCTGGCCACTCCGGTCGAGCGCTCAAGCATCGCTTCCGTCTCTGCCCGGGTGAACCACCGCACGTCCTCAAGCTCCTGCTCGTCACGCTTGATGACGGTCGATCGCGCCTCGGCAAAGCAGCCGATCATCAGCGAGTGCGGCAGCGGCCAGGGCTGGGAGGCGTGATAGCGCACCCGGCCGATGCGGATGCCCGATTCCTCCTGGGTCTCCCGGCGCACGGCGTTCTCGATTGTCTCGCCCGGCTCGACGAAACCGGCAAGGCAGGAATACATGCCGGGCGCGAAATGCGGGCTGCGGCCAAGCAGGCAGAGGTCGCGCTCGATATCGACCGTCAGCATGATGACGACCGGATCCGTGCGCGGAAAGACCATGTGGCCGCAGGCCGTGCAGATGCGCCGGTACCCCCCGGCAGCACCGTCCATAGGCCCGCCGCACCGGCCGCAGAAGCGGTTGTTGGCGTTCCAGGTGATCAGGCTCGACCCTTGGGCGAATTGGCCGAGCAGTTCCTCCGGCAGCATCTGCTGCCGGTAGAGCATGCGCGCATCGGCGATCTTGAACGGCTCCGGCACGGTCTCCTCCGTCAGGCCGGACGGCACGGCAAGCCGCGGCTCGCCGTTCGGCAGGTAGCCGAGCAGGACCGCCTCGTCGATCGTCGGTTCGAGACCTGCAAGCTCATAGGCTGCGAACAGCGGGTCGATGATCTTCTCGTCGTGCTTGACGATCAGCTTCGCGCCGGAAAAGGCGAGGAAATGCGCGCCCGGATGTTCGAGCGCCTTCTCGACGCAATCGTCGGCGCGGTGCTCCGATTGCCGATCAAGATGGTTTTCCGCAAAGGCGACGAATGTGCTCGGCTCCGGATGGGGGCTGTGAAGATCGAAGATCGTTTTCGTCATGTTCAGAGATTTTCCAGTATACGTTCTGCAAATGCCTGATGCTCCCCTTCCGGCCACGGCTCGGCCTTGCCGAAGCCCCAGACCGGACCCGGCCAGTTCGGATCGCCCTGGCGGCGGGCAATGACATGTACATGAAGCTGCCGGACGACGTTGCCGAGCGCGCCGATGTTGATCTTCTCCGCTCCGGCGACCTTCTTCAGCGCGGTCGCCACCATGTTGGTCTCGAAGGTCAGCATCGCCTGATCGAGCGGCGACAGGTGGAAGACCTCGGAGACGTCGGCCCGCTGCGGAATGAGGATCAGCCACGGCCAGCGGCGGTCGTTCATCAGGCGCATCTGGCAGAGGCCGATCGGGGCGATCGGGATGCCATCGCGCTGAAGGCGCTCGTCGAGCGTGAAACCGGTCAAGAAAATCTCCTCGGGACCAAGCGGATTCGCCTTGTATTGCATATCGATAGCAGTTTTTTGGCGGCTTGGCTTGCATTTGCTTCAGATATTGCCGATATGGAAGCCGGGAGGTTGGTGGTGGACGAGCCACTCGCCAACCGGGTCAGGTCCGGAAGGAAGCAGCCCTAACGAGCCCCGGCACGGGTCATCGTGCCAGCCTCCCACCTTCTCCGTCCTGTCGGGACAAGAGTTCGAACAGCGGCAGGGTCGATGAGCGACGAAGCGCCCATTTCATCCCCAGTTTCACCCGTCGAGAAACCGGCCGCCTACCGCGTTCTGGCGCGCAAATACCGCCCCAAGGATTTCTCCGATCTGATGGTCGGCCAGGAGCCGATGGTGCGCACGCTCACCAACGCTTTCGAGACCGGCCGCATCGCCCAGGCCTATATGCTGACCGGCGTGCGCGGCGTCGGCAAGACGACGACGGCGCGCATCCTGGCGCGGGCGCTGAACTACAAGACCGCCGAGATCGACAAGCCGACCATCGACCTGCGCGTGCCGGGCGAGCATTGCCAGGCGATCATGGACGGCCGGCATGTCGACGTTATCGAGATGGACGCCGCCTCCCACACCGGCATCGATGACATCCGCGAGATCATCGAGCAGGTGCGCTACAGGCCTGTTTCGGCGCGCTACAAGGTCTACATCATCGATGAAGTGCACATGCTCTCGACCCAGGCCTTCAACGGCCTGCTGAAGACGCTCGAGGAGCCGCCTGAGCATGTGAAGTTCATCTTCGCCACCACCGAGATCCGCAAGGTTCCGATCACCGTCCTGTCGCGCTGCCAGCGCTTCGACTTGAGGCGCATCAGCGCCTCCGATCTGGTCGGGCTGTTCTCCATCATCCTGAGCAAGGAGGCCGTTCCCTTCGAGCCGGAAGCGCTTGCCATGGTGGCGCGCGCCGCGGAAGGGTCGGCACGCGACGGCCTGTCGCTGCTCGACCAGGCGATCGCCCATGGCGGCGGCTCGGTCGAGATGGAAACGGTGCGTTCGATGCTCGGTCTCGCCGACCGGGCCCGCATCGTCGACCTCTTCGAGCATGTCATCAAGGGCGACGCGGCGGCAGCCCTCGGCGAATTCGCCGCCCAATACGAAGCTGGCGCCAATCCGACCGTTGTCTTGACCGACCTCGCCGATTTCACCCATCTGGTGACGCGCATGAAATATGTGCCCGAGGCGGCCAATGATCAGTCCTTGAGCGAGATCGAGCGCCGGCGCGGCGCCGAATTCGCCGGCAGTGTTGCGGTCACCACCCTGTCGCGCATCTGGCAGATGCTCCTCAAGGGCATTCCCGAGGCGGAAAGCTCGGCGCGGCCGGCGGGGGCCGCCGAGATGGTGCTGATCAGGCTCGCCCATGCCGCCCACCTTCCTTCGCCGGAAGACGCCGCGCGGCGCCTTATGGAGCTTTCGGGCGGCGAGCCTGCCGACGGGCGCCCGGCGCCGGCCCGCAGTGGCGGCAGTCCCCAATTCCAGGCCGGCCAGCCGGTTCAGGCCCGCTCCATCGAGGCAGCGCCTGTCCAGCGCCCGTCCGGGAACGGCGCGACCATGCTGCGCGCCGTTCCAGACGTTGCGGCCCAACCCGTCGGCGTTGGGCGCATCGAGGACGGACCGGCACCGGCAGCTGCCGCCAAGGCGGAGCCAAAGGTCCCAGTCAATTCGGTGAGCGACATCGCCGATCTCTGTGCGAAGAATCGTGACATCAAGTTGAAGACCTTGGTGCGCGGTTTCCTGCGGCTCGTGCATATCGAGCCCGGCAGGCTCGACGTCAATCTTCCCGACGATGCGCCGAAGACGCTGCTCAATGAACTGGCCGTCAAGCTCAAGGAATGGACCGGCATCCACTGGGTCGTCAGCTACAGCCGCGAGCCGGGCGAGCCGACGCTTGTCGAGGCCGAACAGCGGGCCCAGGAACAGCGCGTCAACGACGCCCGCCAGGATCCGGACGTCGCAGCGATCCTGGCGCGCTTTCCGGGTGCGAGAATTACCGACGTGCGCATTCGCGCCGCGGCGGAGGAGATCGAAAACCTCGCTCCGGCTGCGGCCGAATCCGAAGACGGCGATATCGTCCCCGGCGACGACATCGAGTAACGCTCAGCGTGGAAGCAGCGCTTTGAATTCAGGCAGTCATACCAAAGGACAGGAGACGACGATGCGCGACATCATCGGCATGATGGGCAAGGTCAAGGAAATGCAGGCCAAGATGGAGAAGCTGCAGGCGGAGATCGCCGCACTCGAAGTCGACGGCATGTCCGGCGGCGGCCTCGTCACCGTCCGGCTCGACGGCAAGGGCCACATGAAGAGCCTGAAGATCGACCCGTCGCTCTTCAAGGAGGACGATGTCGAGATCCTCGAAGACCTGATCGTCGCCGCCCACAAGGAGGCCAAGGACAAGGCCGAGGCCATGCAGGCGGAAAAGACCCGCGAACTGACCGCCGGCCTGCCGATCCCGCCGGGCATGAAGCTGCCGTTCTGATCGGCCTCTGGAGCGCTTGAACCGGCTCCTGCTGGCGAGAACGCAAATCGTGCTACTTTGCAGCTCAGCTTATTGGGGAGGAGAATGCCATGTCGCTTGCGTCGCTGCTCGTCTTTGCCGGCGCGCTGTTGATTGCTGCCGGTTCGCCGGGACCGAGCATCGCCGCGCTCGTCGCCCGCGTACTCGCCAAGGGCGCGCGCGATGTGCTTCCCTTCCTGGCGGCCATGTGGGTCGGCGAGGCGATCTGGCTCTCCTTCGCCGTTGCCGGCTTGGCGGCGATCGCCGAGACCTTTCATTGGATGTTCGTCGCCATCAAATGGGCGGGCGTTCTCTATCTTCTCTTCCTGGCCTGGAAGATGTGGTCGGCCGAACCGGCATTGCCGAGCGACAGCCTGCCGGAAGCAAGATCGGCATCGAAGATGTTTCTTGCCGGCCTGACGATTACGCTCGGCAATCCCAAGATCATGATGTTCTACGTGGCACTGCTGCCGTCGATCGTCGATCTCGGCTCGGTGACCTTCCTTGGCTGGACGGAACTTGTCGCCACCATGGTCGTGGTGCTCGTCGTCATCGATCTCGCCTGGGTGATGATGGCGGCCAAGGCGCGCCAGTTCCTGAAGAGCCGCCGCGCGGTCCGGATCGTCAACCGCGCCAGTGCGGGCACGATGGCTGGCGCGGCCGTCGCAATCGCCACGCGGTGATCGCCGTCAAACCGATTCCGTTTGTCGGTGAGATGCGCTAAAAGCCGGCCATGGCAAAGCGAGTCACCGGTCCCGAAATCGAAAAGCTCATCCAGCTCCTGGCGAAGGTGCCGGGCCTTGGGCCCCGTTCCGCGCGGCGCGCGGCGCTGCATCTCGTCAAGAAGAAGGAGCAGTTGCTCGGGCCGCTTGCCGAGGCGATGGGCGAGGCGCACCGCAAGGTCAAGATCTGCTCCTGCTGCGGCAATGTCGATACGATCGATCCCTGCACCGTCTGCACCGACGAGCGGCGCGATCAGTCGGTGATCATCGTCGTCGAGGACGTCGCCGATCTGTGGGCCCTGGAGCGCGCCGCGGCGCTGAATGCCGCCTACCACGTGCTCGGCGGCACGCTGTCGCCGCTCGACGGCATCGGCCCGGACGACCTGAACATCAAGGGCCTGGTGGATCGCGTCGCCAAGGGCGGGGTGCGCGAGCTGGTCATCGCGGTCAACGCGACCGTCGAAGGCCAGACGACCGCCCACTACATCACCGACCAGCTCGAAGGCATGGAAGTGAAGATCACCCGCCTCGCCCATGGCGTTCCGGTCGGCGGCGAGCTCGACTATCTCGACGAAGGCACGCTGACGGCCGCGCTTAGGGCGCGTACGACAATCTGAAGGGATGCCGATGCGTTTGAAGTCTCGTGTTGCCTCGTGGTTTACCGGTCTTTGTGCGGGGGTGCGCCGCGCGTGCCTGCTCGCAACAGTCACCGCGCTCCTCGCTCTGCACCTTCCCGCTCACGCCGCCACCAAGGCCGGCGTGGAAACGCAATTCCGGCAATGGCTGCAGAATGATCTCTGGCCGGAGGCGAGACAGGCCGGCATTTCTGCCGCGGCCTTCAAGGCGGCCTTTGCGGATGTGAAGCTCGATTGGGACCTGCCCGACCTGGCGCCGCCCGGCTTCCCGAAGGCGAAGGAGCGCAAGCAGAGCCAGGCCGAGTTTTCCTCGCCCGGGTCCTATTTCTCCGAAAGGCGGCTGCAGGGGCTGGCGGCGACGGGCCGGAGCCTCGCCTCCGCTCATCAATCGACGCTGAAGCGGATCGAGCGGACCTACGGCGTTCCGGGGCCGGTCGTGCTTGCCATCTGGGGACGGGAGTCCGGCTTCGGCCGGGCGAAGATCCCACATCCGATCATGGACGTGCTGGCGACCAAGGCCTTCATGTCGACGCGGCCGGAGCTGTTCCGGCGCGAACTGATCGCCGCCCTCACCATCCTGCAGAGCGACGACGTCAAGGAAAGTGAAATGCGCGGCTCCTGGGCGGGCGCCATGGGCCAGCCGCAATTCCTGCCCTCGAGCTTCCTGAAATATGCGGTGGACTTCGATGGCGATGGACGCCGCGACATCTGGAATTCGGTGCCCGACAGCCTTGCCTCGATCGCCAATTATCTTTCTAAGAAAGGCTGGCAGGGCGGCCGTGACTGGGGCTTCGAAGTGTCGATCCCGGGCGGCGTTTCCTGCGCCCAGGAGGGACCGGATCTGGCGCGGCCGATCGCCGATTGGGCTAGCATGGGGATCACCCGCATCTCGGGCAAGGCCTTTCCACCCGCCGAACGATCCGCTTCGGGCATGATGCTGGTGCCGGCCGGCACGCATGGGCCAGGCTTCGTGGTCACGCCTAATTTCTACGTGATCAAGGAATACAACAATTCCGACCTTTACGCGCTGTTCATCGGCAACCTTGCCGACCGCATCGCCTCGGGCGGCGGCGCCTTTCGCGGCGAATGGGGCGATGTCGGCAAGATGCTGCGTTCAGACGTGCTCGGCATGCAGAAGGCACTGGTCGCGACCGGCTACGATGTCGGCAAGGTCGACGGCTTGCCGGGCTACAAGAGCCGCCGCTCGCTCGGCGACTGGCAGGCGAAGAACGGCCTAAAGCCGACCTGCTTTCCCGATCCGTCGCTGAAGGCGAAGCTGCGCTGACTTCGGAAGGCGGAAGGTGGAGAGTAGCTCGCTGAGCAAAAGCCATCGACATTGCGGCTATCGTCCTGTTACTTGGGATGTGGTTTCACGACGGTTCTTACCTTCGCCACAGCTTCGAGCGTGCGATGGACCGGGCACTTGCCCGCAATTTCGGCAATCTTCTCGCGAAGGTCTTCGGAGACCTCGCCATAAACGGTAATGACGCGCTCGAAGCGGTCGATCCGGGTGCCGCCGCTGCGTTCCGATTCGGTGCACTCCTCGCAATCCTTGGCATGGATCCTCGCGTGTGAGACGTCAACGCCGATGCGCCCGAGCGTCAGCTTCTTGTGATCGGCATACAGCCGCAGCGTCATCGAGGTGCAGGCGCCAAGTGCGATCGACAGGAAGTCATAGGGTGACGGTCCGGAATCGAGCCCGCCCATGTTTTCGGGTTCATCCGCGAAAAGCCGATGGCCGCCAGCCTGAACCGCGTTCTGAAACTTGCCTTCACCCGTTTCCATGATGCGGACGTGTTCGATCGGCGCCGTCCCCTGCGGCGCGTCGGCGGCGAGATAACGCGTCAACCATCCCGAAATGATCCGCCCTGCGAAGGCTGCGTCCTCAGGGTCAGTAAGCAGGTGGTCGGCCTTGTCGAGCGAAACAAAGCTTTTGGGATGTTTGGCTGCGTGGAAGATTTCGGTGGCATTCTCGATTCCGACCGTCTGGTCCAGCGGCGCGTGAAGGATGAGGAGCGGCTTTTTCAGGCTCGCAACCGCGTCTTTGATGCGCTGTAAGCGGGCGTCCTCGACAAAGTGTCTCCTCACAAGGAACTTCCGTCCGGCAAGATCGACTTCGGCGGCACCGCTCGTTTCGATCTCCTCAAGGCTTGTTCCGAAGTTGTTCAACACATGGCCCACATCGGCCGGCGCGCCGATCGTGGCGACGGCGCGCACTTCAGGAATGTCCTTCGCGACGGCCAGGACCGCTGCGCCGCCGAGCGAGTGGCCGATCAGCAACGACGGTGCCTGATAGTGTTGACGGAGATAATCGGCCGCCGAAATCAGGTCGGCGACATTGGACGAGAAATTCGTCGAGGCGAATTCGCCTTCACTCGACCCTAGCCCCGTGAAATCAAAACGCAGGACAGCGATACCCTCGCGTGCAAGCTCCGCTGCAATGCGGCGCGCTGCCGCCAGATCCTTGGAACAGGTGAAGCAATGGGCAAAGAGTGCGTAGGCGCGTAAAGGCCCGTTTGGTAGGTCGAGTCGGGCTGCCAGGGTTGCGCCGGAATGGCCGGCGAATTGAAGCCGTTGCGTATTGAAAGCCATAGGACGCTCCTTCGCTATCAGGAATGATATTCTACATCGGCAATGGCGACCAACGAGCGCGGGGATGTTCCTTCCGTCCGCCCAGCGTCTCCGCCGGGCGGTTCGCAATTACTGGGGCGCGCCGGAATTCCGCGGCCCGAGACAGTGGACCGGCTATTCGGCCGCCGACCGCCGGGGCAGCACCCAGTTGGAGCGCGGGAAATGGCAGGTGTAGCCGTTGGGGTAGCGCTCCAGGTAATCCTGGTGTTCCGGCTCCGCTTGCCAGAAGTCCCCCACCGGCTCGACTTCGGTTACCACCTTGCCCGGCCACAGGCCCGAAGCGTCGACGTCTGCGATGGTGTCCTCGGCTATCCGCTTCTGCTCGTCGTCGACATAGTAGATCGCCGACCGGTAGGAACTGCCGATGTCGTTGCCCTGTCGGTTTCTCGTGGTCGGATCGTGGACCTGGAAGAAGAACTCCAGAATCCGCCTGTAGCTGATCGTCTCGGGATCGAAGACGATTTCGATGCTCTCCGCATGGGTACCGTGATTGCGGTAGGTCGCGTTCGGCACATCGCCGCCGGTGTAGCCTACGCGGGTCGAAACGACCCCGGGGAGCTTGCGGATCAAGTCCTGCATCCCCCAGAAGCAGCCACCAGCCAAAACAGCTCTCTCGGTCATTTTAGATATCCTCTACCTGGTTGATATACGCTCCGTAGCCCTCGACCTCCATTTCGTCGCGCGGAATGAAGCGCAGTGCCGCGGAATTGATGCAGTAACGTAAGCCGCCCCGATCCTGAGGGCCGTCGGGAAATACATGGCCAAGGTGACTGTCGCCATGCGCGGAGCGCACCTCGGTGCGGATCATACCATGCGAATCGTCCCGCAATTCATTGATGTTTGCCGGTACGATCGGCTTGGTGAAGCTCGGCCAGCCGCAGCCGGAATCGAACTTGTCGGCCGAGGCGAACAGCGGTTCGCCGGAAACGACGTCGACATAGATCCCCGGTCTTTTGTTGTCATGATACTCCCCTGTGAAGGGGCGTTCGGTGCCGTTCTGCTGTGTCACCCGATACTGCTCGGGCGTAAGCTTCCTGACCGCGTCGTCAGTCTTTGCGTAGGTCATTGTCCTATCTCCGTTCAAGTCCGACAACGTTGGCCGATTTGCACGGGCGGCGTCCTCCATTGGCGGGCAATGCGTCCGGCCTCCCTTCACAGGAGCGGCCGTGGCGCGGAGCCGAGTCGCTCCTTCGCCCGGCTGTTGGATGCCCCGCTCAGGCGGGTATGATAGTAAACTGCTTCCTCACCCGCCGACACCAGCGCGTCTTTTGCGCCGGCACGCCCTGCGGCGGACATTACTGTCCTCGACGTCGTCGAAAAGACCCCGCCGCTCAGGAGGAATTGGCCAACACGCTGCGGCTCGCCGAGGTCAAGATGGGTGGCCTCGACGCGATCTTCTATCCGGGTGGTCACGGCCCGATGTGGGACCTCGCCGACGAGAACTCGATCGTCCTGATCGAAGATTTCTACAACGCCGGCAAGCCGGTCGCGGCCGTCTGCCACGGCCCGGCCGTCCTGCACCGGGTAACCTATCAGGGAGAGCCCATCGTCAAGGGAAAGCGCGTCACCGGCGTCACCAATTCCGAAGAGGAAGCGGTAGAGCTGACTGAGGTCGTGCCGTTCCTCGTCGAGGACGAGTTGAAGCGTCTGGGCGGCCGCTTTGAAAGGCCGCCGATTGGGCGGATTTCACGGTCGTTGACGGCCGGCTGATCACCGGACAGAATCCGTCTTCGTCGACGTCGGCGGCCAAGGAGCTACTCAAGCTTCTGCAGTAGTTCCCGGTGGTGCGGCCTGGCTCGGCGGCGCCAATTCGTACAGGCAGCAGGAGGTTTCAAAGCGCCTCCTGCACTTTGATACAGATCCGCTTGGGCGAGAACACAAGCCGGATACTTCGCTCTGGTTCCATGCAGCACGACTGAAGCGCGACCGACGCCAAAAAATGCGTCGGTCCACTGCAGAGGGACGACGATGATCCTTTTCACGATAGCTTATCTTGCAGGTGTGCTGACCATAGTCAGCCCCTGCATCCTTCCCGTCCTGCCTTTCGTGTTTTCTCGAGCCGGTCAGCCGTTCGCCAGGAGTATTGTTCCCATGCTCATCGGCAAGGTCGTGACATTCGCGGGCGTGGCGACGCTTGCCGCGGTCGGCGGCGACTGGGCGGTGCAGGCGAATGAGGCAGGCCGATATGCGGCAATCGCAGTGCTCGCGGTGTTTGGCGTGATACTGCTCTCTCCGCGGGCCGCGGCCGTTGTTACCCGCCCGGCAGTCGCCCTTGGCGCTCGCCTCTCACAATGGGCGGCCGGGCAAAAAACGAGTATCGGAGCCTCCCTTCTCCTTGGTGTCGCAACCGGGCTTCTTTGGGCGCCCTGCGCCGGTCCGGTTCTCGGGCTAGTCCTGACCGGCGCCGCCCTTCATGGCGCCAATATGGGGACGACGCTTCTGCTGACGGCCTATGCCGCGGGAGCGGCCACCTCGCTGGCGCTGGCGGTGCTCGCCGGCAGAAGGGTGTTCGCCGCCATGAAGCGATCGCTCGGTCTCGGCGAGCGTTTCCGGCAGGGCCTCGGCATTGCAGTGCTCGCCGGTGTAATTGCAATCGCACTCGACCTCGATACGGGGGTGCTGGCGCGCCTCTCCTTTGCGGGCACCACGAGTATCGAGCAGTCGCTCCTCGATCGGCTGCGCGGCAAGCCCCCGGAAGCGGCGGCGAACCATCCTGCCGCACCGGCCGTCAACGGTCAGCAGCGGGCATATCGAAGCAATTTGCCGGTGGAGGGCACCTTGCCGTCGCTGGACGGCGCGGTCGAGTGGCTGAATTCCGAGCCGCTCAGCGTCGAGCAGCTGCGCGGCAAGGTCGTGCTCGTCGACTTCTGGACCTATTCCTGCATCAATTGTATTCGGACGATCCCCTATGTTCGCGCCTGGGCGGAGAAGTACCGGGATCAGGGCCTGGTGGTGATCGGCGTGCATGCACCCGAATTTGCCTTTGAACGGCGTTTCGACAACGTCAAGCGAGCAGTCCGGGATTTTGAGATCGGCTATCCCGTCGCGATCGACAACGAGTTCGCGATCTGGCGCGCCTTCGGCAACAGCTACTGGCCCGCGCACTATTTCATCGATGCCGCAGGACGGATCAGGCACCATCACTTCGGCGAGGGTGATTACGAGCAGTCGGAGCGCGTTATCCAGGAACTGCTGGCGGAAGCGGCAGGCAGCCGCGGGGGTAACGGCGCTCCTGTGAGGCCGGCCGCGAAAGGCGCCGAAGTCGCGCCCGATATCGCCAACCTCCAGTCCGGCGAGGATTATCTCGGCTACATGCGAGCCGGAAATTTCGCGTCGCCGGAAGGCGCCGCGGCCGATGAGGCGCGCGACTATACCGCCGGAAAGCCGGGTCTCAATCAATGGCGCCTCGCCGGTAACTGGACGGTCGGAGCCGAACAGGCGACGCTCAATCGATCGGGAGGAGCGGTTACCTACAGGTTCAGCGCGCGCGACCTGCACCTCGTCCTCGGACCAGGGGCGAGCGGCAGGAAAGTTCGCTTCCAAGTGCTGGTCGACGGCGTTGCACCGGGTCCGGATCATGGTTCGGACATTGACCCCGACGGCAACGGAACGGTGACGGACACGCGCCTCTACCAGCTCGTGCGCCAGTCGGGAGAAGTGCGGGAGCGGACGTTCGAGATTCGCTTCCTCGATCCCGGCGTCGAAGCCTTTGCTTTCACTTTCGGATGAGCGTCACTCCATAAGCAAACAGGAGAGTTCAAATGCGGATTTTTGCGATGGCCATCGCCATCATGGCGCTCGCGGTCGCGCCGTGCGCCTGGGACACCGATCCCCGGGAGCCGTCGGCGATTGCGGCGCTCATCGGCGGACCAATGGCTTCGCCCGATGAAGGTCCGGCGCAGGCGACGACGAGACCGGACACGCCCATGTGGGAGATGGCGTGCTCAAATGAGTACTCGCCGACATCAGCGAAGCGGGTGTCCTAAATCGACGGATATACGACATATGAGACATGGCCCTTTCGTCTTACTATCAAGGCTCCAAACTCAAACCAACGGAGCCCATGATGACCCAGCACTCGAATGGTACCGCGCTGATTACCGGCGCTTCCTCCGGTATCGGGGCGATCTATGCCGATCGTCTGGCGCGCAGGGGATACGATCTGATCCTGGTCGCCCGCAACCAGTCCCGCCTCAATGAACTGGCCGAGCGCTTGACCGACGAGACCGGTCGCGCCATCGAGGTCGTCGCGGCGGACCTCGGCGATAAGCCCGATCTCGGTCGAGTCGAGCAGATACTGAAGACCGACGCCAGCATCACCCTGCTGGTCAACAATGCCGGCATCGGTGCAACGGGACCGCTGCTCGCGTCCGATGTTGACAAGATGGAGCAGATGATCGCTCTGAACGTCAACGCTCTGACCCGGTTGACCTACGCGGCGGTCCCCGGCTTCGTGGCGCGCGATAGCGGTGCGATCGTCAACATCGCTTCGATCGTCGGTATCGCGCCGGAGGTACTGAACGGCGTCTACGGCGGCAGCAAGGCTTTCGTCCTCGCCTTTACGCTGTCGCTCCAGAAAGAACTCGCCGACAAGAATATCCGCATTCAAGCAGTGCTCCCGGGCGCCACGGCCACCGACTTCTGGAGCGTTGCGGGGACTCCTCTGGAGCATGTGCCGAGTGACATCGTCATGCCCGCCGAGGACATGGTGGACGCCGCGCTCGCCGGCTTCGAGCTCGGCGAACGGATCACCATTCCGTCGCTGCCGGATGCTGCCGATTGGGAGGCCTATGAAGCGGCGCGGCAGAAGCTCATGCCGAACCTATCCCTCAGGGTGCCGGCGGCTCGCTACCGCGCTGCGGTGGGCTAAGGCGCGAACGATCTTCCAAACCGCATCGACACATACCGGCAATAACTCAACCGCCGAGGAGGGTTAGGCCGTCCGCCGCCACTGCCCGGCCCGGTCGGGATTTCTCAGAGAGAAGCTCCTTGAGAGAACGCAGCCGCCCAACCTGCATAAGAACGAAGACATGAAGCGTGTCTCGTGACGCGCTTCATGTGCCGGGTCGGGGAAGTCCCCGTGGCGGTTTCTCTCAAGCGGGAATATCGTACCTGCGGAAAATTTCAGTGAGGAAGGTGCCCATGCATAGGATCGGCTTTGTCGTCTTTCCAAGATTCCAGCTCATGGGTTTTGCGGCGGTAACCGCCTTCGAGATGGCGAACTCCGCGCTTGGCGAACCCGCTTACGAGATCGAGCTGCTTTCAGAGACGGGCGGCGAGGTCAAGTCGTCCGCCGGCTTCGGCGTGCTCACGAAGGCCTTCGACGAGACACCCTATGATACTGTGATGTTCGGCGCCGGCGCGACGATCGAGCCGATGACGCCTGGGCTGATCGCCTTTTCGCGTCGGGCGCTTGAAACGTCGCGCCGCGTGGCAGCGCCCTGCACCGGCGCCTTCGTTCTTGCCGAGGCCGGCTTGCTGGATGGGCGCCGTGCGACCACGCACTGGGCCTTCGCGCGCCGGCTGCAGGAGCGATTCCCGGCCGTGAAGGTCGAGGACGATCGCATTTTCATCGTCGACGGAAGCGTGTGGACGTCTGCCGGGATGACCGCGACCATCGATCTTGCGCTTGCGATGATCGAGAAGGACCATGGGCAGGACGTTGCGCGCTCAGTCGCCCGCAAGCTCGTCGTCTATCACCGGCGCGCCGGCGGCCAGTCGCAGTTCTCGGCCTTGCTCGAGCTCGAGCCGAAGTCCGACCGGATCCAGAAATCTATCGACTACGCCAAGGCGAATCTCGACGGCGTGTTGTCGGTGGAAGAACTGGCGGAAGCGGCAGGGCTGAGCCCGCGCCAGTTCAGCCGGGCGTTCCGGGCCGAAACAGGACAGTCGCCCGCCAAAGCCGTGGAGAAACTCCGCGTGGAGGCGGCCCGGCTGATGATGGAGCAGGGCCGGCACTCCATGGACGTCATCGCAGTGGAGACGGGTTTCGCCGATCCCGATCGCATGCGCCGTGCCTTTCTTCGCACGCTCGGCCAGCCGCCGCAGACGATCCGGCGGAATGCGCGCGAGAGTGCGTCCGCATAGTGCAGCCGAGAGTAAATTGTAGCCCACTGTATCTAGGCGCAGGTGCACTACACGAGCTTTCAATCGCGGTTTTGCGAAGTCACAACGCAGATACACTGACGTCGCATTCCGCGACTGTAGCTCACACAGTCCGGAGAAAATCGATGACAGGGGAAATCAATCTACCGCGCCGGCGGTTCATCGGAGCCGCGGCGTTGACGCTGGCCGCCGCGCAATTGGGCGTAACGGGCGTCGCCGCAAAATCAGCCGCTCAAGCCGGCATTCCGGCGATCACGCCGGACACGAACGCATCTTTCGCGTCGCTCAAGCAAATCGAGGCGGGGGTCCTCAATATCGGCTATGCCGAACTCGGCGCGAGCGACGCGCCCGCGGTCATTCTTCTGCATGGCTGGCCATACGACATCCACACCTATGTCGATGTGGCGCCCTTGCTGGCGGAAGCTGGCTATCGGGTGATCGTTCCCTATCTGCGCGGTTATGGTACGACCCGCTTTCTCTCCGCCGAGACGCCGCGCAACGGCCAACAGGCGGCGATCGCTGCCGACATCATCGCCCTGATGGATGCGCTCGGGATCGAAAAGGCGGTTATCGCCGGCTGCGATTGGGGCGCGCGAACCGCCAACATCATCGCTGCCCTCTGGGCGGAGCGGTGCAAGGCCCTGGTATCCGTGAGCGGCTACCTGATCGGCAGCCGTGAAGCCAACAAGATGCCGCTGCCGCCCGGCGCCGAGCATGCCTGGTGGTACCAGTTCTACTTCGCAACGGAACGGGGGCGTGCCGGCTACGAGCGAAACCGAGAGGAATTCGCGAGACTCATCTGGCAGCTCGCATCGCCGAAATGGAATTTCGACGATGCCACCTTCTGCCGCAGCGCGGCGGCCTTCGAGAACCCGGATCATGTCGACATCACCATCCACAATTACCGCTGGCGGATCAGCCTGGCAGACGGCGAGCGGAAATACGACGATCTGGAAGAAAGACTCGCCAAATTCCCGATGATCGGCGTGCCGACGATCACGCTGGAGGGCGATGCGAACGGTGCCCCCCATCCGGACCCCGCGACCTATGCCAAGAAATTCTCCGGCAAGTATGAGCATCGGCTGATCACGGGCGGCATTGGCCACAACCTGCCGCAGGAAGCGCCTCAGGCCTTCGCCAAGGCCGTCGTCGACGTCGATCGTTTCTGACCACTTTTGCCGCCGCAGCACGGTTGCGTCCTTTCAGGCGCATCAGGATCGCTGTAGGTTGCTAAAGCGCGTCCGCGTTCACCAAATGCGCGACGCGCTTTGGATTGCTTCATGCAGGTGGTCTTCGAACCGCCGCGCCGTTTCAAGCGACTTGCATTGATTGCGCCGTGCTTTCACGCGCGGCTTCTGACTGCGCCTTCGTATCGCTGTGTGTCCGTTCCGCAATCCGCCAGCATTTGGTTACTTTTTTGCCCGGTCACGAAACATTCCATACACGTGCGGAGCAGCATGTGTGCCTCGACAGTCGGACAAGGCAAGCCAGCGTCCGCGTCATCAACTCGAGCGCCCGGCCCCTTCCAAACTCAAGGAGAAAACCATGACAACTGCAAGGAGCGCCGAGAAAGCGCCAAAGGTCGACTTCAAGCTCGAAGTCGTCGTCATCCCGGTTTCGGACGTCGATCGCGCGAAGAATTTTTACGCGAGCCTCGGCTGGCGGCTCGACGCCGACTTCGTCGTTGGCGACTCGTTCCGGGGCATCCAGTTCACGCCTCCAGGCTCGCCGTCTTCGATCCACTTCGGCAAGGGGATCACCTCTGCCGCGCCGGGGTCGGCAAGCGGCCTCTATCTCGTCGTGTCAGACATCGAGGCGGCGCGCGTCGACCTCATCGGGCGCGGCGTCGAGGTGAGCGAGATCTTCCACCGCACCGGTCCGGGACAGCCTCCGGTCAGCGGTCGGGATTCCGAACGGCGCAGCTACTTCTCCTACGCCACGTTCAGCGATCCGGACGGCAACACCTGGCTGCTGCAGGAGGTCACAACGCGGTTTCCCGGGCGCGTCGACGCGGGCGCCACGACATTCACGTCGGTCGCCGATCTCGCGAGTGCGTTCCGCCGCGCCGAGGCCGCGCACGGCGATTACGAGAAGCAGCTCGGCCACCGGGATGAGGACTGGCCCATCTGGTACGCCGAGTACATGATCCGGGAGCAGTCCGGCGAAGCGATGCCGTCATGAGCGGTTCTCGTCAGGATCGAGCTGAGAAAGGGGCGGCGTCGGCCGCCCCGAGTTCTGGGGAGAGATACGTGCCGAGCGCGGAACTTTCTCATGGTCCTCGTATGGCGATTTCCGCCGCAAGGCCGCCACCGTCGCGGTTGCGCAAGGTCAAGGAGGCGCCGATGACGGTTGCGAGTTGGTGGGCAATGGCGAGCCCGAGGCCGGTTCCGCCGGTATCGCGGTTGCGGGATTGCTCCAGGCGGAAGAAGGGCTGCAGGACCGATTCCAACTGGCCTTCCGGAATGCCGGGGCCACGATCGAGCACTCTTATGTACACCGTACCGTCGTCGCGCTCCTGAGCCTCGATTTCCGCGCTGCCCGCGAATTTGAGTGCATTGTCGATCAGGTTGGTGAGAATTCGTCTCAAAGCGTGCGGCCGAGTGACGACTGCGCCGTGGCTCAACTCGCCGACGGTGACCGCCTTGCCGGTATCCTGATAATCATAGGCCAGGCTCTCGATGAACGAGGCGAGATCGATGCGGGAGGCCTTTTCGTTTTTGCCGTGGGCGCTGCGTGCATAGGCGACGCCTTCCTTGACGAGACGTTCGACCTCGTCGAGGTCCTGAATGAGCTTGTTCCTGTCGGCGGAATCCTTGGCCATTTCCGCGCGGAGTTTCATGCGCGTAATCGGTGTTTGCAGATCATGTGAGATCGCCGCGAGGATCTGCACGCGCTCCTCGAGATACTGCGTGATGCGATCGCGCATCGCGTTGAAGGCCGTTGCCGCATAAGCGACTTCACTCGGTCCGGTTTCGCTCAGCCGCGGCGTGCTGCTGTTCGGATCAAGCGTGTCGGCGGCTCTCGCCAGATTGGCGAGGGGCCGGATGGCCTGGCGCATGGCGAACCAGCTGCACAAAACCAGAAGAGTAAGCTGCGCGATGAGCACGTAAGGCAGCCAGTCAGCCACCGGCATGACGCCCCTTGGCGTGACGTCTATCGTCAGCGGCTCGCCGTCGCTCAAGCGAAGATGCGCCTGAAGATGGCGGGAACCACCGGGAATGGATTCAACCTCGATCGGGTATCTTGCGCCAATTGAAGCCTGTATCTTGGAGGCGACCTCGGCGTCGTCCGGTTCAAGCACGGGATTGCCGCGAACGCCCCGCCCCAGAACGAACCTATAGGACCCTCGTTCAAGCTGATCGAGCCATACGGGCCGTTCGGCCGCGGGCAGCCGGTCGAGGATGGCGATTGACGTCGCGACATCGTTTTCCAGCGTATTGAACATCACCGATCTCGCGGCAATGTAGCGTTCGGAAAACAGCACCGCAAAAGACATGGCATGGGCGATGGTCAAACCGGCAAGAAGAATAACGAACAGCCGCGCCCGCAGCGTGCGCGGCCACAGGCGAATTCCGTTAAGAACGGCAAGGCTTGCCATCAACGGGGCTCCACGATTTCGACCGGCATGGAGAAAACATAGCCCTCGCTGCGGACCGTCTTGATGTAGGTCGGTTCGCGGGCGTCGTCGCCAAGGCGTTGACGGACCCGGCTGACGAGGAGATCGATGGAGCGGTCGAAGAGTTCAGCCTCGCGTCCTTGTGTGAGATTGAGCAGCTGATCGCGATTGAGGACGCGCTGCGGGTGGTCTACGAAGACGCGCAGCAGCCGGTATTCGGCGCCGCTGAGCGCGATTGCCGTGCCGCCGGCATCGACGAGATGCCGCGCTGTCGTGTCGAGCTTCCATTGGCCAAAACGCAATAGTTGACCGGCCTCCGATACCTGCAGATTCGGAGGCAGCATGCGCGCGCGCCTGAGAACCGCCTTGATGCGGGCGAGCAGTTCGCGCGCCGAGAACGGCTTGGCAAGGTAGTCGTCGGCGCCCATTTCGAGCCCGATGATGCGATCCATCTCGTCGGAGCGGGCGGTCAGCATGACAATCGGCGTCGCCTTGTGTCTGCCGACGCGCAGCTCGCGGCTCAGGACGAGGCCATCGTCGCCCGGCATCATGAGGTCGAGAAGGATGAGATCGACCGCATTGGCCTCGAGGAATGCACGCATCTGCCGCCCGTCGGCGACGGCGGTAACGCGCAGTCCGTTCTTCTTCAGGTAGCTTGACACAAGCTCCCGGATTTCCCGATCGTCATCGACGATCAAGATATGATCGATGTGCTCCATGGTGCGATCTCCGCCGCTCGACTGACATTTCTTATCAAAATGAGAACGCTCTGGTAGCAGTCTTCACCAGTTGTGCGCCTGCGCCGAAGCGAAAGCTAGGGTTGACGCAGTGGCCCGAAAGCGGCGCGCAGCTCGGCGGTGAACAGGCCCGGCTCTTCCCAGGCGGCGAAGTGGCCGCCCTTGTCCGCGCGGTTGTAGTAAAACAGGTTGCGGTAGGCCCGTTCCGCCCAGCTCTTCGGCGGCCTGTAAACCTCTCCCGGGAAAATCGTCACCGCCGCCGGGATCGCGATAGGGGCCAGATTAATACTGCCGGCATTGTTCTCCCAGTAAATCCGGCCGCTCGAGGTCCCGGTGTTCGTCAGCCAGTAAAGCGTGATGTTGTCGAGGATCTCGTCACGGCTCAAGGCACGCTCCGGTTCGCCCCTGGTGAACACCCAGTCCGCGAGCTTGTCATAGAACCAAGCCGCCAGCCCAGCCGGCGAATCGGCGAGGCCATATCCGACGGTTTGCGGGCGCGTCCCCGTGATAGCCGCATAGCCGAATCCCGTCTTGAGAAACTCCCTAGTCTGGTCAAACACCGCCCGTTCCTCCGCGGTCAAACTCGCCGGTGCAGCATCGCCGCTTCTCAACGCCCTGGCAATCTCCGGCGGGATAGTGGTCGCGCGCTCGATCCTGTTCACGTGGATGCCGAGCAGACCCGGAGGAGCATGGCGGCCCATGGCACCGGAAATGATGGCACCCTAGTCGCCGCCTTGGGACACATAACGCGCATATCCAAGCCGCTTCATCAGGATGTCCCAAGAGCGGGCGACGCGCTCCGGGCCCCAGCCGGTGCCTTTCGGCTTTTCCGAAAAGCCGAAGCCTGGGATGGACGGCAGTACGAGATGAAAGGCGTCCTTTTCTGTCCCGCCGTGCGCAGTCGGATCGGTCAAGGGGCCGATGACTTTCAGAAGCTCGAAGACCGAACCGGGCCAGCCGTGCGTCATGATGAGCGGCAATGCGTTCGCATGAGGCGAGCGGACATGGATGAAGTGAATGTCCAAGCCGTCGATGTTCGTCAGGAACTGCGGCAAGGCATTCAGCTTCGCCTCTGCCTTGCGCCAGTCGTAGTCCGTTTCCCAGTAGCGCAGAAGCGCCTGAAGCTTTGCAAGCTGCACACCCTGAGATCGGTCATCGACCGTTTCCGGGTCGGGCCAGCGCGTCGCGGCAAGACGCTGGCGCAGATCGATGAGATCTGCCTCCGGGACGTCCACGCGGAACGGGCGAATGTCGCCGCCCTTGAAAGGCGTTCTGGCGTCTGCTTGGGCGACGGCCGTCGCAGGGCGAAGCGCCGCAAAGGCTGCCAGCGCGGCTCCTCCGCTGAGGAGCAGAGCCCGGCGCGACAGTGCGGACGCGGCGGCCTGTGCGGTCATGTTGCGCTTCCTTCTATGTGGTTCTCAGCGTCGATGTCGAAACGTTCACTTGACCGGAACGACAAGCGGGGCGCCTTTCTCGACAATGTATGTCGCAAGCTCCGATGCCTTGCCGCTGCCGACATTCTTCGCCACATGCGCCACTCCGGCCGGGATGAACAAAGCTTCGCCGGCATGAAGGACGGCCGGCGCTCTACCCTCGAGCTGATATTCCAGCGAACCTTCGAGGACATAGGCCACCTCCTCGCCCGGATGAGAGTGCCTGATGGAGACGGCGCCGGGTTCGAAATCGACCCGCACCTGGACCGCCTCGCGGCCCGGCGTGCCGAGGTCGTTCTGCAGGAGATCGGTACGCTGAATTCCCGCTTGCTGCGCCTTGGCCGCGTGCAGCGTCAATCCGCTTCCGACGATCAGCAAGGCAGCCGCCATGATCCGAGACGTTTTCATGTAGTCATCCTTTCAAGCATTTGTTTTTCGAAGCACCGCCATTTGAACGCCTATGTGTATTGACGATGTGTTCGCCGGGCCGGACTTTTGTAACGGCATGTGTCGGCGGTTCAGCGCCACGTAAGGGCGCAGATCCCTACCAATGACGGCCGATGGGGGGGAGGCGTGCGGACTCCCTCTCGAGCGAGCCGGGGCGGCAAGCGCGAAGTCGATAACGGAATTGGCTCGTGGTCAGCCGCCTCGCGCTGCAGTGATCCGCAATGGTCGAAACCGGTATTTTGCTCCGGCACTAAGCGTCAGATTTTCATGTCTGCCGCTCAATGCATCTCGGCCGGCTGCTTGTAGCGCTCGTAATGGCCGGGAACGATCGTCTGGCGCTCGATCAGCCGGTGGACGCGGGGCGGCTCAGTGCCGCGGTGGAGCGCCGTCAGCTTGTCGCCGACAGCGGCGTCGGCCTGGGTGCGCCGCTGGTTGTGGCGGACATATTCGACCCAGGTCGGCACGTGGTAGGTCTCGGTCCAAATGATCGGGTTTTCGAGGTCGCGCATCAGCGCCCAATGGCCGGCCCCGTCGCGGATTCGGATGCGCCGCCGCTCTGCCATTGTCGTCAGGAATTCGGGGATGTCCGGCTCGTCGATCTCGTAGTCGATCATCACGACGATCGGACCGCTGCGGGGCTTCAGGTCGAGGGCGAGCAGCGGTTCGTTGAAGCGGTTGAGCGGGTCGAGATTCAGCGACGTGAACTCCGGCAGCGCGAAACGCAGGCCGATGGCAATGCCGGCCAGCATGAGAAGACAGGAGCCGATGAGCGCATTCGAGGCGCCGTATTCTTCGGCAGCGGCGCCCCACAGCCAGCTGCCGCCGGCAATGCCGCCGAAGGTCGTTGTTTGATAGAGGGAGAGCGCGCGGCCAACCACCCATCGTGGCGTCGAGAGTTGTACCGTGGTGTTGAACAGCGACAGAGCCAGCACCCAAGAGGCGCCGGAGACAAGTAGCACGAGCGACGTGAGCCAGGCCGCAGTGCTGAGCGCGGTGACGATCGCGCTTGTAGCGAAGCCGGCAAAGGCGCAGCGCACGATCGTCTCGCTCGACAGGAGCTCCCGGAGCTTGGCGCTGAGCAGGGCGCCGCCGATGGCGCCGAGGCCGAAGGCGCCGAGCATCACGCCGTAGGTGAGCGGCCCGCCGCCGACGAGGTCGCGGGCGACGAGCGGCAGGAGCGCGAGGATCGCGCTTGCCGAAAGGCCGAAGGCGAAGCCACGCAGGAGCACCTTGCCGATATTGGGCGACATCGCCACATAGCGAAGGCCGGCCGAAACCGCCCGGCCGAGTCTCTCGCGCGGCAGCGCGCTTTGGGGCACGCTCGGCCGCCAGCGGGAAAGCGCGAAGAGGATCGCGAAATAGCTGAGCGTGTTGGCCGCGAAGGCCGCTGCCGCCCCGGCAGCGGCGACGATGGCGCCGCCGATCGCCGGGCCGACGCTGCGGGTGATGTTGAAGCCCATGCTGTTCAGCGCGACCGCCGCCGGAAGGTCGTCGCGCGGCACCATGTCGCCGACCGAAGCCTGCCAGGACGGATTGTTGAGCGCCGTGCCGCAGCCGATCAGGAAGGTGAAGAGCAGCAAGAGCCACGGCGTGATCAGCCCGTAATAGGCACAGATCGTCAGGAGCGCCGAAACGGCAAGCATGAAGGTCTGCGCGACCAGCATGATCCGCCGTCGGTCGAAATTGTCGGCGAGCGCGCCGGAGACCAGCGAAAAGAGCATGATCGGCAGCGAGATCGAGGCCTGCACCAGCGCCACCATGTTCACCGATTGGGAGATGGACGTCATCAGCCAGGCGGCACCCACCGCCTGGATCAGTCCGCCGAAATTGGAAGCGAGGCTGGCGATCCAGATGATCCGGAAGGTGTCGTGCCGGAAGGGGGCCAGCGGCGATATGCGGTTCGTCACCTCGTGTCTCTCTCCTTGCCCGTGTGCTCGTCTGGGCTTCGTTTATAAACCTCGAAATATGGCACGCCAGCCGCTTAAACTTGCCATTGGCCAAGCTTTATCGCGATTTGTGTCGTTTGCCGGCCAGACCTGCCGCAAGCCTTGCAATTCTCGGCGATGGAGCGTATATGAGCCTCAAATTCTTGATCGGTAGATGAAGAGTGGGCCCGACAGGACCCGCTCTTTTTTATTAGCCGGTCCGATGAGGAGATGATCGTTTGTCCGATCCGACAACGGCTGAAACTGCAAATGAACCGCGGCTGATCACCGAGACCGGCCTCGACCGGCGCATTGCCGACATCATCGAACCAGTGCTGGTGCAGATGGGTTTCCGTCTGGTGCGTGTGCGCATGTCCGGCCAGAACGGTCTGACGCTGCAGGTCATGACCGAGCGCAACGACGGCACCATGACCGTCGAGGATTGCGAGGACGTCTCCAAGGCCATTTCCCCGGTTCTCGATGTGGAAGATCCGATCGACAAGGCGTATCATCTCGAAGTGTCGTCGCCGGGTATCGATCGCCCGATGGTGCGCAAGTCCGATTTCGTCCGCTGGCAGGGCCATCTGATGAAATGCGAGACTTCGATCATGGTCGACGGGCGCAAGCGCTTCCGCGGCAAGATCGTGTCGGTGGACGAGGAGGATTTCCGACTTGAGCGCGACCAGCCCGCCTATGGCGAAGAGGCCGTCGTTGCCATCCCGTTCACCGCCCTTTCGGAAGCACGGCTGATCCTGACCGACGACCTGATCCGCGACGCGCTGGCGGCCGACAAGAAGGCGAAGGCGGCGCGCGCCGCCAACGAAAACTTCGAAGACGAAGATCAAGATATCGAATGAGGCAGGGCGCGCTTTTGAGGCCCCTGTAACCAGACGGAGACAAGACATGGCAGTCAGTGCTAACCGGCTCGAGCTTCTGCAGATCGCGGACGCTGTGGCGCGCGAAAAGGTGATCGACCGCGAGATCGTTCTGGCCGCGATGGCAGACGCGATCCAGAAGGCGGCCCGCTCGCGCTACGGTTCGGAATCGAACATCCGGGCGGACATCAATTCCAAGACCGGTGAAATCCGTCTCCAACGTCTTCTCGAGGTCGTCGAGAAAGCCGAGGACTACTCGACGCAGATCCCGCTCGAGCTCGCCCGCGACCGCAACCCGGACGCCAAGCTCGGCGATTTCATTGCCGATCCGCTGCCGCCGATGGATTTTGGCCGCATCGCGGCGCAATCCGCCAAGCAGGTGATCGTGCAGAAGGTTCGCGAAGCCGAGCGCGACCGCCAGTTTGATGAATTCAAGGATCGAGTCGGCGAGATCGTCAACGGCACCGTCAAGCGCGTCGAATACGGCAATGTCATCGTCGATCTCGGTCGTGGCGAAGGCATCATCCGCCGCGACGAGATGATCCCGCGCGAAAACATGCGCTACGGCGACCGCGTCCGTTCCTTCGTCTACGACGTGCGCCGCGAGCAGCGCGGCCCGCAGATTTTCCTGTCGCGCACCCATCCGCAGTTCATGGTGAAGCTCTTCACCATGGAAGTGCCGGAAATCTATGACGGCATCATCCAGATCAAGTCCGTCGCCCGTGATCCGGGCTCGCGCGCCAAGATCGCCGTCGTCTCGAACGATTCCTCGATCGACCCGGTCGGCGCCTGCGTCGGTATGCGCGGCTCGCGCGTCCAGGCGGTGGTCGGCGAGCTTCAGGGCGAGAAGATCGATATCATCCCGTGGTCGCCGGATCCGGCCTCCTTCATCGTCAATGCCCTGCAGCCCGCTGAAGTGACCAAGGTCGTTCTCGACGAGGACGCCGAGCGCATCGAGGTCGTCGTGCCGGACGAGCAGCTGTCGCTGGCGATCGGCCGCCGCGGCCAGAACGTTCGCCTCGCTTCGCAGCTCACCGGCTGGGACATCGACATCCTCACCGAGCAGGAGGAGAGCGAGCGCCGCCAGAAGGAATTCAACGAGCGCACCCAGCTCTTCATGGACGCGCTCGACGTCGACGAGATGGTCGGCCAGGTGCTCGCTTCCGAGGGCTTCGCCCAGGTCGAAGAGCTTGCCTATGTCGATCTCGACGAGATTTCCTCGATCGAAGGCTTCGACGAGGAAACCGCGACGGAAATCCAGACGCGCGCCCGCGAATATCTGGACAAGATCGAGGCCGAAATGGACGCCAAGCGCACGGAGCTCGGCGTCTCCGACGAGCTGCGCCAGATCGACGGGCTGACCAGCCAGATGCTGGTCGCCCTCGGTGAGGAAGGCATCAAGTCGATGGAGGATTTCGCCGGCTGCGCCGCCGACGACCTCGTCGGCTGGACCGAGCGCAAGGACGGCGAGACCAAGCGTTTCGAGGGCCTCTTCTCGAAGTTCGAGGTCAGCCGCGAAGAAGCGGAGGCCATGATCGTCCAGGCGCGCCTGGCGGCTGGCTGGATCACCGAGGAAGACCTCGCGGCCGATCAGGACGAGCCGATCGAAGTCGCCGAAGGCTCGGAGCAGGATGCCTGATCCAAGATGACAGCCGCCACCGAAACCTTGCCTTCGGACAATGGCCCGAAGGACCGAAGCGGCAGCAGCCGGACCTGCATCGTCACGCGCGAGAGCGGGTCGCCGGATGAGTTGATCCGCTTCGTGGCCGGACCGGACGGGCGTGTCGTGCCCGACCTGAAGCGGCAGCTTCCAGGACGCGGCTGCTGGGTGAAGGCGGAGCGGTGCTTGGTCGAGAAGGCAGTGTCGAAGAAGCTCTTCGCCCGCGCCCTTCGCGCCGAGGTGAAGGCCGAGGCGGGGCTGGCAGACGAGGTCGACAGGCTGCTTGTCGAGCAGCTTGCCGGAATGATGAACATGGCGCGCAAGGCCGCCCAGTTCGTCTCCGGAGCCACGAAGACGGAGCAAGCGGTGCGCGGACTGGCGGCGCTCGGCGTTTTCCACGCGATCGACGCGGCCGCCGACGGCGTCCGCAAGATCGACCAGGCCCGCAAGGCGATGAGCTTCGTCGCCGACGAAACGGAAATACCTGCGTTCCGCCCATTTGCGGCAGCGGAAATGGAGGGGCTTTTGGGAAGTAATGCTTTTATCCATGCCGCAGCGCTTGCAGGGCAGGCGGGTGAGGGTGTAGTGAAGCGCGCAATCATGCTCGAAAAGTACCGAGGATCTGTCCCGGTCCGGGCCGAAGGCGGCGCTGATAAGCCACGGCAATGACACGCGTCACCGGCAAAGGCCGGCATCGCGAGCGCTGTTTGAGACAAATTGGAAGACGGGGTCAGATGTTACGCATCCGGCCTTGATCGCTAGGAACGGAACGGAATGACCGACAACAAAGACGACAAGACACTCAGCGTAGCGGGCAAGAAGACGCTGTCCCTGAAGCCCTCCGGGGTGACGCAGGGAACCGTGCGCCAGGATATGGGCCGCGGTCGCACGAAGGCGGTCGTGGTCGAAACCAAGAAGACACGCGGCCTGACGCGGCACAAGGACGAGCGTCCGGTCGCGCCGGTGAGCGCTGCGCCCGTGGCTCGACCGGCCGAGCCGCGTCCCGTCCAGCCGCATCCGGCCGGCCGCCCGGCCCCTCAGCCGCAGCCCCATCAGCCGCGCGCGGAGCAGAACCGTCCTCGCATCGGTGTCGTGCTGAACGACCTCTCGGCCGGCGAGATGGAAGCCCGCCGTCGTGCGCTCGCGGAAGCCCAGGTCCGCGATGCCGAGGAGGCCAAGCGCCGCGTCGAAGAGGAAGCGCGCCGCCGTGTGGAGGAAGAAGCGCGCCTCGCACGCGAGAAGGAAGAGGCCGCTCGCCGCGCCGCCGAGGAGGCTGTTCGCCCGGCCGCCGTCGAAGCGGAGAGAGTCGAAGAGACGGTCGAGGCGGAGCGCCCGGTTGTTGCCGAGCGCCGTACCGAGGTGCGGCCACAGCCCGTCCGCCCGGCGCCCTCCACGCCGCCCCAGACCCCTGCGGCGGCTCCCGCCGCACTGCGCGGCCGCCGCGGCAACGAGGAAGAGGAAGAGCGCCCACGTGGCGGAGCCGGTCCGGTCCGTGGCAAGGTGACACGTCCCGAGCCGGCAAAGCCTGCCCCCCGCGCCAAGGGCGACGAGGGCCGTCGCCAGGGCAAGCTGACGCTGACCGCGGCCGTCGACGAAGACGGTAGCCAGCGCGGCCGTTCGCTTTCGGCCATGCGCCGCCGCCAGGAGAAATTCAGACGCAGCCAGATGCAGGAGACGCGCGAAAAGATTTCGCGCGAGGTCGTCCTGCCGGAGACCATCACGATTCAGGAACTGTCGCAGCGCATGTCGGAGCGCGCCGTCGACGTCATCAAGTTCCTGATGAAGGAAGGCCAGATGATGAAGCCTGGCGACCTCATCGATGCGGATCTCGCCGAGCTCATCGCCGGCGAGTTCGGCCACACGGTCAAGCGCGTGTCCGAATCGGACGTCGAGGAGGGCATCTTTAACGTCGCCGATATGGAGGAGACCATGGTTTCCCGTCCGCCGATCGTGACGATCATGGGCCACGTCGATCACGGCAAGACGTCGCTGCTCGATGCGATCCGGCATGCCAATGTGGTCGCCGGCGAAGCAGGCGGCATCACCCAGCACATCGGCGCCTACCAGGTCGAGCAGAACGGACAGAAGATCACCTTCATCGACACCCCCGGCCACGCCGCCTTCACGGCCATGCGTGCCCGCGGCGCCCAGGCGACGGACATTGCCGTCCTGGTCGTCGCGGCCGATGACAGCGTGATGCCGCAGACGATCGAATCGATCAACCACGCCAAGGCGGCCAACGTGCCGATCATCGTGGCGATCAACAAGATCGACAAGCCGACGGCGAACCCGCAAAAGGTCCGCACCGAGCTGCTGCAGCACGAGGTCTTCGTCGAGTCGATGGGTGGTGAGGTGCTCGACGTCGAGGTTTCGGCGAAGAACCAGACCAATCTCGACAAGCTGCTCGAAGCGATCCTGCTGCAGGCCGAAATTCTCGATCTCAAGGCCAATCCGAACCGGACGGCCGAGGGTACGGTGGTGGAAGCCGAGCTCGACCGCGGCCGCGGTGCCGTTGCCACGATTCTCGTCCAGAAGGGAACGCTGACGCCCGGCCAGATCATCGTCGCCGGCGATCAGTGGGGCCGTGTGCGCGCGCTGGTCAACGACAAGGGCGAACACGTCAAGGAAGCCGGCCCGTCCATGCCGGTCGAGGTCCTCGGCCTTTCCGGCACGCCGGCGGCCGGCGACAAGTTCGCAGTCGTCGAGAACGAAAGCCGTGCGCGCGAGATTTCCGAATATCGTCAGCGGCTTGCCCGCGAGAAGATGGTTGCCCGTCAGTCCGGCTCGCGCGGTTCGCTCGAGCAGATGATGAGCCAGCTCCAGGCCTCCGGCCTGAAGGAGTTCCCGCTGGTCATCAAGGGCGACGTGCAGGGCTCGATCGAAGCAATCGCCGGTGCCCTGGACAAGCTCGGAACGGACGAAGTGCGGGCGCGCATCGTGCATTCGGGTGCAGGTGGCATCACCGAGTCGGATATCTCGCTCGCCGAAGCATCGAATGCCGCGATCATCGGCTTCAATGTCCGCGCCAACAAGCAGGCGCGCGACGCGGCCGAACGGTCCGGTATCGAGATCCGTTACTACAACATCATCTACGATCTGGTGGATGACGTGAAGGCGGCGATGTCCGGCCTGCTTTCGCCGGAACGACGCGAGACCTTCCTCGGCAATGCCGAGATCCTGGAAGTGTTCAACATCACCAAGGTCGGCAAGGTCGCGGGCTGCCGCGTCACCGAAGGCAAGGTCGAGCGTGGTGTCGGTGTCCGCCTGGTGCGCGACAACGTCGTCATCCACGAGGGCAAGCTCAAGACGCTCAAGCGCTTCAAGGACGAAGTGTCCGAAGTCCAGTCCGGCCAGGAATGCGGCATGGCCTTCGAGAACTACGAAGACATCCGCGCCGGCGACACGATCGAGTGCTTCCGCGTTGAACACATCACGCGGACGCTCTAAGTCGATCCGGCAACAGATTGTGCGAGCGCCGGATCATTTCCGGCGCTCCTTTTTATTGCGGGGCAATGGGAGGTGTTGGCGGTGTTCCGCCTGCATCCGGCCCGCTTCTATCGAACCGATCGCGTCTCGAATTGAAGTCACTACGACCGCAATCTCGTGATCCAGGATAAACACGATGACCAGATCCACATCCTCCGCTCCGTCCCAGCGCATGCTGCGCGTCGGCGAACAGGTGCGCGCCGCGATCACCCAGGTCCTGCAGCGCGGCGAAGTGCGCGACCCGCTGATCGAGAAGACGGTGGTTTCGATTTCCGAAGTGCGCATGTCGCCCGATCTGAAGATCGCCACCGCCTATGTGACGCCGCTTGGGGTCGCCGATCATGCGGCGATCATCGAGGCGCTGAACAAGCATGCGAAATTCATCCGCGGCCGCCTCGGGCCGCAGCTCCGGCAGATGAAGTACATGCCGGACGTTCGCTTCCGGGATGACACCAGCTTTGACAATTACCAGAAGATCGACGCGCTGCTGCGCTCGCCGGAAGTCAGCCGTGACCTCGATCCCGACACCGACGACGAAGAATAAGAACCATGTCCAAGCCGCGTAAACCCAAGGGCCGCCCGATCTCGGGCTGGCTGATCCTCGACAAGCCGCTCGATTTCGGCTCCACCGAGGCGGTGTCCAAGATCAAATGGCTGTTCAAGGCGCAAAAGGCCGGCCATGCCGGCACACTCGATCCGCTGGCCTCCGGCCTGCTGCCGATCGCGCTCGGCGATGCCACGAAAACCGTTCCCTATGTCATGGACGGTCGCAAGATCTACGAATTCACGGTGGCCTGGGGCGAAGAACGCTCGACCGACGACCTCGAGGGCGAGGTCGCTCGCTCATCCGCCGAACGTCCGAGCGAGGAGGCGATCCGTGCCCTGCTGCCGAAATATACCGGCGTTATCGCGCAGGTGCCGCCACAGTTTTCCGCAATCAAGATCGATGGCGAGCGCGCCTATGATCTCGCGCGCGATGGCGAGACCGTCGAGATTCCAGCGCGCGAGGTGGAGGTCTTCCGCCTCGCTCTGATCGGCTGCACGCCGCATCTCGCCCATTTCGAGATCGAATGCGGCAAGGGCACCTATGTCCGTTCGCTCGCCCGCGACATGGGCCGCGATCTCGGCTGCTTCGGCCATATCGGTTCACTCCGTCGCACCTTCGTTGCCCCCTTCGGCGAGGAGGACATGGTCGCGCTCGCCGATCTCGTGGCGCTGGAGAAGATCGAGGACGATGCGGAACGACTTGGCGCCCTCGACGATTATCTGATCGATACCGGCGAGGCGCTTTCCGACCTGCCGCATGTTGCGGTGAGCGACGATCAGGCGCATCGGCTCAGGATGGGCAACCCGATCATCCTGCGCGGCCGGGACGCGCCGCTGCCGGCCCCCGAAGTCTACGCGACTGCGCGCGGCAAACTCGTCGCGATCGGTGAAGTGGCAGAAGGCGAATTTCGACCGAAGCGTGTGTTCGCTGGCCATTGACCGGCAGCCCCTGCCCAGCCAACAATCGGCCCGGTCTGCGCGAGCGGCGCATAGGCGCTCAACGGAGCTGAAAAGCCCGGATCGGTGATGGCCTGCCGTCGTCGCGGCCGGGTCAGGCGGCGAAAGGCAGTTCGGATGCTCAAAACGCCAGAGAGAAGTGAGGGCGAGGTCTCATCCGGCGGCCTGCAGGCCGTTGCGGCTTTTGTCCGCCAGTATGTTCGCAGGCCATTCAGCTTCTATCTGCTCTCGCTGCTCTTCATCGCGATCGTCCCTTCCTTCATCTTTTCGTTCGTCATCGTGAAGCGAAGCGTCGACGCGCAGGAGCAGGTCGTCATCTCGCTGCTCAAAGCCTCGACCGGATCCATCACGCGGATCGTCGAGCGTGAGGTCGAGGGCATGATGACCACGCTCAAGGTCCTGTCGACCTCCGGAGCTGTCGATCTCCGCAACATGCGCGGTTTTTACGACCGCGCCTCGAGCGCATTGGCGGGCACCCATTCCAATCTGATCGTCGCAGACAGCGCCCAGAATATGCAGATGAGCACCGGCGTGCCTTTTGGCACGCTGCTCGGGCGGGCATCCGATCCGGAAATCGACCTTGCCCTCGAAAGCAGCGGAACGCTCGTTTCGGGCGTCTTCTTCGCCAACACCAGCAAGAGTTGGGTCTTCAACGTCTATCTGCCGATAAACGGTCCGGACGGACAACGGTATCTGTTGGGCCTGACCCAGGACGCCGCTCGCATGGCCAAGGCCGTCAATCGGGACACGCTCTCACCAGGTTGGAATGCCGCACTGGTCGACGGCAGGGGCAAGGTCATCGCTTCGTCGGATCCCTCGGCCCGGTCCGGTGAAGCGTTTTTTCTGGACGAGCTCCCTCAGATCAGCATCGGCGTCAGCGATGTCAACGAGCATGGCGTGGACTACCGTGTCGTCTCGGAATTCTCGCTAATCACCGGCTGGCGCATCGTTGCCTGGGCACCGCGTGAGATCGTCGATGCGCCGATCCTGTGGTCGTTTCTCTGGCTGTCGCTCGGTGGCATCATTTTTGCCAGCATTGCCATCGCCGGTTCGTTAATCATCGCGCGTCTGCTGACCCAAGGGGTCAAGCTGCTCGCGCTCGACGCGCGGCGCCTCGGCGGCGGCGAAATGATCGAGCCACGTCGCTACGTCATCACCGAAGTCGAGGCCGTGTCGGCGGCGCTTGCCCGCGCGGCGGCGGCTCGAACCAGGGCCGAGGCGGAAATCCGACTCCTCATGCGGGAGGTGGCACACCGCTCGAAGAACCAGCTGACCGTCATCCAGTCGATGCTGGCCCAATCCGCCGCGTCGAGCGAGGATACGTCGGAATTCGTCGACGCGTTCCGCAAACGGCTCGCGGGCCTCGCCCGCTCGACCGATCTGATGATTGCCAATGCAGCGATGGGCGTGGATTTCCGCGAGCTTGCCGAGGACCAGCTTCAGCCCTTTGCCCCCGACGATCCGGACCGGATCGTGCTTGACGGTCCAAGCCTGCGGTTGGACACGCAAATGGCGCAGACGCTCGGCATGGTGCTTCACGAACTCGCGACGAACGCGATCAAGCATGGCGCACTCGCCAATGCGACAGGCGCGATCAAGCTCGAGTGGTCGGTTTCGCCGGGAACGATCACCATCCGCTGGCGTGAGACGGGTGCGGATCTCGTCGAGCTGGCTCAGGCGCCCCGCAGAGGCTTCGGATCGGTGGTGATCGAGCGCATGCTCGGCATGGCCTTGCGCGCCGAACTCGACAGAACGATGCACGCTGACGGTATCGAGTGGCACATCCGCATTCCACGCGGCGGCGAGGCTTGAAGCGGCGCGGGCGATTGACCGACGCCCGCCGGCGTCGATGATTTGCGGTACCTGCCGTGACGAGCAGTCGGGGCGCGGCGGGGCGATCCGTGGCCGGCTCGATCGCCCTTTCCTTTTGCGTCCGTTTCGGTTATAGGCACGCCAGCGAAAGGCACCGCCTCTTCGTGTGAACGGCCGCGGCTGGACGACATCCCGGCTGCCGGCGACCCTAAAATCCTCGAAACGAAAGGATCAACCGATGTCGATCACTGCAGAGCGCAAGGCTCGGCTTATCAAGGAATTTGCAACCATCGAAGGCGACACCGGTTCTCCGGAAGTCCAGGTTGCGCTCCTGACGGAACGGATCAACAACCTGACCGAACACTTCAAGGACCACAAGAAGGACAACCATTCCCGCCGTGGTCTTCTCGCGATGGTTTCCAGCCGCCGTTCGCTCCTCGACTATCTGAAGAAGAAAGACGAAGCGCGCTACAGCAAGCTGATCGGTGCCCTCGGCATCCGTCGCTAATCGACTGTCCGGCGGGTCGCTTGGCGATCCGCCGGATTTTTTTGGGCGCTGAAGCGCCCACCGAATTGACTCTCCACGGGCGCCGAGGGCGCAGCATTAGGGAGAGAATGTCCAGCGAACCGGATGGGCCGGTATCGCGGATCAACCGATGGCCCGTCATGGGGCAGGATTGCAGGATGCTTCGGCGCCTGCTCGCCGAAGCGCTTCCATGCGGCAGCGCGGCAAAGTGGCGAGCGGCCGGTTCGGTTAGAAGCCTCCCGTTGTCTTGCCCGTGATGCGCCACACCAAGCGGCAACAAGATCGCCTGCGCTGCAACAGCCGCGGACGATCTCCCGCACACGAAGGACAGAACATGTTCGAGACCCACAAGGTAGAAATCGAATGGGCTGGGCGTCCGCTCAAGCTCGAAACCGGCAAGATCGCCCGTCAAGCCGACGGCGCCGTTCTCGCCACTTACGGCGAAACCGTCGTGCTCGCCACGGTGGTTTCCGCCAAGGCACCGAAGCCCGGTCAGGATTTCTTCCCGCTGACCGTCAACTATCAGGAAAAGACCTATGCCGCCGGCAAGATCCCCGGCGGCTATTTCAAGCGTGAAGGCCGCCCAAGCGAGAACGAGACGCTCGTCTCGCGCCTGATCGACCGGCCGATCCGCCCGCTCTTCCCCGAGGGCTACAAGAACGACACCCAGGTGATCATCACGGTCATGCAGCATGACCTGGAAAACAACCCGGACGTCGTCTCGATGGTCGCAGCCTCCGCGGCGCTGACCCTCTCCGGCATTCCCTTCATGGGCCCGATCGGCGGAGCCCGCGTCGGCTACATCAACGGCGAATACGTGCTCAACCCGCACCTCGACGAAATGGAAGAATCCTCGCTGGATCTCGTCGTCGCCGGCACGCAGGAAGCCGTGCTGATGGTCGAATCCGAGGCCAAGGAGTTGCCGGAAGACGTCATGCTCGGCGCCGTCGTTTTCGGCCAGAAGGGCTTCCAGCCGGTGATCGACGCGATCATCAAGCTCGCCGAAGTTGCCGCCAAGGAGCCGCGCGAGTTCGATCCGGAAGACCACTCCGCTCTTGAAAATGCCATGCTGTCGATCGCCGAAGACGAGCTGCGCAACGCCTACAAGATCACCGAGAAGGCTGCCCGCTACGCCGCCGTCGACGCCGTCAAGGCGAAGGTCAAGGAACATTTTCTGCCGGAAGGCATCGAGAACCCGGCCCATTCGGCCGAGGAAATCGCCTCTGTCTTCAAGCACCTGCAGGCCAAGATCGTTCGCTGGAATATCCTCGACACCAAGAGCCGCATCGACGGCCGCGATCTCGAAACCGTACGTCCGATCGTCTCGGAAGTCGGTCTTCTGCCGCGTACCCACGGCTCGGCGCTCTTCACCCGCGGTGAAACCCAGGCGATCGTCGTTGCCACGCTCGGCACCGGCGAAGACGAACAGTATGTCGACAGCCTGACCGGCATGTACAAAGAACGCTTCATGCTGCACTACAACTTCCCGCCCTTCTCGGTCGGTGAAACCGGTCGCATGGGCTCCCCGGGGCGCCGCGAAATCGGTCACGGCAAGCTCGCCTGGCGCGCTATCCGCCCGATGCTGCCGGAAGCCGAGCAGTTCCCCTACACGCTGCGCGTCGTTTCCGAGATCACCGAATCCAACGGCTCGTCGTCGATGGCGACGGTCTGCGGCACTTCGCTGGCGCTGATGGATGCGGGCGTTCCGCTCGCCAAGCCGGTCGCCGGTATCGCCATGGGTCTCATCAAGGAAGAGGACCGCTTCGCCGTCCTCTCCGACATCCTCGGTGACGAAGATCATCTCGGCGACATGGACTTCAAGGTTGCCGGTACCGAAGCCGGCATCACCTCGCTGCAGATGGACATCAAGATCGAGGGCATCACCGAAGAGATCATGGGTGTTGCGCTCAACCAGGCCAAGGGCGGCCGCCTGCACATCCTCGGCGAAATGGCCAAGGCCATCTCCGAGAGCCGCGGCCAGCTCGGCGAGTTTGCGCCGCGCATCGAGGTCATGAACATTCCGGTCGACAAGATCCGCGAAGTCATCGGCTCGGGCGGCAAGGTCATCCGCGAAATCGTCGAGAAGACCGGCGCCAAGATCAACATCGAAGACGACGGCACCGTCAAGATCGCGTCCTCGTCCGGCAAGGAGATCGAAGCCGCCCGCAAGTGGATCCACTCGATCGTCGCTGAGCCGGAAGTCGGCCAGATCTACGAAGGCACGGTCGTCAAGACCGCCGATTTCGGCGCCTTCGTCAATTTCTTCGGCGCCCGCGACGGCCTCGTCCACATTTCGCAGCTCGCCTCCGAGCGCGTCGCCAAGACGACCGACGTCGTCAAGGAAGGCGACAAGGTCTGGGTCAAGCTGATGGGCTTCGACGAGCGCGGCAAGGTCCGCCTCTCCATGAAGGTCGTCGACCAGGCGACCGGCAAGGAGGTCGTCGCCGAAAAGTCCGAGAAGAAGGACGGCGGCGAAGCGGCCGAATAAGCCGGCTTCAGCCAGTTGAAAAAGGGGCGCGGAGCGGATGGCTCCGCGCCCTTTTCTTGTAGAAAAATGGAAACGACCCATGAGCCGCGACGCGCTGAAAACCCTGTTCCATCCGTTCGAAACCGGTATCATCGATCCGCCTGGAGAAGGCGAGCGTGTACTCTTTCTCGGTGCCGAGGCGGGCTACCGGCTGCCCGAGGGCTTCGTGGCGCCGATTTCCGCCGTGCAGCCCCTGCGGCCGCTCTATCGCACCCTGGAGGCGATGCGGGCCGATGTGAGCCCTGTCGTTGCGGGCGAGGACTATGACGTCGCTCTGGTGCTCTGCGGCAAACACAAGGGCGAGAACGAGGATCGAATCGCCGAGGCGCTGAAGCGCACACGCGAAGGCGCCCTCATCGTCGTTGCCGGCAGCAAGGAAGACGGCATCCAGTCTCTGAGGAAGCGCATCGACAAATTCGAATGGGACGGCGACCATCTGCCGAAGTACCACGGCGTCGCCTTCTGGTTCACCCGGCCGGAGGATGTGGCCGATGCCGTTCACAAACTCGCCAAGGTTCCGGTGCGGGTGGACGGCCTCTTCGAGGCAGCACCAGGCATGTTTTCGCATGATCGCGTCGACGCCGGCTCGGAACTTCTCGCCTCGCGCCTGCCGAAGGACTTCACCGGCCATGCGGCCGACTTCGGCGCCGGCTGGGGTTATCTCTCGGTGATGCTGGCGCAGGCATCACCCGGGCTCAAGGGAATCGATCTGTTCGAGGCCGATCATGATGCACTGGACGCGGCGCGCCGCAACATGAAGGCGAACGCACCCACGACGCCGGCCCGGTTCTTTTGGCATGACCTGACGAGCGAGGATACCCGCGACAAATACGACCTGATCGTCATGAATCCGCCCTTCCACGAGGGGCATGCCGCTGAGCCGGCGATCGGGTCGGCGATCATCAAGGCGGCCCTGAAGGCGCTGAAGCAGGGCGGCAGGCTCATGCTCGTCGCAAATCGCGGCCTGCCCTACGAGCAGGTTTTGGCAGAGAACGCCAAGGAGTATGGCGAGACCTGCCGCAATGCGCGCTTCAAGGTGCTCTGGGCGAAGCGGTAACGCGCGTCTTCAGATCAGGATAGTTCCTTAAATCGGCAGCAATTAGGGATAAAATCATCGGGCTACTGCATGTTTCCTTAAATTGTATTCGACTTAAGCATAAAAACATTCAGCCATTCAAAGTGCTATCTTTGTGCGTCTGAATAGACGCACGGCGCTGTAGGTCACGGCCGCCTTTGCGCGTCCGGATGGATGCGCGTCGCCGAAGGCCATCGTTTCTCCTTGGGGAGCAAGCCATGGGATTTGGACCTGTCCGGGCGCCCTTTATGGAGGATGTCGCGGAGCTGATTGCCCGGGAAATCAAGAGCGCCGAAGGACATGGCGCCACGTCGGAGGTGCCGATGTCCTTCCTCCAGCGCTCCTACCGCATCCCGATACACAGCGCCCGGCTGCGGCGCGAGCGCCTCGGTGTGGCGTCGTATGCCGCCGCGGTTGCAGCGATCGCCTTGGTGCTGGCTTGGGCCTGGGCGGGATAATCGGACTTCAAAGTGCTACAGCGCCTTTTGCGCGCCGGAAAAGGCGCACGACGCTGAGTATGGAAGCGCTTCATAGACAACAACGGTGCTCCGAAGGAACGCACCGTGCTGGAGTCTTGACCGGCCGCGCCTATTCGGCGTCCGCTCTTCTGAGCGTATCGAGCGCTGGCATGGAGGTGATGTTGTAGCCGGAATCCACATAGTGGATCTCGCCGGTGACGCCGCGGGAAAGATCGGAAAGCAGGTAGAGAGCCGAGTTGCCGACATCCTCGATCGTCACCGTGCGGCGGAGCGGCGAGTTCTTCTGCTGCCAGGAGAGCATGGCGCGCGCATCCGAGATGCCGGCGCCGGCGAGCGTCCGGATCGGGCCGGCGGAGATGGCGTTGACGCGGATGCCGCGCGTGCCGTAGTCGGCTGCGAGATAGCGCACCGACGCCTCGAGCGCCGCCTTGGCCACGCCCATGACATTGTAGTTCGGCATCACCCGCATAGAGCCGCCATAGGTCAGCGTCAGCATCGTGCCGCCATCGCTCATGAGGCGGGCGGCCCGCTTGGCGATCTCGGTGAAGGAGAAGCAGGAGATCACCATGGTGCGGCTGAAATTCTCCCGCGTCGTGTCCGCATAGAGTCCCTTGAGTTCGCTCTTGTCGGAAAAGCCGATGGCATGGACGATGAAATCGAGCTTACCCCAGTGCTCCTTGATCGCGTCGATGACGGCATCGACGGAGGCGATGTCTTCGACGTCGCAGGGCAGCAGGAAGTCGGAATTCACCTCTGCGGCAAGCGGCTTGACGCGCTTGCCGAGCGCCTCGCCCTGATAGGTGAAGGCGAGTTCAGCGCCTTGGCTCGCGAGTGCCTTTGAGATCCCCCAAGCAATGGAATGGTTGTTGGCCACACCCATGATGAGGCCGCGCTTCCCGTTCATCAATCCGTTCATCTTGTTATCCGTTATAGCGCTGGAAGACGAGCGTCGCGTTGGTGCCGCCAAAGCCGAAGGAGTTCGAGAGAACCGTGTCGATTTTGGCGTTGTCGATGCGCTTTCGGACGATCGGCACGCCTTCGAATTCGGGATCGAGCGTGTCGATATGGGCGCTTTCGCCGATGAAGCCTTCTTGCATCATCAGAAGGCCGTAGATCGATTCCTGCACGCCGGCCGCGCCCAGCGAATGGCCGGTCAGCGACTTGGTCGACTGGATATGCGGCATCTTCTCGCCGAAGACCTCGCGGATGGCGCCGATTTCCTTCTGGTCGCCGACCGGCGTCGAGGTTCCGTGCGTGTTGATGTAGTCGACATCGCCCTTCACCGTGGAGAGCGCCTGGCGCATGCAGCGGACCGCGCCTTCGCCGGAGGGGGCGACCATGTCGTAGCCGTCGGAGGTCGCGCCATAGCCGACGATCTCGGCGTAGATCTTGGCGCCACGAGCCTTGGCGCGCTCCAGTTCCTCGAGCACGAGGACGCCGGCGCCGCCGGCGATCACGAAGCCGTCGCGGTCGACGTCATAGGCGCGCGAGGCGGAGGACGGCGTGTCGTTATACTTGGAGGACATGGCGCCCATGGCGTCGAAGAGGTTCGACATCGTCCAATCGAGGTCCTCGTGGCCGCCGGCGAACATCACGTCCTGCTTGCCCCACTGGATCATTTCCGCGGCATTGCCGATGCAATGCGCCGAGGTCGAGCAGGCCGACGAGATCGAATAGTTGACGCCGTGGATCTGGAACCAGGTGGCAAGCGTTGCGGACGCCGTCGAGGACATTGCCTTCGGCACCGCGAAGGGACCGATGCGCTTGGGGCTGTTGTTCTTGCGGGTGATTTCGGCGGCCTCGTAGATCGTACGCGTCGAGGCGCCGCCGGAGCCCATGATGATGCCGGTGCGCTCGTTGGTGATGTCGACGGCTTCGAGGCCGGCATCGGCGATCGCCTGCTTCATCGCCACGTGGTTCCAAGCGCCGGCCTGCGACAGGAAGCGCATGGCGCGCCTGTCGACGAGGTCAGTCGGGTCGAGTGTCGGCTGGCCCCAGACCTGGCACTTGAAGCCATGCTCGGCGAAATCCGGGGAAAATGTAATGCCCGATTTTGTTTCGCGCAACGACGCGGTGACTTCGTCGGCATTGTTACCGATCGAGGAAACGATGCCGAGGCCCGTTACAACAACCCGTCTCATGGTAGATGACCTTTTGTTAGTTTGGATCCGTGCGGGGCGAAGACCCCACAGTTCAATCGGCCTTTTCCTGGAAAAGGCCGACCCTGAGGTCGGTAGCCTTGTAGATCGTTTCGCCGTCGGACTTCATCCAGCCGTCGGCAATGCCGAGGACCAGCCGGCCGCGCATCACCCGCTTGAAGTCGATGCCGTATTCGACCAGCTTGGTCTTCGGCGTCACCATGCCCGTGAACTTGACTTCACCAGTCGAAAGGGCGCGACCCTTGCCGGGCTCGCCGAGCCAGCCGAGGAAGAAGCCGGTCAATTGCCACATGGCGTCGAGGCCGAGGCAGCCCGGCATCACCGGATCGCCCATGAAGTGGCACGGGAAGAACCAGAGGTCCGGGGTGATGTCGAACTCGGCGCGCACATAGCCTTTGTCGTGGGGGCCGCCGGTTTCCGAAATCTCGGTGATGCGGTTGAACATCAGCATCGGCGGCAGCGGCAGCTGCGCATTGCCGGGGCCAAACATTTCGCCTCGGCCGCAGGTCAGGATTTCCTCATAGCTGAAGCTGGATTGCCTGGTGGTCATGAATGGTTGCTTCCCCGAGTTCTCAAGTGTTCTCCGACCTGCTTTAGAGCAAGTTCGGCCGGAATTGAAGCGCAGCCCGTCCTGATGGCTGCCGGTTGCAGTTTCTCACGTTCTTCCAAGTAGGGCGACATGCGGGCGGAAAAAGTTGTCCGTCAGTCTTTCCTCGCGCCGCTCCCCATGGCGATGGCGTTCCGCCGTCGCTTACAGTATGTATGTGGCCTCGACCAGAGTTAAATGCCAGCCTTCCCCCGCTTTAGACGGATTTTCAGGCCTTTGCGGCGGCTTCCCGGGCCGGAATCTATTGAAAGCCGCGGCGCCAGAAGTTATATCGCAAGCTGATACTCCATAAACTTGGCAGGAATATCGGAACGGCTGCGCATGACGAAAGCAACGGAAATGTCTTCGCAGGAGAGGCTGCGCAATTCGGGACTGCGCCCGACCCGGCAGCGGATGGCGCTCGCCGATCTGATTTTCGCCAAGGGCGACCGCCATCTGACGGTCGAGGAATTGCACGAGGAAGCGGTCGAGGCCGGTGTCCCGGTGTCGCTCGCGACCGTCTACAACACGCTGCATCAGTTCACCGAAGCCGGCATGATCCGCGTTCTCGCCGTCGAGAGCGCCAAGACCTATTTCGACACGAATGTCTCGGATCACCATCATTTCTTCATCGAGGGCCAGAACGAGGTCCTCGATATTCCGGTGAGCAACATCCAGATCGGCAATCTCCCGGAGCCGCCGGAAGGCATGGAGATCTCCCATGTCGACGTCGTGGTCCGGCTGCGCCGCAAGACGCAGCGCTAACTGCAGCGCCGTGCGTCTGTTCAGACGCACAAAGGACGCTGGAAACACTAAATAATTACATCACCTCGTCCGGATCCCGGCCCGGCCCGGCCTTGCCGGTCGGCAGCGTCCAGCCGTATCGAATCGCCCCGCCGCGCACCGCAAAGGCAGCGGCGACACCAAGCGCCGAGCTCGCAGCAAGTGGCAGGCCGGCGAGCGTCGCCAGCACGAAGGCGCCGGCGCCGACAAGCGCCGCGGTGACGTAGATTTCCGGCCGCAACAGCACCGACGGCTCGCCGGCCAAGAGATCGCGCAGGATGCCGCCGAAGGTCGCCGTCAGCATGCCCGTCACTATCGCGACAGTCGGCGAGCCGGTCGCCGCCAGCCCCTTAGCCGCGCCCATCACGCAATAGGCCGAAAGCCCGACCGCATCGAGCCAGACGAGCATCCGGTAGCGCGACTCGAAACGGTGCGAGGTCAGGAACACCAGCAGCCCGGCGCAAGCGCAAACGATCAGATAGGCCGGGTTGAGCACCCAGAAAACCGGGGTCGCGCCGAGGACCACGTCGCGCATGGTGCCGCCGCCGATGCCGGTGACGGATGCCAGGAACAGGTAGCCGATGATGTCGAGCTGCTTGCGCGAGGCCGAAAGCGCGCCGGTCGCGGCAAAGACGGCGACACCGGCATAGTCGAGGATTTCGAGGATCGGCATGAAGGCTCCGCTTGCGACTGCGTTGATCCGGGATCGACGCTTTCCGAGATCATTAGCGTAGCGCCGAAAATAAGTCAGCGGGCTGCTCTGTCATTCAGTGCCACACTCGGTGCTTGAGCCTCACCCTAGCCCTCTCCAAAACGGGGAGAGGGGACTGGGGCCCGCTGCTAGTCCACTTCGCCCCGGGGGCGGGGAGAAGCGGCCGGCAGGCCGGATGAGGGGCCAATCGCCTGGGCACGGTGTCCCGTGACGGCCTATTGCGGCAGCAGCGTTTGCGTCCGGCCGAGGAGATAATAGGCAGCAAGCCCGGTCCATTCCTTGGCGGCGGTCGTCGCCAGTTGCGCGTTGAGCGAGGGCTGGGTGAAATCGAAGCCGAGCCGCACCTTGCCATCCGTCCGGTAGTCCGCCGCCCAGGGAACGACCTCAAGGCCGTTCGAGCGGAAGAGGCCGACCGAACGCGGCATGTGGTAGGCCGAGGTGACCAGCGCGCATCGTTCGAGCCGGTTGGCCGCGAGCAGATCCTTCGTGTAGCGCGCGTTCTCGAACGTCGTGCGCGAGGCTTCCTCGCGGATCACCCGATCGGCGGCGATCCCGAACGCCTCGAAGAAGCCTCGCGAGGCACGCGCATCGCCCTCATAGGCACCGCTCAAGGAGCCGTCGCCGCCCGAAACAAGGATGCGCGCCGAAGGATAAGCCTTGGCGAGGCGGACCGTCTCGACGAAGCGATCCGCCGCCTGGTTGAACTCCATGCCACCGCGGCTTGCGATCACCACATTCTCGAAGGCACCGCCCAGCACGATGATGCAGGAAACCTCCGAGGGAGGCGGCGATGGGCGGGGAAAGCGGTCCTCGAGGATCTGCAGGAAATAGGGGCCGGCGGTGGTGAAGAGGCTGAGGAACAGCACCGCGAGGCCAAGCGAGGCGAGAATGCCGCCGCTGCGTCGCAAGCGGGCGAGCATCATCAGCACGCCGACGAGCAGGCTCAGGAAGGCGAGGGACATCGGCTGGGCGACGAGCCAGAAGATTTTCGAGATGACGAACATGCAGATTGCTCTTCAGCTCGCCTGGTTAAGATTTTGTGAACTCGATCGTCAGTGACAGGTGTCGCGACGCAAAGATCGGGGCTTCCGATGCTCCATCAAACCGAAAATACGAGGGATTTGGTGGAGCTAAGCGGGATCGAACCGCTGACCTCTTGCATGCCATGCAAGCGCTCTCCCAGCTGAGCTATAGCCCCATCAAGGGTCCGGCAGTGCCGGTTCCGGGAACCGTCGGGATTTGTGCCCGGCGAGTGGCGGCTTATTACTTCTGCTTTTGGCAGATGGCAAGCCGAAAATTGAAGGCCGGTGCGATTTTATCTTTTCTTCCGGCCGTCCGCCCGGCCGCCGCATAGTCGCGCGGCCGGAGCGGCTTTTATCCGTCTTTTGAGGCTCTTAGACGTCTTCGTCTTCGTCCGAGACGCCGATGAGGTCGCTCATGTCGTCGTCATCGTCTTCGTCATCGGCCTCGAGGAAGGTGTCGTCGTCGTCGCCGTCGATCTCGACTTCGTCATCGCCGAGATCCGGCAGTTCGTCGCCGCCCGATGTCTCCTCGTCGGCATCCTCGAGCGAAACGAGTTCGACTTCGGTGTTCTCTGCATCGACTTCCGTGACGTCTTCCTCCTCCTCCTTCTCGAGCACCTTGGCGACCGAGGTCTCCTCGAAGAAGGACAGCGGATAGGACTTGCCGGTATAAGGGGAGACGATCGGGTCACGGTTCAGATCGTAGAATTTGCGCCCCGTTTCCGGGTCGATGCGCTTTGTTCCAAGTTCCGGTTTTGCCACAGTCAAAGCCTCTTGAATGGCCGGGCGAGCCGGCTCTTGCCGGTAGGCCGGCGGGTGGAAAGGTATCAAGCTGATGATGATTAGCCGGTCCCCATAATCGTCTTGGTGTCGTCTGTCAAAGACAAACTTCCGCGGCAAACTTCGCTGCAGGGCGGGGCGCATTTTCTTCGTGGGGGAGGATGACCCCTTTTGCTCTTTATGTTAGGGAGCCCGCAACACCGGCGGTCCTCGTTCAACCCCCAAGCAGCGCTTGATCCTTGGCCGCCGCCGAGCCGGATTGACAGAGGTAAAACATCATGTCCCATGGCCTGAGCCCGCGGCCCGCCACCGCAAAGAAGTCTGCCGATCTCAAGGGCACGGTCCGCATTCCGGGCGACAAGTCGATCTCGCATCGCTCCTTCATGTTCGGCGGGCTTGCAGCCGGCGAGACGCGCATCACCGGCCTGCTCGAGGGCGAGGACGTCATCAATACCGGCAAGGCCATGCAGGCGATGGGCGCCAAGATCCGCAAGGAGGGCGACACCTGGATCATCAACGGCGTCGGCAATGGCGCCCTGCTGGCGCCGGAAGCGCCGCTCGATTTCGGCAATGCCGGCACCGGCTGCCGGCTGACCATGGGTCTGGTCGGCGTCTATGACTTCGATTCCACCTTCATCGGCGACGCCTCGCTGACCAAGCGCCCGATGGGTCGCGTGCTCGATCCGCTGCGCGAAATGGGCGTCCAGGTGAAGTCGGCCGACGGCGACCGTCTGCCGGTGACGCTGCGCGGGCCGAAGACGCCTAACCCGATCACCTATCGCGTGCCGATGGCCTCTGCCCAGGTGAAATCCGCCGTGCTGCTCGCCGGCCTCAACACGCCCGGCATCACCACCGTCATCGAGCCGGTGTTGACCCGCGATCATACCGAAAAGATGCTGCAGGGTTTCGGCGCCAACCTGACGGTGGAGACCGATCCGCAAGACGTGCGCACCATCCGCCTCGAAGGTCGCGGCAAGCTCACCGGCCAGGTGATCGACGTGCCGGGCGATCCGTCCTCCACCGCCTTCCCGCTGGTAGCGGCGCTGATCGTTCCGGGCTCGGAGATCACCATCTTGAACGTGCTGATGAACCCGACCCGCACCGGCCTGATCCTGACGCTGCAGGAAATGGGCGCCGATATCGACGTCATGAACGAGCGCCTCGCCGGCGGCGAGGACGTCGCCGATCTCCGCGTCCGCTACTCGGAGCTCAAGGGCGTCACCGTGCCGGAGGAGCGCGCCCCGTCGATGATCGACGAATATCCGGTGCTGGCCGTCGCCGCTGCCTTTGCCGAAGGCGCAACCGTGATGAACGGGCTCGACGAGTTGCGTGTCAAGGAATCGGACCGCCTTTCGGCCGTCGCCGACGGACTGAAGCTCAACGGCGTCGATTGCGACGAGGGCGAAGCCTCGCTCGTCGTGCGCGGCCGCCCGGGCGGCAAGGGCCTCGGCAATGCTGCCGGTGGCCAGGTGAAAACCCATCTCGACCACCGCATCGCCATGAGCTTCCTCGTCATGGGGCTGGCCTCCGAGCATCCCGTAACGGTCGACGACGCGTCGATGATCGCCACCAGCTTCCCGGAGTTCATGGATCTGATGACCGGGCTCGGCGCGAAGATCGAGTGACCAACTTAATCGGACAGCGGTCGCGCGGAGCCGAATCTTTGCAAAGGCGAGATCGCATGGGATCGGCGGCCTAATCTGGCTCCTTTCGCCTTCATCTCGGGCATTTAATGGAAGAAGCAAAGGGCTCCGAGCCGTCGCCCGAGAGCGACGGCTCATTCGTTACTGCGTGCCGCCCGATGGGGCCTGCTGCGTGCCCTGTCCTTCTGTGGGAGCGGGTTGTGTGGTTTGCCCGCCTTCGGGCGCCTGTTGCGTTCCCTGTCCGCCAGCCGGCGTTTCGATGGTCGGGGCGTTGACATTCACATCGGTGTCACCGCCGCCACCAGCGCCGTCGAACAGATCGCCACCAAAGAGGAACAAGGCGCCGACGACAAGCAGAACTAAAACTATAGCGACGGCCCAGGCGCCACCGCTACCAGTATTCACTACTGTTGGTCCTCTATCAGCCATTTAATTTCTCCCTATTCTTCATTCTGTGGCAAAACTCACAGGAGTGATTTAGGTTCCACCAAGAACAAGGACGGCAAAGCGCTGCGAAATGAGCCTGTGAATGGTTTGAAAACCGCAGTTAAAGAATTTGACGCAAAATAATGTTGGTGTTCTTCAACCGAATGGAAGAATTCCCCCTACTGTTTGCCCACTACGCAAGTTGGATGTCGTTCTGGATGATGCCGCTGGTCGTCAGCGCTTTACCCGCGGCGGTAGGGCTGTCGGCGACCCCATACACTACAGGACTGGCCCGCGAACCGTAAAATATCGGATGATCGTGGATTCTCCATCGATTTTGATCTAACAGGCCCGCAGGAAAGATCGCAGGACCAAGTATGATCACCATCGCCATCGACGGGCCGGCAGCCGCCGGCAAGGGGACGCTTTCGCGCCGGATCGCCGAGGAGTACGGCTTCCACCATCTCGATACCGGGCTCACCTACCGCGCCACCGCCAAGGCGCTTCTCGATGCCGGGCTGCCGCTCGACGACGAGGCGGTAGCGGAGAAGATGGCGCGCGAGGTCGAGCTTGCCGGCCTCGATCGCTCCGTGCTGTCGGCGCACGTGATCGGCGAGGCGGCCTCCAAGATTGCCGTCATGCCGGCGGTGCGGCGGGCGCTGGTCGAGGCGCAGCGGGGTTTTTCGCAAAAGGAGCCGGGCACCGTGCTCGACGGGCGCGACATCGGCACCGTCGTCTGCCCGGATGCGGCGGTGAAACTCTATGTCACGGCCTCGCCGGAGGTGCGGGCGAAACGGCGCTATGACGAGATCATCTCCGGCGGCGGGACGGCCGATTATGCGGCGATCTTCGAGGACGTGAAGAAGCGCGATGCGCGCGATATGGGCCGGGCCGACAGCCCGCTTCGGCCGGCCGCCGACGCGCACTTGCTTGACACGTCTGAAATGAGTATAGAGGCGGCATTCCAGGCGGCGAAGACGCTGATCGACGCTGTCCTGAAAGAAAAGATTTGAAGAAAGGCTCTGCTTCGGCCCCGGCCGGACGCGCTTTCCTCGATAAGCCTGAAATTCCGTCCATGCGCCGGATTGCCCTTCAGTAGGGGCGGACTGGGTTCAGGCCCGTTTAACACCAGCCCCCGGCGCATATGCGTCTCCGGCAGGAGATGCAGCAGGAGATTATATGTCTGCAACTACCCCCACCCGTGATGATTTTGCCGCACTTCTCGAAGAGTCCTTCGCCAAGACGGACCTCGCCGAAGGCTATGTCGCCAAGGGCGTCGTCACGGCCATCGAAAAGGACGTCGCCATCGTCGACGTCGGTCTGAAGGTCGAAGGCCGCGTTCCGCTGAAGGAATTCGGCGCCAAGGCCAAGGACGGCTCGCTCAAGGTCGGCGACGAAGTCGAAGTCTATGTCGAGCGTATCGAAAACGCGCTCGGCGAAGCGGTTCTGTCGCGCGAGAAGGCTCGCCGCGAAGAGAGCTGGATGCGCCTGGAAGTGAAGTTCGAAGCCGGCGAACGCGTCGAAGGCATCATCTTCAACCAGGTTAAGGGCGGCTTCACCGTCGATCTCGACGGCGCCGTAGCCTTCCTGCCGCGTTCGCAGGTCGACATCCGTCCGATCCGCGACGTAACCCCGCTCATGCACAACCCGCAGCCCTTCGAAATCCTCAAGATGGACAAGCGCCGCGGCAACATCGTGGTTTCGCGCCGCACGGTTCTCGAAGAGTCGCGCGCCGAGCAGCGTTCTGAAATCGTTCAGAACCTTGAGGAAGGCCAGGTTGTCGAAGGCGTCGTCAAGAACATCACCGATTACGGTGCGTTCGTCGACCTCGGCGGAATCGACGGTCTGCTGCACGTCACCGACATGGCATGGCGCCGCGTCAACCATCCGTCGGAGATCCTGAGCATCGGCCAGCAGGTCAAGGTTCAGATCATCCGCATCAACCAGGAAACCCACCGTATCTCGCTCGGCATGAAGCAACTCGAGTCCGATCCGTGGGATGGCATCGGTGCGAAGTATCCGGTCGGCAAGAAGATCACCGGTACGGTTACGAACATCACCGATTACGGTGCGTTCGTCGAGCTGGAGCCGGGCATCGAAGGCCTGATCCACATCTCCGAAATGTCCTGGACCAAGAAGAACGTCCATCCCGGCAAGATCCTGTCCACCAGCCAGGAAGTCGACGTGGTCGTTCTCGAAGTCGATCCGACCAAGCGTCGTATCTCGCTCGGCCTCAAGCAGACGCTCGAGAACCCGTGGCAGGCATTCGCGCATAGCCACCCGGCTGGCACCGAAGTCGAAGGCGAAGTCAAGAACAAGACCGAATTCGGCCTGTTCATCGGCCTCGACGGCGATGTCGACGGCATGGTCCACCTCTCCGACCTCGACTGGAACCGTCCGGGCGAGCAGGTCATCGAGGAATTCAACAAGGGCGATGTCGTCCGTGCTGTCGTTCTCGATGTGGACGTCGACAAGGAGCGCATCTCGCTCGGCATCAAGCAGCTCGGCAAGGATGCCGTCGGTGAAGCTGCCGCTTCCGGCGAACTGCGCAAGAACGCCGTCGTTTCGGCCGAAGTCATCGCAGTCAACGACGGCGGTATCGAAGTGAAGCTCGTCAATCACGAAGACATCACTGCGTTCATCCGCCGCGCCGATCTGTCGCGTGACCGTGACGAACAGCGTCCGGAGCGCTTCTCGGTTGGTCAGGTTGTCGACGCCCGCGTCACCAACTTCTCCAAGAAGGATCGCAAGATCCAGCTGTCGATCAAGGCTCTGGAAATCGCGGAAGAGAAGGAAGCCGTCGCTCAGTTCGGCTCGTCCGACTCGGGTGCATCGCTCGGCGACATCCTGGGCGCAGCGCTGAAGAACCGCCAGAGCAACGAGTAATCGTTGTCAGGCTTGAAATGACGAGCCCGCGGAGAGCGATCTCCGCGGGCTTTTTCGTGGCGGGGCGGAGATCCGCCCGTGCGAGGTAGGTCGCGGAGATGTCCGAGTTCTCTCGAGCAAGGAGTGCCGTTAGAGCGCTCAGACCAGGCCGCCGAGTTTTCTGTAGAGGTCATAGGCATCGCTCGCCTCCGGTTCGGCCCCATTGTCGCCGTCGCTTTCGGGATCCTGCCCGTCCTTCTGCTCTTCCCCGTCCTCCGACTCCGTGCCGCCGTCGCCGTCGCCGCGCGGGTAACCGCCGGACCTGTCGTGCTCGCCATCCGCTTCCTCTTGGGCCGGTAAATAGGGCACCATTGCGAAGGGAATGATCTCCGGCAGCCCGCTTTCAACGAGGAGGGCGATGGCCTGTTGCATGGCGAATTCCTCGCCGGCCGGCGCTTGCCGTTGAGCGGATGGCGGGCCGCCGGAGGGCGTCTCCGTCTTTTCCGCCACGGTCGGTTCGGCGATGGGCTCGGTGCCCATGCTAGCACTGTCCGGCCGCGGTCCGCCCGGCAGGCGCTCGTGCGGAGCAGGCGGCGCCCGGGTCGGCTCGGGTTCTCGCTCGCCGGCCCTCGCCACCAACGCTTGGCGCTCTTCCGCCACGATGTCCGGCAGATCGAGGCTGCCTTCCAGCAGCGCCTCGGCGGCCTCGTCGAGCGGGGACTCCGGGAGGGCCTCCGGTGGAGTCGGGGCCTCGGCCGGCTGCCGGGCGTCGTTCCCGTTGGCACCGGTCGGCCCATAGGTGCCGTCCGCCTCGAAAGCGTCGGCTTCCACGGCAGTGCCTTGCTTGCTGGCCGCTTCCGCTTCGCCAAAAGTCCGGTTTGGCCTTTCGTCGGGCGCCGCGACCTCCGGTTGGTGGCCGGCCGCTGCGCCACCTTCGAAGCGTGGCGGCAAGGCCTCGTCTCCGGTCTGAGCAGCCAAAGTGTCCGCCGGTGCCGGCGGCATCGCCTCCGCCGCCGCGACGCCCTCTGCGGCCCCGCCCGACGCCGTGGGCGCAGCAATATCGCCATTGCTGATCGGGGTTGGCGTGTGCCGTGCGGTTGGGGTCGATCCTCGGTCGGGCGCCGGCTCCGCCGTCTCGCCGGGCTCAGGCGCTTGCGGCGCGTCTTCGAGGGGCAGCGCGGCGGACGCTCCGTCATCATCTGCGCCGAATGTTTTCCTCAGTATCGCCTGCAGCAGCGCCGGGTCGCCTGACAGGGGCGTTTGGGCTGCAGCAAAGTGCGGCGACACCGGCAGCTGCAGCGGCAGGTTGCGGATTCCCGGTTGGCCGGCGGGCAGGGGCGTGGTGGGGTTTCCGGGCCCTGCCGATGGCCCGCTTTGCGTCAGGGCCGCCAGGAGGCGCGCGAGGCCGCCGCCGCCAAGCTGCCTCTCGATCGCCAGACGTTGCGGGAGCGGCAGGGACTCCACGACCTCGACCAGACGCCGAAGGAAGGCGCGGCCGGTCTCCTGCGGCAGCGGCGGAAATTTGAGAACGCGGGCAAGATCCTCGATGAGCCGCACCAGCGCGTCGCGGGGAAGAACCTCCTTGCCGGAAAGGTGACGGCCAAGCGTATCGAGCAGCTTCTGGATCGCCTCGGCGCGCTGGCCGGCCGGCGGCAAGGCGCGTCGGACGATCTGGACGATATCGTCGCCGGGGGTGCTTGCGTTCCTGATCGTGCCAATCGGTATCGGCATCCTCGTCTCCAATTGCGTGCGGCGGCGGAGCCGCGCTCGCCATCGAACGTCCTTGCTGCTGGAGGGCGCCTCATGCGCGTAGCGGCCAATGGGCCGGGCCCGCCGCGGCCTGGCCGCCGGCATGGGACTTGGGCATGATCACCAAGAATAGGGTAAAGAAGTTTAAGAAATCTTAACCATGACCGCCGCGGCAGCAACACGGGAGCGCGTTCTCCGCGGGCCTCATGCACCCGATCATATGTTCGATGCTTCGACCTTGCGGGAAGGCCGCTGCGAGTCCATCCTGTCGAAGCTAGCCTCGATGGAGCTGCCGATGACATTCCGTCCGCCGCAATCGCTGCGCCGTTTCGATGCCGGAAGCGGTGTGAACGTGCTCGAATACGAGCTCATGGCCGAGCGTGCCGATGCGCTCGGGCGCCACGGCCTCAAGGTCGAAAAGGCGATTGCAGCCCTGAACGGCTTCGATCGGGAAAAAGGCCAGCCGGAGGAGCGCCGACGGCTTCTCGACGAGGCGGCCGACGCCGTCTGGGCCTTCTTTATCCAGCGCGAAATCTGCGGCCTGCGCGACAGCCGTGACGCGGTGCGCCGCTACGGCATTCCAAAGGAAGTCATGGCGCGGCTCGGCATTGTAAGAAAACGATAGACCGAGCTTCCGCAACGCCGGACGCAGGCAGTCTACCCTCGCCCCAGCTTCAGCAATCAAGGAGGCCCGGCGGAAGCCGCCGCGCCTCGTTTAAGCGAAGCCTTACCAACCCCGGACGACGCCCCCATAGAAACCAGGTCGGTAGTACCGATGGCCGGGGCGATAGTAGCGGTACGGATAGTAACCCGGATAATAGCCCGGGCCGTAATAGCGGGTCCCGTAATAATACCGGTTCCCGTAGTAGCGGCGTGGGTAGTATCCGGCGCCCGGCCCGAAATAGAAGCTGATGCCGGCCCTGCGATACCCGTGCCCGTAGCCGGGATAGTATCCGCGCCGGCCGCCGTAGTAGCCACCGCGCCAGCGCGGATAATAGCCCTGGCCATAGTATCCACGGTGGGTAGCGCTCTGGACATCCGCAGGTGCCTTGATCTCTATATCCAGCGCCGGCTGCGGCATGGCCTGGGCAGGCGCAACAGGGGGAACCATGGAGGCGGCCGCCAGCACGCAGCTCATAACGAAATTCCGAAATCCCGTCATTTTCTCCTCACTTTCCGAAAGACGTGCTTTCCGGTTTATCCCTTCTCCACAGACCTTTGTTTTCGTTGATTATTGCATGACGTCGGGGCGCGTGTACGCCTACTCAGCCGCCGGATTTCCGCGCCCGTCAGTCGTCACAAGAAGCATGCGCCTCTGCGGTGCTCATGTCACTGAAATTCTTGCCCTATCGTTGTGGCGTTGCAACGCCGGGGCCGATCGCGGAAGGCGGGGCCAACGCAGCGGCGCTGCTCCCGGTCGCTTTTTCGCGTCCAAGCGGGAAATCTTCAAAATGCCTGTTGACACTTCGCCCCCGGCCTTTTACATGCCGGTCCGTCGCCCAGATGGCGGAATTGGTAGACGCGCAGGTTTCAGGTACCTGTGCCGCGAGGCGTGGAGGTTCGAGTCCTCTTCTGGGCACCATTCCCTTTAAAGAAATGCATCAAAAGTCCGGTTTTCCGGGTTTTTTGCGTTTTCTGGACGTGTGATCGGCGCGGGCCGAGCTCGCCTCTATGCCGCCGTGCCCGTCTGCTCGCCAGCCTGCTGTTCGGCGATCGCGGCGGCCGCCAGCACTTCGTAGATTTCCAAGGCGCTGGCTCTTCCTTTCGCCTGGGCGGAGCCGAGCGGACGGAAGGCGATAGCGTCGCTGCATTGCGCCACCACGGCGCCGCTCGCCAGAGTCGTGGTGCCGTAGTCCTTGTTCATGCCCTCGAGCCGCGAGGCGACGTTCACCGTGTCGCCCATGGCGGTGTATTGCAGGCGTTCCTTCGCGCCGACGCTGCCGACCACCGCCGTGCCGGTATGGATGCCGAACCGGGTGCGAAATTCCGGCAGGCCTCTCTCCTTCTGTTGCGCATTGAAGGTGCCAAGGCGTTCCTCGACGGCGAGCGCGCAGCGACAGGCGTGTTCGGCGTGGTGCGGGTCGGACACCGGTGCGTTCCACATGGCGAAGACAGAGTCGCCGTGGAACTGGATGATGGTGCCCTCATGGGCGGCGACCACCTCGCTGAAGATGTCGAAATATTCCGACAGCATCGCGACCACCGCCTCCGGCGAGTGGTGCTCGCTGATGGTGGTGAAGTCGTAGATATCGGAAAACAGCGCCGTCACCTCCTGGCGCCAGCCGGCGCGGCCGGTGAACTGACCGGATTCGATGCCCTTGCGCACCAGTTCACGCGGCACATAGAGCGCGAAGGTGAAGATGGCATCGCGCGCCTTGTTCATCGCACTGTTGAGGGTCGAGATTTCCGTGACATTCGAGGGCACGTCGATCGGCGTGGTGAAATCGAGCTCCTGCAGCCGGTTGGCGCTGGCGGTGAGTTGGTTGAGCGACTTTGTGATGAGATGCGCGAGCACCAGCGAGAACAGGACGGCCAGCACGACCACCGAACCCGAGATTGCCAGGCTCTGGACAAGCGCATCGTTGGCGGCCGCCATCAACTCGTCGAGCGGCGCGGCGACGACCACCCGGTGCCCCGCCAGCAGCTGCGCCGATCCGAGCGGCGCCACCATGACCAGATAGGTGCGGCCGCCGACATCGACAAAGCTCGCCTTGCCTGGTGCTGGCGGGTTGCGCCGAGTGCTTTCGATGAGCGGATCGGGCTCGGGCACCGCAACCGGCGCGGTGTTATCCTTCGTGGCGAGGATGCGGTTCATCGCCGTCGGGTCGGAATGGATGATGGGCCTCCCGACGGCGTCGAGCACGAGAGACACCGAGTCGCCCGTCAGCCGTTCGCGGGACAGGAAGTCGGTGATCGTGTCGAGCACTACGTCGGCACCGATGACGATCCGCGGGTTGCCGCGATGGGCCTGCGAAATCGTCATGCCGAGCTTGCCGGTCGTCGCCGTCTCGTAAGGGCCGGTCGCCACCGGCGCCTTGCCGTTGACGGCGGCGCGGTACCACGGGCGCATTCGCGGATCATAGCCGGTCGGGGCCACGCGGCGTTCGGAGAACTGCAGGCCGCTTGCATCGAGGAAAAGGACCCGGTCGACGGGCTTTCCCTGGTCGTCTCGCTCGATCGAACGCACCGCGAGCGTCGCCCCTCGTGGCGCGTCGAGCGCCATTCGCCAGGCTGCCGAACGAAGATCGACCACATGGAAGAAGGCGCCTCCCGGATAGCCGACATAGACGCCATCGATATGGGGCGAGCGGATGATACCTTCGCGCAGCATGGCCACCTTGTCGCTCATCCGCTGCGGCGGCGGCAGCAGAAAGGCATTGGCGACGGACGCGACGAGGCTGACGAGGGCCGATGTATCTCCGGAAAGCGCGCCGAGCCGATCGACGAGACGGTCGACGAAAGCCCCCATATGGGCTTCGGCATTCTGGATCGCCGCGTTGCGGGCGCGGCGGTAATCCAGCCCCACGAGGGTGCCGGAAACGACAACGAGGACAGCGATCATGACGAGGCTCAGCAGCGACCGCAGCGTCCAGGTCTCGGGACGCTTTTTCTTCTCTGAGCCGCGCATGTTTCCCTGCCCCTATGCGGATTGGCTATATTGATCTTGCCGCTATCGTGCTGCCTAGCATAGGGCCGTTTATTGCCGTGTCAGCAGGCCGGCGTCAATTGACGCTGATCGGCCGCGACCGCATCCGCGCCACTGTCTCCCGTTCCGCCCGCTTGCAGCGCATCGGCGGCAGGTCGCGGTCCATCAGTTCCATGTCCTCGAGCACCATCTCGCCCATCTTCTTGAAGGCCGAATCGAGCGCGCCGGCGCGGTGCGCCGACCGCAGGAAGCCGGCAAGCCGCCGCACCGGATGGCCGAGCGGCAGCGGTTCCTCGGGGAAGACGTCGCTCGCTGCGACGATCCGGCCGGCTTCGACCGCAGCGATCAGCGCATCGAAATCGACGACGCCGGCGCGGCTGAGCAGGATGAGGGCCGCTCCGGAGCGCATTTTCGCTAAGGCCTCGGCACCGAGAAAACCTTCGTTCTCGCTGGTGACTGCGGCGACGACAAAGACGAAATCGCTGCTCGAAAGCACCGTCTCGAGCGATGCCGGCTCCACCCCGGCGTCGCGCAGAATGGAACCGGGCAGCCACGGATCGTAGACGCGTATCCTGGCGCGAAAGCCGGAAAGCACCCGGTTCAGCGCCTTCCCCAGATCGCCGAAGCCGACGATGCCGACTTCCGAGCCGGAGAGAAGCCGCGCCGTCTGGTTGCCTTCGCCGCCCCAGAGCTCGCGTCCCTCGCGGAAGGCGAGCTCGGCATCGACGATACCGCGGGCGAGATTGAGCGCCATGGCAAGCCCCAGCTCGGCCACCGGCTCGGCGAAGACCTGGCCGGTCGTCACGACATGGATGCCGCGGTGGAAAAGCACCTCGTAGGGCATGTTGTTGAGGAGATTGCTTTCGACATTGAGAATGGCGCGCAGCCGCGGCATGCGCTGGAGCGTCCGCTCATCCAGCGGCGGCTGGCCGATGATGTAGCGGACCTCGGCAAGCGTCGCGTCGTCAAGCCCGGCGATGTTCTCCGGGTCGGCTTCGACGACCCGATACCGCCCGTGGAGTGCGTCCAGCGCTTCCCGACTGAAAATCAGCTCGAGCGTGCGCGGCGCCGGCGCGCTGATGACGAGCGGTCGGGTCGTTTCAGGCATCGTCTTTCCTCCATTCCTCGTCGGCAAAATTCAGCCGCGGCGTTCTCGACCTTATCGCGGAAAGCGGCCGCTTCGAACAGAGTTCCGCGGCCTAGCCTCCTCAATAGTTCAGGCCCCGCTTCTGCCGTTCGAGCGATGGCGGCAGCCGCCCGCTCTGGAAGACCGGACCGTCGCCCTTGCGGCATCGGTAGATGGTGTCGTAGCGGGGCCGGCCATGGGAAGACTCGAAGGGCGAATAGCGGTCGATGAAGACTTGCTCGCAGACCGTGCTCTCGCCATCCTGCAGCGGGTTGAGCGGCCGCACGCCGGGAAGGTCTCGAAAGCTCTGCGCGAAGTTGAGGCGCGCCTCGCCCGCCAGGCCGGTGTTGGCGGAGAGGCTCAGCATCAGGGCGGCCAAGGTAAGCGACAGCGAGGAACGGAACGAAGTCATGCCGGTGAACTTTCGGGAGGACGGCGGCGAGACGCCGACGCGGTGACACGGTATCGCGGCCGACAAACTTGCGCTATAGGCCAGCTACACTCTACAGCGCCGCGCGTGTTAGACGCGCTAGGGCCGCCGTAGCAGTTTGAATCGCTGCATGATTTTGTCCTTGAATCGATTCCGATTAAAGAAATCATGCAACAACGATCTGGGGATTCTCGATGGCGAATACAATACGGTTCCACGAAGGTGACATTTCCGCGGCCGACGCGACCCGCTATAGCGGCGCGATCGCCATCGACACGGAAACGCTCGGCCTCGTTCCCCGCCGCGACCGTCTCTGCGTCGTGCAGCTTTCGCCGGGCGACGGTACCGCCGACGTGATCCGTATCGCCGCCGGCCAGAAAGAGGCGCCGAACCTCGTGGCGATGCTTGCCGACCCAGCGCGTCAGAAGATTTTTCATTACGGCCGCTTCGACATCGCGGTGCTGTTCCACACCTTTGGTGTGACCTCTACGCCTGTTTTCTGCACCAAGATCGCCTCGCGGCTGACCCGCACCTACACGGACCGCCACGGCCTCAAGGACAACCTCAAGGAACTGCTCGACGTCGATATTTCGAAGCAGCAGCAGTCCTCCGATTGGGCCGCCGATATCCTCTCGCCGGCGCAGCTCGAATATGCCGCCTCGGACGTGCTTCACCTGCATGCGCTGCGCGACAAGCTGACGGCACGGCTGCTGCGCGACGGCCGCATGGAACACGCCGACGCCTGCTTCGCCTTCCTGCCGACGCGCGCCAAGCTCGACCTGCTCGGCTGGGAGGAGACGGATATTTTCGCCCATAGCTGAGGCTCTGAGTCAGGAGGGCGTCAGCCACAGCAGCGCGGCATAGCGCGCCGCCTTCCCGATGGTCACATAGGCGAGGAACACGGCGAGCGGTGTCCGGAGCAGTCCAGCGGCAAGCGTCAGCGGATCGCCGACGATCGGTAGCCAGGAGAAAAGCAGCACCGGCTGGCCGTAGCGCCCGAAGAGCGCCTCGGCTTTTTGCCGCGCCTGCGGCGAGACCGGAAACCAGCGCCGGTTTTCGAATCGGATTGCGAAGCGGCCGAGTGCGAAATTGACGAGGGCGCCGAGCACATTGCCGCCGGTCGCGGCAAAAAACAGCGCGGTCCGGCTCGTTTCGGCCGAAAGGGCCGCGGCCACCACTGCCGCCTCCGACAGGCCGAAAAGCAGGGTCGCGGAAAGAAAGGCTGCGGTAAAGACGCTGGCTAGGACACTGAAATCCAGGGCTTCAAGTCCTGTCGACGTGGCCGAGATCGCGCTCCGGCTCGATCACATCACGAATTCGCTGCTTCAATTCCTTCGGACCCGGAAAGCCGCCATCGCGCTTGCGTTCCCAGACGAGCTCGCCATCGACGCGGATCTCGAAATTGCCGCCGGTGCCGGGGATGAGCGCCACTTCGCCAAGCGTGTCGGCGAAGGTCGACAGCAGCTCCTGCGCCATCCAGCCGGCGCGCAGCAGCCAGTTGCACTGGGTGCAGTAGAGGATCGTGACGCGCGGCTTGTCACTCATTTCAAAATGTCCTGTTTGCTCGTCCGGCGAAGATAGCTTCGCGAACGGCCCGGAGCAACCGGCCCATCACCGGCTCTTCACACAAATGTCAACTTGAACAATCATGTTTTTATCGCCAGGTCCTTGTTTTCGAAGGGATGTGCGGCGAGAGACTTTTGCATTGCGAACACACTGCGAGAGGGATTCGATGACCGACACCACCGCAACCAACAGCCGCCCGCGCCCGATCCTGCCGGCGCTTGAAAAGATCTACCTGCCGCTCGACACCTTCGCCGAAACGCTGCTGCGCGTCCTGGCCGGTGCGCTGCTCGTCACCCATGGCTACGGCAAGATCCTCGACCCCTTCGGCGCCGTCGGCATGGTGGAGGGGCTCGGCTTCTATCCGGGCGTCTTCTGGTCGCCGCTGCTTTCCGCCACCGAATTCTTCGGCGGTATCTTCATCGCCATCGGCTTCCTGACCCGGCCCGCGGCCCTTGCCGCCACCATCGTTCTGCTCGTCACAGTCTATTTCCACGGTATCGTCCAGGGCCAGGGCCTCGGCGGCGCCGAAAAGTCGATCCTCTGGGCGGCGATCACCTTCTTCTTCGCCATCCGCGGCGCCAACGGCCAGTCGGTCGACGCCAAAGTCGGCAAGCAGTTCTGAACTGCGTCGAGGCGCGGCCGGAGTGGTCCGGCCGCGTCTTCGGTATCGCCTCTTCTCGTCGGCAGCCCTTGAACGGCGCCGTCAGCCGTGGTCATCTCGGGCTACTGAGGAGGTGATGGCATGAGTGAAGCGATCGAAGGCGGCTGCTTCTGCGGTCGCGTCCGCTATCGGCTGAGGCGGCCGCCGATGTTCGTGCATTGCTGCCATTGCCGCGATTGTCAGCGGCAGGTTGGCAGCGCCTTCGTGATCAACGGCATCGTCGAGGCGGAAAATGTCGTACTCTTGCAGGGAGAGCCCGCAATAGTGTCGCTTTCAACCGACAGCGGCCGGCCGCACGACGTTTATCGCTGCGCCGATTGCCAGTCGGCGCTCTGGAGCGATTATGGCCGGCGCAAGTGGCTCTCCTTCCTGCGTCTCGCGACGCTCGACCGGCCGTCGGCATTTGCGCCGGACGTCCATATCTACACGCGCTCGAAACTCGGCTGGGTGCCGCTGATGGCGGGGACGAGGGTCTTCGACGCCTACTACGACGTTCAGGCGGAATGGCCGGAGGAGAGTCTGGCGCGATTGAATGAGGCCCGCGCCAAGGGGAAGGGGCAGGCGCGGTCGTGATGAAAAGCGAGCGCGAAAAGATGGCGGCGGGCGAATGGTACCGTTGCCTCGATTTGGAACTCGATGCGATGCGCGAACGCGCCCGCAATGCCGTCCACCAGCACAACACGATGGCACCGGACGAGCGCGGCCGGATGGCCCCGGCGCTGGAGGCGCTCTTCGCGGCCGCCGCTCAGGACGTCTTATCGAAGCGCCGTTCCATTGCTCCTACGGCGTCAATATCACGCTCGGCGCCGGCGTCTTCCTCAACGCCGGCTGCACTATTCTCGACAGTGCCCCGGTCGTCATCGGCGGTGGGTCGATGCTGGGCCCGGGCGTCCAAATCTACTGCGCCGAGCACCACAAGGATGTCGCGCTGCGCCGCGCCGGCCTCGAGATCGCCCGGCCCGTGACGATCGGCAAGGACGTCTGGATCGGCGGCGGGGCGATCATTTTGGCCGGTGTTGCGATCGGCGATGGCGCAATCGTCGGCGCGGGCGCGGTGGTGACGCGGGATGTGGCTCCAGGCGCAACGGTGGTGGGGAATCCAGCGCGGGTGATTGTGGGGCAGTAGCGGGCTGCTGCCCGCTGTTCTCCCGCGAGAACGTTCCGACTGCACCGATTCCGTGTCAATCACTCATCGCCCATCTTCAGCGCGGCGATAAACGCCTCCTGCGGGATCTCCACCTTGCCGAACTGGCGCATGCGCTTCTTGCCGGCCTTCTGCTTTTCCAGAAGCTTGCGTTTGCGGGTAGCGTCGCCGCCGTAACACTTGGCGGTCACGTCCTTGCGCAGTGCCGAGATGGTTTCGCGCGCGATCACATTGCCGCCGATGGCGGCCTGGATCGGGATCTTGAACATATGCTTCGGGATCAGCTCTTTCAGCTTCTCGCACATTTCGCGGCCGCGCTTTTCCGCCGCCATGCGGTGCACCATCATCGACAGCGCGTCTACCGGCTCGCCGTTGACGAGGATAGACATCTTCACAAGGTTGCCTTCCCGGTGGTCGGTGATCTGGTAGTCGAAGGAGGCGTAGCCCTTGGAAATCGACTTCAGCCGGTCATAGAAATCGAAAACAACTTCGTTGAGCGGCAGGTCGTAGGTCAGCATTGCTCGGCTGCCGACATAGGTGAGCTCGACTTGGATGCCGCGCCGATCCTGACAGAGCTTCAGGATGCCGCCGAGATAATCATCGGGCGTCAGGATCGTCGCGCGAATCCACGGTTCGTGGATTTCAGCGATCTTGACGACATCCGGCATGTCGGCGGGGTTGTGAAGCTCACGCTCTGAGCCATCGTTCATGAACAGCTTGTAGACGACCGATGGCGCGGTCGCGATCAGATCGAGATCGAATTCGCGCTCCAGCCGCTCCTGGATGATTTCAAGGTGGAGAAGGCCGAGGAAGCCGCAGCGGAAGCCAAAGCCGAGCGCGGCGGAGGATTCCATTTCGAACGAGAAAGACGCATCGTTAAGGCGCAACTTGCCCATCGCGGAGCGCAGGTCCTCGAAGTCGGCGGCGTCGACGGGAAATAGACCGCAGAAAACGACGGGCTGGGCCGGCTTGAAACCCGGCAGTGCCTTGGCCGTCGGCCGCTTGTCTTCGGTGATTGTATCGCCGACGCGGGTATCGGCCACTTCCTTGATCGAGGCGGTGATGAAGCCGATCTCGCCGGGGCCGAGCGAATCCATCGCAACCATCTTCGGCGTCAGCACGCCGACGCGCTCCACCTGGTATTTCGCATCCGTTCCCATCATGCGGATGGTCATGCCCTTTTTCAGGGTTCCGTCGATGACGCGCACCAGAACCATGACCCCGAGGTAGGCGTCGTACCAGCTGTCGACGAGCAGCGCCTTCAACGGAGCGGCGTCGCCGCCGAGGCTCTTCGGCGCCGGCAGCTTGTGGACGATCGCTTCGAGCACGTCCGGAATGCCGAGGCCGGTCTTCGCCGAGATCAGCACGGCGTCGGAGGCGTCGATGCCGATCACCTCCTCGATCTGCTCCTTGATCCGTTCGGGCTCGGCCGCCGGCAGATCGATCTTGTTGAGCACGGTGACGAGCTCGTGGTTGTTGTCGATCGCCTGATAGACGTTGGCGAGAGTCTGGGCTTCGACGCCCTGGCTGGCGTCGACGACGAGCAGCGAGCCCTCGCAGGCCGACAGCGAGCGCGAAACCTCGTAGGCGAAGTCGACGTGGCCGGGCGTGTCGATGAGGTTCAGCACATAGGTGTCGCCGTCATTGGCCTTGTAGTGCAGCCGCACGGTCTGGGCCTTGATGGTGATGCCGCGCTCGCGCTCAATGTCCATGCTGTCCAGCACCTGCTCGGACATCTCGCGTTCGGCAAGACCGCCGGTCGACTGGATCAGCCGATCGGCCAGCGTCGATTTGCCGTGGTCGATATGGGCCACGATCGAGAAGTTGCGGATATGCGACAGGGGCGTCTTGGAAGATGGTGTGCTCATGGGCCGCATATAGCAGTGCGATCAGGCGGCGCAAAGCGGGAAATGAAGGCTTCGTTCACTATAAATCCGGCTATTCCGAAGGCGCTTCGGCCTCGGCGAGCGCCCCCGCATTCGGCACCTGCGCGCTTCTGAGTTCGAAGGTCTCGCATTGCTGCGGCGGCACGCGTTCACGCAGCCGCAGGCGAACCAGCACGAAGGCCGCATAGAGGACCGCCACCGTCATCGTCGCGTAGATAAACAGCTGCGGCCCGAAGGCGGGCGTCAGCAGGGTCACCAGCATCGGCACCAGCGTCGCCGCCGCCGACCAGGCGACGAGCATGGTGCTGGCGAGCGGCACGAAATCGGCCGGATCGGTGCGGTCGTTGGCATGCGCATTGGCAATCGAGTAGACCGTTTCGACGGCGCCGGCGAAGAGCGCGAAGGCGAGCAACAGCAGGGGAAGGCTATCGAAGGAGACGACGAGCGCCGCGAAGCCCGCCGCCACGATCAGGGCGCAGGTGGCGATCAGCACGATGCGCCGGTCGATGCGGTCGGAAAGCGCGCCCATCGGATATTGGATGACCAGCAATCCGAACTGCATGATGAACATCAGCGTCGCCACGTCCTTCTGGGTCATCGCGTTGGCGGCGGCATAGATGGGCGTGAAGCCCTGCACCAGCATCGAGAGTCCGCCGGAGGCAAGCACGCCGATAAAGGCGACCGGGGAGTTCCGCCAGGCCATGGCGATGTCGATGCTGACCTTGCCGGGTGCGGGCGGCGTCGGCAGGCGCGTCAGCCCGATTGGCAGGATGGCGAGCGCCGTGAAGAAGATCGTCACGATCGGCGCGAAATTGCCTTCGACCGGGATGCGCCCAAACAGCCAGGCGCCGGCCCCAAGCCCGATCACATAGGCCATGTAGAAGAGCGCCATGGCCTTGCCGCGCCAATGGTTGTCGCTCGCGTGGTTCAGCCAGCTCTGGGTGATGATGAAATTCGTGTTTGCGGCCGCTCCATAGAGTGCGCGCGCGAAGATCCAGAGAATGGGATGGACGCCGAGGCTGATCAGCACGGCCGCGAGAATGACCAGTGCCATTGAGCAGGAGAAGGCCCGCGCATGTCCGACGCGGCGGATCAGCGGGCCCGCCAGCACGCAGCCGATCAGGCCGCCGAAGGCGATTGCCGTGACCGCAGCGCCTGGAACCCAGTCCGGTGCCGCGGAGCGCGTCAGCACGAAGGGGACGTAGGCGAGCATCATGCCGTTGCCGATCGCGACAGCCGTCATCGACGTGACGATGCTGGCAATCGACAGAAGCGACGAACGGTCCCTTTCCATATGCCGGTCCTCCGCCGCTTTCCTCAAGGCAAACTAGCGCGGCGTCGCCCGTCGCATTGTCGCCGGAGCGGCATTCGAGAAATTTATTTTTGTAGCATGGTGAGTGGCTTGACTCTACTATATGAGAAATGCATTCTCAAATAATGGAACAGGCGATCACCTCCCTTGAACAGACGATCGGCGAACGTGTACGTGAGCTGCGCACGATTCAGGCTCTCACGCTCGACGAACTGGCGACGCGCTCCGGGGTTAGCCGCGCCATGATCTCGCGCATCGAGCGCGGCGAGGCAAGCCCGACGGCGCAGTTGCTGGCAAGACTCTGCAGCGCGCTCGGTACGACGCTCTCGGCGCTTTTTGCCTCAACCGCGGCGAACGTCTCCCCGGTGGCACGCCGGGCGGAGCAGCGGCTCTGGCGCGATCCGGAAAGCGGCTATCTGCGCCGATCAGTATCGCCGGAGGGTCTCGGCTCGCCGGTCGATATCGTCGAGGTCGAGTTTCCGCCGGGCGCCCGCGTCGTCTTCGAGCGCCAGCCCGGCGACCGCGGCATCACCCAGCATCTCTGGCTTTTCTCCGGCCGGCTGGAACTGACAATGGAGAGCGGGCCGCAGGTGCTCGAGGCCGGCGACTGCCTGTTCATGGGGCTCGAAGAGGCCCACATCTTCCACAATCCCTATGACGACCCGGCGCATTACGCCGTCATCCTCTGCCGCACCAAGGTTTGATCATGAGCGATATCCGCATCCGCGTGCTTACCGAAAAAGAAACCCGGGTCGCGCTGCCGGCGCTTGCGGAGGTCCTCGCCGACTGCGTCGAAGGCGGCGCCTCGGTCGGCTTCATGCAGCCCTTCGGACCGCAAGACGCCGTGCCGTTCTGGGAGGGAATCGCTGCTGCCGTCGGCCGTGCGGAGACCGTGCTCATCGTCGCCGAGGTCGATGGACGGGCGGTCGGGACGGTGCAGCTCGGTGTGTCGACGATGCCGAACCAGCCGCATCGCGCCGATATCAAGAAGCTACTGGTGCACCGGGACGCGCGCGGCCTGGGTCTCGCCCGCCGGCTGATGGAAAAGGCAGAAGCCGAGGCGCGGAAGCGTGGTCGGAGAGTTCTGGTGCTCGACACCGCGACCGGCGAGCCGGCAGAGGCGATCTACGAGCGCCTCGGCTGGCTGCGCGCCGGCGTCGTTCCCGACTACGCGCTGATGCCAGACGGACGCTATTGCGCGACCACTTTCCTCTACAAGCATCTATCGGCTTAGTGGAAGAATGGCTTGCCTCTCATCCCGCTGTCAGCGGGATGAGAGGCAGTCGCCAGCCGCAATTCCGCTTCACCGAATCGTGAAGAGGGTGACTCCCCAAGACCACCGTGAATCAGGACAACCACAATGCGCGTCTACTACTCCGAAGACCATAAGCTCAGAGACGCCAAGACCGAACTCCATGGCGGCGAGCTCGTGCCGCCCTTCGAGGCGCCGTTCCGGGCCGAGTGGATCCTTGCAGCGGTCAAGGAGGCAGGCTTCGCCGACATCGTCGCGCCCGAACGGCATGGTATGGAGACGGCGCTGAAGCTGCATTCGGCCGATTATCTCGCATTCATCGAGACCGCCTGGCAGCGCTGGGTGGCCGACGGCTATCGTGGCGAGGCGATCCCCGCCTGCTTTCCCGCCCGCCGCATGCGCCAGCATCCCCCGAAGGATATCGACGGGGCGCTCGGCTACTATGCCTTCGCCGCCGAGACGGCGATCACCGAGGGCACCTTTGCCGCCGCGCGCGCCGCAATGGACTGCGCGATTTCGGCGGCCGATCGTGTCGCTGGCGGCAACCGCGCTGCCTTCGCGCTCTGCCGGCCGCCCGGCCATCATGCGGCGATCGATCTCTTCGGCGGCTACTCCTTCATCAACAACGCCGCCTGCGCCGCCCAGCGCCTGCGCGACCGCGGCGCCACAAGAGTCGCCGTCCTCGACGTCGATTTCCATCACGGCAACGGCACGCAGGATATTTTCTACGAGCGCGGTGACGTTTTCTTCGCCTCGCTGCACGGTGATCCCGTCGATGCGTTTCCGCATTTCCTCGGTTTTGCAGACGAGGAGGGATCAGGAGAGGGGCTCGGTTCGACGAAGAACTATCCGCTGCCGCGCGGCACCACCTTCGAGACATGGGTAGCGGCGATGGACGACGCCCTCGCACGCATCGCCGGTTTCGGCGCGGAAGCCCTCGTCCTGTCGCTCGGGGTCGATACGTTCGAGCGCGATCCGATCAGCTTCTTCAAGCTGAAATCGGAGGATTTTTTGCGCATGGGCGAGCGCTTACGAATGACGGGCCTGTCCGTCGTCGTCTGCATGGAAGGCGGCTATGGTGTGCCGGAGATCGGCCTCAACGTCGCGAATGTGCTGAAGGGGATCGCCCGGTGACCGCCCGGAAGCCGGCTCACGAAACGAAGAACTGAGACAGACCCTGGCCGGCGGCGAAGGCGAGATAGGCGAGCACGGCGAAATAGATTGCGGTCGCGACGAGAAAGAGATAGCCGCCGGTCACCATCAGTCCGTCGCGCTGGATGATACCGAGTGACAAGAGCAGGATGGCGATGCCCGGCAGCGTGTTCGACAGCGGGATCAGCCCGAGCGGAAACAACAGGAGTACGCCGCCGGCCATGATCATCAGGCCGTTGAAGCGGTTCATCACGGCGCCATCAGTCAAAAAAAGCAGCCTTGGGCGCACATAGCGGTCGAGTTTCGCGACGAGCGCCGCCCCCTTCTTCAAGGTCGGCACGAGTTTTTCGGTTTCGATCTGCCGGTCGAGAATGCGCTTTGGCAGCCAGGGCAGGCGGTTGAGGGTGATCGCCAGCGAGATGAGAATTATCGCCGCGCCGAACACGGTGCTGACGCCGGGGATCGACACCGGGATCAGGAACGGCAGCGTCAGCAGCGCGCAGAAAAGCAGGAAGCCGTGCTCGCCGATCTCGATCATCAGCTCGCGCAGCGTGATCGTATTGCCTCGGATCGAAGCGATCATGCCGGTCAGCGTATCGCTGAGACTGCGCTGCGTGTCGTCGAACTCGATCGCCATATATCGTTCCTCTCGCTTGATCCCGCCCAGGCAGCGATACCTAGCGCGAGCCTGTGAAGCTTCGGTTAGCGGGCGCTCTGGACAGCAATGTGGCGAAGCAAGGCGCAAATGCTGCAGTGCCGAAGCGTCGTCTATTGCCCGTCCGTGTGGAAAGCGCGGCGCCCCTTCATCTTCCTGCCGCAATCGATAGTATGAAGCACCTTTAGCACAATGGGGACCATTGATTCGATGATCAAGAAATGCGCCATCCTGGCTGTCGCGGCCATCTATCTTTCCGGATGCACGACCACCGATCCCTATACGGGAGAACAGAAGATGTCGAACACGGCCGGTGGCGCGCTGATCGGCGCGGGCCTCGGCGCCGCAACCGGCCTCCTGGTCGGCGGCAGTGCTGCCGGACGCCGTGATGCCGCGCTCGTCGGCGCCGGCATCGGCGCGCTCGGCGGTGGCCTGGTCGGCAACTACATGGACCAGCAGGAATCCGAATTGCGCGCCCAGCTGCAGGGCACCGGCGTCTCGGTGACGCGTGCCGGCGACCGCATCATTCTCAACATGCCGTCGAACATCACCTTCGCGACCGACCGCGACCAGGTGATCCCGCCCTTCTACCCGACGCTCGATTCGGTCGCGATCGTGCTGCGCAAGTTCAACAAGACGCTGATCGACGTCGATGGCCACACCGATTCGACCGGCAGCGCCTCCCACAACCAGGGCCTCTCGGAACGCCGCGCCGCCTCCGTCGCCAACTATCTGGCCGGCCGCGGCATCGATCAGCGGCGCATCTCGACCATGGGCTATGGCATGGAGCGGCCCGTCGCATCGAACGCCAACGAGGCCGGCCGCGCCCAGAACCGCCGCGTCGAAATCTCCATCGCGCCGATCAAGCAGGGCTGAGTTCTCTTGGAAAATTGCAAAGGCCGCGTGGAGTTCCGCGCGGCCTTTTTGCTGCGTAGATCGCGTCAGCCTTGCGGCGGATAGCTGTGCTCGTTTCCGCGGAAATCGGTGACGGTGTAGCAGCCACCTCCTTCCGCCTCGATCGCGCTTGCGCTGACGACGGCCTTGCCGTGGCCGCCGGGAATGTCGAGGATATAGGTCGGCTGGCAGAGGCCCGAGACGCGGCCGCGCAGCGCGGCGACGAGCGCCTGGCCCTCCTCGATCGTCAGCCGGAAATGGCTGGTGCCGGGCGCCAGATCCGGATGGTGCAGGTAATAGGGCTTGATCCGCGTCTCGACGAAGGCGCGCATCAGGTCGGCGAGCACCCCCGGGTCGTCGTTGACGCCCTTCAGCAGCACCGATTGGCTGATCATGACGATCCCCGCATCGATCAGCCGGGCAGCGGCGGCCCGCGCTTCCTCTGTCAGTTCGCGTGGATGATTGGCGTGGAGCGCCACATAGGTCGCCTTGCCGCTGCTTTTGAGTGACGCGATGAGAATCGCATCGACGCGATCCGGCTCGACGACCGGTACGCGCGTATGGAAACGGACGACCTTGACATGGCCGATCGCGCCGAGGCGTTCCATGATTTCTTGGAGCCGCCGTGGCGAGAGCACCAGCGGGTCGCCGCCGGTGAGGATCACCTCCCAGATCTCCGAATGATCGGCGATATAGGCGATTGCCGCGTCGAGCTCGCCGGTCGTCAGCGTGCCAAGTCCCTGCGGACCGACCATCTCGCGGCGGAAACAGAAGCGGCAATAGACCGGGCAGACATGCACGGCCTTGAGCAGCACCCGGTCCGGATAGCGGTGGACGATGCCAGAGACGGGACTGTGCGCACTGTCGCCGATCGGGTCGGCCCGCTCTTCCGGCATGAGCATCAGCTCTGCCGCATCGGGCACGAATTGCCGGGCGATCGGATCATTCGGATCGTCTCGGTCGATGAGGTTTGCAACAGCGGGGCTGATGGCGATGGCGTATCGAGAGGCGACGCGGGAGATCGCTGCCTCGGCCGAGGCTTCGACCAGGCCGGCGTCGACGAGCTCGCGTGCCGTCCTGAGGGCGCGTTCCGCGGTCATCTCCTGACCTCCGCCACCGGCGTCCAGAGGACCTGGTCGATGCGGGAGGCGCCGGTCGCCAGCATCGCCAGACGATCGAAGCCGAGGGCGATGCCGCTCGCCTCCGGCATGATGGCAAGTGCCGCCAGGAAATCCTCGTCGAGCGGGTAGGTTTCGCCATAGACCCGCGCCTTTTCGGTCATTTCCAGCTCGAAGCGGCGGCGCTGTTCGGCCGCATCGGTCAGTTCGCCGAAGGCATTGGCAAGCTCGATCCCGCAGGCATAAAGCTCGAAACGCTCGGCGACGCGGCGGTCGCGCGGCGTCGGACGGGCGAGTGCGGCCTCAGTGACCGGATACGCGTCGAGGATCGTCGGCCGGCCGAAGCCGAGATTGGGTTCGACCTTTTCGACGAGCGCGCGGCTGAAGAGATCCGCCCAGCTGTCGTCGTCGGCGACGCGGAGACCTGCCTCCCGCATGGCTGCGGCCAGGCTTTCACGGTCCGTCGTGCCATCCTTCGCGAGGGAGGCGAGGAGGTCGATCCCGGCAAAGCGCGCGAAAGCCTCGACCACCGAAAGCCGTTCCGGTTCCTTGAAGGGATCGCAGCTTCTGCCCCGGTAGGTAAGAGACGCCGCGCCGGCGGTCTCGGCGGCAAGCGCGAGGATGTCGGCGCAATCGCGCATCAGCGTCTCATAGCTCTCGTCAGCGCGGTACCATTCGAGCATGGTGAATTCCGGATGGTGCAGCGGGCCGCGCTCGCGGTTGCGGTAGACATGGGCGAAACAGACGATGCGCCTTTCGCCGGCAGCGAGCAGCTTCTTGCAGGCGAATTCCGGCGAGGTGTGCAGATAGAGCGGCTGCACCGATCCGTCGGGCCCAAGCGCTTGCGTTGCAAAGGCGTGCAGATGCGCCTCGTTGCCCGGTGACAGCTGCAGCGTCGCCGTATCGATCTCGATGAAGTCGCGCTCGCCGAAGTACCGGCGCAGCGCCGACTGGATGCGGTTGCGTCCGATCAGGAAGGGGCGCCGGTCGGCATGGACATCCGGGGTCCACCAGGGTGAAGCATGCGGCATGGTCGGTTCGATCCAAGCTTTCTTTCCACGCGAATGCCGGCTCAGGCTGGCTATTTGCCCGGAATTAGGGTAGTGGCGGCGCGAAATCGAAATTTTCGCGTCCTTTCCGGGCCAGTCGCGGCCCGCGCGTGTCGCGCATACCTCTGTTACAAGGAAGACTAATGGTCAAGGTCATCGCTTCTTCGGTCCGCAAGGGCAACGTTCTCGACGTCGACGGCAAGCTTTATGTCGTGCTCACCGCCCAGAACTTCCATCCGGGCAAAGGCACGCCGGTCACCCAGGTCGACATGCGCCGCATCTCCGACGGCGTGAAGGTCTCGGAGCGCTATCGCACCACCGAGCAGGTCGAGCGCGCCTTCGTCGAGGACCGCGAGCACACCTTCCTTTATGAAGATGGCGAAGGCTTTCACTTCATGAATCCCGAAAGCTACGACCAGCTCGTCATGACCACCGAAGACATCGGCGATTTGAAGGCCTATCTGCAAGAGGGCATGGCGGTGATGCTGTCGATCCACGAGGGCCTCGCGATCGCCATCGACCTGCCGCGTCACGTTATCCTCGAAATCACCGAGACCGAACCGGTCGTCAAGGGCCAGACGGCTTCTTCATCCTACAAGCCGGCGGTCCTCTCAAATGGCGTGCGCACGCTCGTGCCGCCGCATATCCAGGCGGGCACCCGCGTCGTCATCGCCACGGAAGACGGCTCCTATGTCGAGCGCGCCAAGGATTGAATAGCGCGCTCACCGCTATCGAAAGGGGCGGCGGGCTTTGCCTGCCGCCCCTTTATTTGTGCTTTCCACAACTCAAGATGCGATCGCGGAAACCCTGCAAAATTGAGCGTGCATTTTAGGGGCCCGCTGTTTAGGGTCACGTGCCGCCGCTGGAGGCGGGACGAGATCGAGGAATTGCATGTTTCCACTGTCGCACATGATGAAAGCCTTCATCCGCAAGGGTAGCCTGACGGTGATCGACGCCGACGGCAAGAGGCACGTCTTCGCCGGAGAGCAGGGGCCGAGCGTCACGATGCGGCTGACCGATAAGCGGCTCTATCGCAGTCTCGTCCTCAATGCCGAGCTCGCCGCCGGCGAGGCCTATATGGACGGGACGATGCGCTTCGAGGAGGGGTCGACGCTGCGTGACTTTCTCACGCTCTTCTCGATCAACCGGCTGTCGCTCGGCTCCTATCCTCTCCAGAAGCTGTTGCGGGCGATCAAGATGCGCTTCCGCAAGCGCCAGCAGGCAAATCCAAAGGGCAAGGCGCAGCAGAACGTCGCCCATCACTACGATCTCGGCAACGATTTCTACAAGCTGTTCCTCGACGAGAACATGCTCTATTCCTGCGCCTATTTCCGCGAGCCGGACGAGACGCTGGAGGCGGCGCAGCGCAACAAACTGCGGCTGCTGGCCGCAAAACTTTGCCTGAAGCCCGGCATGAAAGTGCTCGACATTGGCTGCGGCTGGGGCGATCTGGCGCTCTATCTGGCGACGCTCGAAAATGTCGAGGTCCTCGGTGTCACCCTGTCGAAGGAGCAGCAGGCGCTTGCCTCCGAGCGAGCCCGCGCTGCCGGCATGGCCGACCGGGTGCGCTTCGAGCTGAAGGACTATCGCGATGTCGAGGGGCCCTTCGACCGCATCGTCTCGGTAGGCATGTTCGAGCATGTCGGCGTGCATCACTACGACGAGTATTTCAAGAAGCTGAACGCTCTGATGCCGGATGACGGCCTCGCCGTTCTGCACTCGATCGGCCATATGAGTCCGCCCGGCATGGCGAGTCCCTGGCTTAGGAAGTATATCTTCCCGGGCGCCTATTCGCCGGCCCTGTCGGAAGTCTTCGAAGTCGTCGAGCGCAACAGCCTGTGGGTGACGGATCTCGAATTCCTGCGCGTCCATTACGCGACGACGCTTGCCCATTGGGGCGCGCGGTTCGAGGAAAATCGCGACAAGGTCATTGCGATGTATGACGAGCGCTTCGCCCGGATGTGGGAGTTCTACCTGATCAGCGCCGAAATGATGTTCCGCACCGGCAGCCAGCTGGTCTTCCACATGCAGCTGTCGCGCTCGCGCGATGCGGCGCCAATCGTGCGCGACTACATCACCGACCAGCAACGCGCCTATATCGAGCGGGAAAAGGCGCTGGATCTGGCGATTTGAGGCCAGCCCGAGATTGAGGAAGCATACAGCAGGACCTATGCGCCGGTTCACCAAGCCGACTTGACGTCGCCCGGCGACTCCTATTTCTTTAGAATTATTCTAAAGAAGGTTGCTGCCGATGTTCTCCCGCCTCTTCTCCCGTTCCAAGCGCCCGTTTCTGTCCTTGAGCGAACAGGAAATCCTGGCGCTCGCCGTCTCTTCGGAAGAGGATGACGGCCGCATCTACCTCGCCTATGCGGATGCGCTGCGGGAAAAATATCCGCACTCCGCCAGGGTCTTCGAGGCCATGGCCGAAGAAGAGAGCCACCATCGAAAGACCCTGATCGACCTGCATGTCGCTCGCTTCGGCAATCGCATTCCGCTCATCCGGCGCGAGCATGTGCGCGGCTTTCCGGAGCGCAAGCCGGACTGGCTGATTGCCGAGATGCCGATCGAAAGGGCACGTGCCGAGGCGGAGGCCATGGAGGAGGCGGCCCACCGCTTCTATATCGAGGCGGCGGCACGGACGCGCGACGCGGCGACGCGCAAGCTGTTGGGGGATCTGGCGATCGCCGAGAAGGCGCATGAATCTCTCGCGCGCCGTCTCGGCGAAAGGCATACACCCGCCGACGTCCGCGCCGAGGAAGACCAGACATCGCATCGCCAGTTCATTCTTACCTATGTGCAGCCGGGCCTGGCAGGCTTGATGGATGGTTCGGTTTCGACGCTGGCGCCGATCTTCGCCGCCGCTTTTGCAACTCAGGATACCTGGCAAACCTTCCTGGTCGGGCTTTCGGCCTCGGTCGGTGCGGGCATTTCCATGGGTTTCACCGAAGCCGCCCATGATGATGGCAAGCTTTCCGGCCGCGGCTCACCGGTCAAGCGTGGCCTCGCCTCCGGCATCATGACGGCGCTCGGCGGTCTCGGCCATGCGCTCCCCTATCTGATACCGCATTTCTGGACGGCGACGGTGACCGCGGTGGCGATCGTTTTCTTCGAGCTCTGGGCCATCGCCTTCATCCAGAACCGTTTCATGGAAACGCCATTCCTCAGAGCGGCCTTCCAGGTCGTGCTCGGCGGCGGCCTGGTGCTGGCGGCCGGCATCGTCATCGGCAATGCCTGATGCAGCTTGCCGAAAACTGCGCAGTGGTCTTGGGAACATGCGTATGAACGGACGGCATGAAAAAAGGGCCGAGAACCGGCCCTTCTTCATTCGAATTGTCTGGCTGCTTATCTGCCGACGGAGCCGACGAGCACCTCGGCGCTGTTGTCGATCGTGACCCAGCGGCCGCTATTGTTGGAAGCCTGGCGCTTCAGGAAGCGGTAGGGCGTATTGGTCCAAAGCCTGACACCGTTGTCGAGATTGTCGAGGACGAAATCGCCCTGGGCGGTGCGCACCGTCAGCACCGCATGGCCCTCGCCGTCGGGTTTGCGCACCACGGTCATCAACAGATTGCCGGCAGCAAAGCCGCGCTGCATCAGGCGCCGGCGCTTTTCGAGCGCGAAATCCTCGCAGTCGCCCCGCCCTTTCGGATAGGACCAGACCTCGTCCCTGCCGAGAAGCTCCTGGTCGGTGACCGGCGAAATCTCGCGGTTGACGGCGGCGTTCACCTGCCGGATGACGGCCCAGCCGCCTGCCGTGACACGCGGCGGCGCGCCCGCCCGAGACCGGACGCCGCATTCACTCCTGTTCTTCTGGCAGAACTCGAAATGCCCGATCGGCTGGGAAGTTGCCGAGCCGGTCTGCATCCAGGGAGTGGATCCCGACTGTGCGGGAATTGCCATGCTTGCCGAAATGAAAATTGCGCAGAATGCCGCGACGCCTGTCTTTACCCCGGTCCAAAATGCCATACAGATCCCCTGCAAGCGCGTGCGCCGCACGCGCAATCTCAAGTTGATGACAGCTTTTGTAGGCTTCCCCTAGCGCTGCTCTAATCGTTAACAAAGAGTTAATATGCTCGGACCGCGTGAGTCAATCTACCGATTCGTCGGATTGACCTTTATGGTTAAGATCACCCATCGAAAGACAGCGGAAGCCCTGCATTCCGGGCCATCCGGGATGCGTTCTGAAATGGGGTCGGAGTGTTAACGGAAGCCGGCCGGGGACTCAGGCCTTGGCAAGCATGGCGCTGATGGCCTGTTTCAGTTTGACGATGTCTTCCTCGCGCGACAACCGGTGGTCGCCGTCACGAATGAGGGTCATGACGACGTCGTCCGCCGGCATGTGCTCCATGAGCTTCAGCGCGTGCGTATAGGGCACATCCAAATCGCGCATCCCCTGAAGAATATGCACCGGGCAGCCCGTCTCGATCGGTCCCTTGAGGACCCGGTTTTGCCGCCCGTCCTCGATCAGGGCGCGGGTGAAGATGTTGGGCTCGGGGCTATATTCCGACGGCTCCTCGAAATAGCCCCGTTCGGCAAGCGAAGTCCGCTCGGCCGTCGTCAGATTGGGTTCGATCAGCTCGGCGGTGAAGTCCGGGGCGGGGGCGATCAGCACCAGGCCGGCCACACGTTTCCCTTGGCCGCGCGCCCTCAGTTCTTCGATAAGGCGCAGGGCGAGCCAGGCACCCATGGAGGAACCGATCAGGATCATGCGCCCGGCGACCGCGTGATCGACGACGGCGAGGCTTTCTTCGAGCCAGCGTGAGATCGTGCCTTCTTTGAAGTCGCCGCCGGAAGCGCCATGGGCGGAATAGTCGAAGCGGACGCAGTTCGTTCCGACCGCTTGCGCGTGACGTTCGACCTCGACCGCCTTCGTGCCGGTCATGTCGGAGCGGTAGCCGCCGAGCCAGACGAGGGCGGGGCTTTCCGAGGCCGGTTCGGCGCTGAAAACCCGCATGGCGATGCTGCGCGCCGCACCGGCCGTACCCACCATTATCCGCGTGATTTCGGTTTCGGCCGGCATCGCTGACATCGCATATTTCCTCGCAAACACCCGTTTCGATCAGATATCCTGCCAAAAACAGATTCGCCAGAGCCTCGATGGTGGTGATTTTCCTTGCGGGCCATGCTATTGACTCTGGAGCCGCAATTCACACATTGCCGTCAGTGACTGTTTCAAGCGCCAAGTTTGAGATGACGCTGATCGTTTGATTGACCAGTATACGTAAACAGCTCGAGGAGAGTACGACCATTCGCAGACCGTTCAAAGCGGACGCCCCAGTCAAGGAAGGGCCGCGCGCAAACAAGGAAATCCGGGTCCCCCGGGTTCAGCTCATCGACGCCGAAGGCCTGAATTTGGGCAGCGTCCCGATCGATCAGGCGCTCCGCATGGCGGAAGAGTCCGGTCTCGATCTGGTGGAGATCGCACCGAATTCCGAACCGCCGGTGTGCAAGATCCTCGATCTTGGCAAGCTGAAATACGCCAACCAGAAGAAGGCGGCCGAGGCGCGCAAGAAGCAGAAGATCGTCGAGATCAAGGAAATCAAGATGCGCCCGAACATCGACACCCACGATTACGAGGTGAAGATGAAGGCGATGAACCGCTTCTTCGAAGAGGGCGACAAGGTCAAGGTGACGCTGAAGTTCCGCGGCCGCGAAATGGCCCACCAGGAGCTCGGCATGAAGCTTCTGCTGCAGGTCAAGGACGATACCCAGGCGATCGCCAAGGTTGAAGCCGAGCCGAAGCTGGAAGGTCGCCAGATGATGATGGTGCTTGCGCCCAAGTAAGGCACGAAAGCGTGGATCGCACGTGAAAGCAATCCAATGTAAAAGGCCGCCGTGAGGCGGCTTTTTTCGTTCCGGCGCACCGTTGCCGGCGCCTGACAGAATGCTGACAGCCGTGCTCAGCCGCCTGTCAGTTGCCAAATGCCAGTCTCTGCCCGTTCCGAAACAAGGAAGGGTAAAGATATGCACAGCGCATTCAAAAAAGTGCTGCTCGTTTCCACAATGAGCTTGTTCGGCGTCGTTGGAGGGCCAGTGACGATGGCTCTTGCGGATACCGGCGCGGCCAGCAGCTTCGAAGCCGGACCTAACGGTGGCTTCGACACCAGCAGCCCCACCACAGTCGGCGAAGGTGGATCCGGTGGCGGACAGGACACCGGCACGGGCGGCGGACAAGACACCGGCACCGGTGGCGGTGAAGGCGGCGGCACCGGCGGCGAAGGCGGCGGTACCGGCGGCGAAGGCGGCGGCAGCGGCGGCGAAGGCGGCGGCAGCGGCGGCGAAGGCGGCGGCAGTGGCGGCGGCACTGGCGGCGAAGGCGGCGGCACTGGCGGCGAAGGCGGCGGCAGTGGCGGCGAAGGCGGTGGCACTGGCGGCGAAGGCGGCGGCACCGGCGGCGAAGGCGGCGGCACTGGCGGCGAAGGCGGCGGCACCGGCGGCGAAGGCGGCGGCACTGGCGGCGGACAAGACACTGGCACCGGCGGCGGGCAGGACACCGGCACCGGCGGCGGGCAGGACGGCGGCGGAACTCCGACGGCGAACTGATCCGATTCCGACCTGAGCCCTTAACTGCGGCGGTGGCTGTCCCATCGCCGCAGACTTCCTCAAATTCGTGCCTCTCGCATCACTCCTGCTGCGAGGGGCACGCCCGTTTCAGTAAGAAAATCGACGTTCCACCCCTGTTTCCGTCACTTTTCTGGCGGATGCTGCGGCGACCTATGTTGAGGGGATAATGAGAGACCATATCTGCCTGGAGCGCGCCGCACCGCCTCGTCCCGCTTCGCTCATGCGCCGGAGTCTGGCCGCATTTGTTTGCTGGTCGGTTGCGTCCTGTGTCGTGCCGTTCTCCGCGAGCGGCGCGGCTTTGGCCGATGACGGCAAGACCGGCCGCGGCAACTCGGATGCCGGCGGCAGCACCGGCGATACCGGCACCCGAGGTGATCGCAGCACGGCAGCCCCGGAGAACGGGAGTCGGGAAACGAGAAGCCGGGAGGATGCGCGAGACGCCGTCGTCAAGGGAGAGATCCTGCCGCTGAGCAAGCTGCTCGCCTTGGTGGATCGCGATCTCTACGGCATGGTCATCGCGGTTGATCTGGTGCGGTACATGGGAAGCGACGTCTATCGGCTGAAGACGCGGGATGGCGCGGGCGTCATCCGCGACCTCCGGATCGATGCGCGCACCGGCAGTTTCGTGAAATTCTGAGGCAGACATGCGCATACTTCTGGCAGAGGACGACCTCAACATTGCTGGCCATGTCCGCGGGAAACTCGAGGCTGAAGGCTATGCGGTCGATACGCTTGCCCACGGCCCCGACATCTGGGAGCGCGGCGAAGACGGCGGCTATGCAGCCATCATCCTCGACCTCGGCCTGCCCGGCCTCGACGGATTGTCGATCCTCAAGCGGTGGCGTCTCGACGGCGTGGAAACGCCGGTGGTGGTGCTGACCGCCCGCGGATCCTGGATGGAGCGCGTCGACGGGTTCGAGGCCGGCGCCGACGACTACATTCCCAAGCCGTTTCGCGCCGAGGAGCTGCTGGCGCGGCTGAGGGCGCTTCTGCGGCGCGCCGGCCCGCGATTCCAGATCATCAAATCGGCGGGCCGCTTCACGCTTGACGAGGCGACCCGCCGGGTCACCTTCGACGGAGAGGCGCTTGATCTCAGCCCGCTCGAATTCCGGATGGTCGCCTACTTCATCGAACGCAAGGGCGAAGTGCTGTCGCCGCTCGAACTGGCAAGCCATGTCCAGGGACGCGACGACGACTCCGCCAAGAACGCCGTCGAGGCGATGATCGCCCGGCTGCGCCGCAAGACCGAGAGCCGCGCCATCGAGACGCGACGCGGATTCGGCTATCTCCTGCCGGACGACCCTTCATGATGCGCTCGCTGCGGCTGCGACTGGCGGTCGGAGCAGTGATCGCAATCGGCCTCGTGCTGCTCGTAGCGTGGCTTTCCCTGACCCGGCTGTTCACCGATTACGTGGTCGGGCGGTACCGCGGCGAGATGATGACGATCGTCGACACGCTCGCTGCCGAACTCGCCTTGCAAGAGGGCCAGCTTATGCTCGCGCGCGAGCCGGCAGATCCGCGTTTCGACCTGCCGAACGGCGGCCGCTACTGGCAGGTCTCACCCGTCGACGGCAGTCACCTGCGGTCGCGCTCGCTCTGGGACGTGGCGATCGATGCCGACGCTCCGGTCCCTTCGCGCTACGAGGGTTTTACCATCAGTGAAGGTCCGGACGGACATCCGATGCTGGTCCACAGCCAAAGCCTGTCGCTTGGCGAAGGTGCCCCGGCGATCCGGTTCGTCGCGTCAGCGGCGTTTCCTAAACGGGAACTCGACGAAGCGCTGGGCGATTTCCAAGCGGCGCTGCGGCTGATGCTGCTTGCGACCGCCGGGCTCCTGGCCGCCGCCGCCTTTTTCCAGAATGCCATCGGGCTCAAGCCGCTCCGCCGCCTGAGCGAGCGGGCGGCCTCGGTGCGCGCCGGCCGCGACCGGGATTTCGGAACCTCCGGCCCAAGCGAGGTGCAGCCGCTGGTCAGCGAGATCAATCTCCTCCTGAAGGAACGCGAAGTGGCGGTCGAGCGCGCGCGTGCCCGCGCCAGCGATCTCGCCCACGGCCTCAAGACGCCGCTGACGGTGCTGGCGCAGCTCGCGGAGCGGCTTCCGCCGGAGGATCGCGCCTTGGCGCTCAGACAGGTGGAACTCGCCCGCCAGCGGGCCGACCGGCAGCTGCAGGCCGCGCGCATGGGCGTCGAGCGAATGGCGACGACGTCGGTCATGGGCCTTGGCGGCAAGCTCGTCAGTGTCCTTCGTCCCGTCACCGCCGAGCGGGATGTCGCCTGGGAAGTTTCGATCGACAGCTCGCTTTCGCTCGACGTCGATCCGGCCGACCTTGCCGAATGTCTCGGCAATCTGCTCGACAACGCCGCGAAGTGGGCGCGTTCGTTCATCCGCTTCTCGGCACGCCGGGTCAACGGCGCCATCACCATCCTGATCGAGGACGACGGGCCTGGCATTGCCGAACAGAACCGCGTGGCGATCCTCAGACGCGGTGCACGGCTCGACAGCACCGACGACCGAGAGCCCGAAGGCGCGGGACTGGGTCTCGCGATCAGCGCCGACATCGCCGAGGCCTATGGTGCCTCATTGACCCTAGAGCAGTCCGACCTCGGAGGACTGAGAGCCCGGCTGACCTTTCCGGTCAGGGTCGTGCGGCTTCCGGTGCGCGATCCCGCCTGAGCCGCGGCTCAGCGTATGCCATGATCAACGGGCGGCTTGCGCTTTTGCAGGACTTCGGCTACAAGCCCCCCGTCCGAACGGTCCGGCAGGGCATGCCGTGGCCGTTCTTAACGCTGGAAACCAGCCTCGTCAGCCGGTTTCGCATATCAAGAACAATGGAGTAGCAAAATGCCCAAGATGAAGACGAAATCGTCTGCCAAGAAGCGGTTCAAAGTAACCGCGACCGGCAAGGTTCGAGCTGCCGCTGCTGGCAAGCGCCACGGCATGATCAAGCGGTCCAACAAGTTCATTCGCGACGCACGCGGAACCATGGTTCTCGCAGAGCCTGATGGCAAGAAGGTCGTCAAGAATTACCTGCCGAACGGTCTCTAAGACTTCAGGCACATTGGACAAGGAGATCATGACATGGCACGTGTAAAACGCGGCGTAACCGCTCACGCCAAGCACAAGAAGACGCTCAAGGCCGCCAAGGGTTTCTATGGCCGCCGCAAGAACACGATCCGCGCCGCCAAGGCAGCGGTCGACCGTTCCAAGCAGTACGCCTACCGCGACCGCAAGGTCAACAAGCGCAATTTCCGCGCCCTCTGGATCCAGCGCATCAACGCTGCCGTCCGCGAGCACGGTCTGACCTATGGCCGCTTCATCGACGGCCTGAGCAAGGCAGGCATCGAAGTGGACCGCAAGGTTCTCTCCGACATGGCGATCCATGAGACGGCTGCATTCACGGCGCTCGTCGAAGCCGCCAAGAAGGCGCTCGCCTATCTCAAGGAAGCCGGCACGGCAAACGAGTTTGAAAGCGCTGTCCGTTAAGCCAGCGTTTTCCCAAGACCGTTTCTGAAATTGTTGGGAAACCCGCGCTGGCAGGGCTGGCGCGGGTTTTTCTTATTCGGCGCACCGCCAGGCGATCACATCGCTGAAGTGTTGAACCGATAGATCGAACCAATCCCGCATCGAGGTAGGACAGAATGAGCGAACTGGAAACTTTGGAACGGACATTGCTGGCGGAAATCGATGCCGCCGCCGACGAGGGGGCGATCGAGTCGTTGCGCGTCGGTGCGCTCGGCAAGAAGGGTTCGATTTCGGAGCTCTTGAAGACGCTCGGCACGATGAGCCCCGAGGAGCGCCAGACGCGCGGCGCCCGCATCAATGCCCTGAAGAATACCGTTTCCGATGCGATTTCGGCTCGCAAGCTCGCCCTCAAGGATGCGGCGATCGCCGAGCGGCTGGCGCGCGAGACGGTGGATATCAGCCTGCCGGTCCGCTCCTCGCCTGCTGAGCGCGGCCGCATCCATCCGATCAGCCAGATCGTCGACGAGATCACCGCCATCTTCGGCGACATGGGCTTCTCGATCGCCGAGGGACCGGACATCGAGACCGATTACTATAACTTCACGGCGCTGAACTTCCCCGAGGGCCATCCGGCCCGCGAGATGCACGACACTTTCTTCTTCCAGCCGGACGAGAAGGGTGAGCGTAAGGTGCTGCGCACCCACACCTCGCCGGTGCAGATCCGCACGATGGAGGCTCAACAGCCGCCGATCCGCATCATCATTCCCGGCAAGACCTATCGCCAGGATTCCGACGCCACCCATTCGCCGATGTTCCACCAGGTCGAGGGACTGGTGATCGACAGGACGGCGAACGTCGCCAACATGCGCTGGGTGCTGGAAGAGTTCTGCAAGGCTTTTTTCGAGGTGGACCAGGTGACGATGCGCTTCCGCCCGTCCTTCTTCCCCTTCACCGAGCCGTCCTTCGAGGTCGATATCCAGTGCGACCGCTCCGGCCCGATCGTCAAGTTCGGCGAAGGCAAGGATTGGATGGAGATCCTCGGCTGCGGCATGGTGCATCCGAACGTGCTGCGCGCCGGCGGTCTCGATCCGGACGAGTATCAGGGCTTTGCCTGGGGCATGGGCCTCGACCGCATCGCCATGTTGAAATACGGCATGCCGGACCTGCGCGACTTCTTCAACGCCGATGTCCGCTGGATGACCCATTACGGCTTCCGCCCGCTCGACATGCCGACGCTGTTCGGCGGTCTTTCGGCCTGATCGCTCGCGCTACTGCATGTTTCCTTAAATCCTAGCCGATTTAAGGACAAAAACATGCAGCAATTCAAAGTGCTATAGCGACCTTTGCGCGTCTGATAAGACGCGCGGCGCTGTAGAATTCTTAGGACACAGGTGAAATCATGAAGTTCACGCTCTCCTGGCTGAAGGACCATCTGGAAACCGACGCCTCGCTCGAGGAAATCTGCGCGCGCCTGACGATGATCGGGCTCGAGGTCGAGGGTGTCGACGACAAGGCCGCCTTCAAGCCCTTCGTCATCGCCAAGGTCATTTCCGCCGAGCAGCACCCGAACGCCGACAAGCTGAGGGTGCTGATGGTCGATACCGGCAACGGCTCACCGGTGCAGGTCGTCTGCGGCGCGCCAAACGCGCGCAAGGGCCTCGTCGGCGCCTTTGCCGCGCCGGGCACCTACGTGCCGGGCATCGACGTGACGCTGTCGGTCGGCAACATCCGCGGCGTCGAAAGCCGCGGCATGATGTGCTCGGAAAAGGAATTGGAGATATCCGATAACCACACCGGCATCATCGACCTGCCCGAGGATGCGCCGGTCGGCACCAGCTACGCCGCCTATGCGGGCCTCGACGATCCGATGATCGAGATCAACCTGACGCCGAACCGGCCGGATTGCACCAGCCTTCACGGCATTGCCCGCGACCTCGCCGCCTCCGGCCTCGGCACGCTGAAGACAAGGCCGGCGCCCTCCTTCCCGGTCGAAGGCGAAACGCCGGTCAAGGTGCGGCTGGAGCTCGGTGAGGACAAGCATCTCTGCCCCGGCTTTGCGCTGCGTCTTGTGCGCGGCGTCAAGAATGGCCCGAGCCCGGTCTGGATGCGCCGGCGGCTGACGGCGATCGGGCTTCGGCCGATCAACGCATTGGTCGACATCACCAACTACCTGACCTTCGACCAGGGCCGGCCGCTGCACGTCTTCGACGCGGCCAAGGTCAACGGCAACCTGACGGTTCGCCGGGCAAAGGAAGGCGAGAAGGTGTTGGCGCTCGATGCCCGCGAATACACGCTGTCGCCCGCCAATGTGGTGATCACCGACGAGGACGGCATCGAATCGATCGGCGGCATCATGGGCGGCGAGCATTCCGGCTGCGATGAGGCGACCACCGACGTGCTGATCGAGTCGGCGCTTTGGGACCCGATGAACATCGCCAAGTCCGGCCGCACCCTCGGCATCATCACCGATGCGCGCTATCGCTTCGAGCGCGGTGTCGATCCGGAATATATGGTGCCGGGCCTCGAACGGGCGACCGAACTGGTGCTGGAGCTCTGCGGTGGTACCGCCGCGAAGCTGGACGTCGTCGGCTATGAGGGCCATACGCCCAAAGTCGTCGACTTCCCGGTTTCCGAGGTCAAGCGGCTGACCGGTCTCGAGGTCTCCACCGAGGAGAGCGTTTCGATTCTCGAGGAGCTCGGCTTCGGCGTCGAGGGCTCCGGCGAGCGCTTCCGCGTCACCGTGCCCTCCTGGCGGCCGGATGTCGACGGCAAGGCGGACCTGGTCGAGGAAGTCATGCGCATCCATGGCGTCGACAACATCGTCGCGGCGGCCCTGCCGAGCCACAACGCCGTCAACGGCAAGATCCTCACGACCTTGCAGATCCGCACCCGCCAGGCGAGACGCGGGCTCGCCAGCCGCGGCATGCTAGAAGCGGTCACCTGGTCGTTCATCTCGGAGGAGCAGGCGAAGCTCTTCGGTGGTGGTCAGCCGGGGCTGAAGCTCGCCAATCCGATTGCTGCCGACATGTCCGACATGCGGCCGTCGCTGCTGCCGGGGCTTTTGACCGCCGCGCAGCGCAATGCCGACAAGGGCTATGGTGACGTGGCGATCTTCGAGGTCTCCGGCACCTATGAGGGCGACACGCCCGAGGCGCAGCGCCGCGTCGCCGGCGGCGTCCGCCGCGGCACCGCCTCGCTCAACGGCGCCGGCCGGCTCTGGTCGAACGCAGCGAAGGGCGGCGGCAAGCCGGTCGATGTCTTCGATGCCAAGGCCGATGCCATCGCCGTGCTCGAGGCTTGCGGCGTGCCGATGGGCAATGTCCAGTTCGAGGCCGGTGGCCCGGCCTGGTATCACCCCGGCCGTTCCGGCACGATCAAGCTCGGTCCGAAGATTGTTCTCGGCAGCTTCGGAGAGTTCCACCCGAAGACGCTCGACGCTCTCGATGTCTCCGGCCCGATCGCCGGTTTCGAGATCTATGTCGATGCCATGCCGGAGCCGAAGAAGAAGACGACGCGCACTAAGCCGGCGCTTGAGCTCTCGCCGTTCCAGGCGGTGAAGCGCGACTTCGCCTTCGTGGTCGACAAGGAGGTCGAGGCGGCCGCTGTCGTCCGGGCCGCTTCCGGCGCCGACCGCAAGCTGGTGACCGGCGTCAATGTCTTCGACGTCTTCGAAGGCGCCTCGCTCGGCGAAGGCAAGAAGTCGATCGCCATCGAGGTGACGATCCAGCCGGTCGAGCGCACGCTGACCGACGAGGATTTCGAGGCGCTGACCTCGCGCATCGTCGCCACTGTGGCGAAAAGCACCGGCGGCGTGCTTCGCGCCTGAGTATAGATCGGTTTGGAGAAAGACTCCTCCCCAACACCCCACCTGTGGGGAGGGTTGGGGAGGGGCATGTGGCTGACGATCGTCAATCGCTTGGCTGCAGCAATTCTATCCTGTTACCAAACGGATCGCTCACATAGCGACGGACAAACCCCGCGAGCGGCTCGTCTTCCGTCGCGTCGAATCCCGCTGCCGCAAGCCGTGCGACCAGCACGAAAAGATCATCGACAACGAAGGCCGGGTGCGCCTTGCGGGCGGGTGAGAATTCCTTTTCAACACCGAGATGGATCTTGAGGCCGGCTTGCTCGAACCAGCAGCCGCCGCGCGCCGCGAGATTGGGCGGCTTGGTCACTTCCGGAATTCCGAGCAGGCCGGCATAGAACCGGCGCGCCTCCGCTTCGCCGCCTTCCGGCATGGCGAGTTGCACATGGTCGATTGCGACGACCTTGCCGGATGCGCCTTGCCGCATGATCCCTCGAATAGCCCTACGTGTGGCGATGCCAGACCTTGTTGACGATCAGCCAACGCCCGTCGACCTTGAGCAGGGTCAGATAGTCCGTATAGCGCGCGCCGCCGAATTCATCGATGACCTTCACGCTCGCTGCGTCGCCGGTTATATGGATCAATTCCACCTCCATGAGCGGCTGCGTCTCCGGCGGCGCCGAGCCCTCCATCACGACAGCGGCGATGAAGGCGTCACGGCTCAGCCATTCAACCGAATCCTGGTAATTGCCAACGATCGAGGCGCTCGGGTGAAAGGCCTTGCGCAGCGCCGCCTCATTGGCGAATGCCATTCCGTCGACATAGAGATGGACGACTGCGCTGATGGCCTGCTCATCGGACATACCTCATTCCTCCGTTCCTGGAGCGGCCAAAACACAACACTGTTGCGCGTGATTGAAGCTCTTCCGCCTCCGATGCCGCTCCAGCCATCGTCAAGGCGGACACATCATAGTTAGGGTATCGCAACGGAATTGCGATACCCGCGGCCGGTAGCCGGTTTTCAGCGGTTCGTCAGCGCCAGTGACGCGTCGGTGTATCGGCTGCCGGCGACGAGCGTCGGGGACAGTGCCTCGCCGAGTTCGGCACGTTCCTCTGCAGAGAGGACGATGTCGGCGGCGGCGGCGTTCTGCTCCAGATGCTCGAGCTTGCGGGCGCCGGGGATCGGCACGATGTTGTCGCCCTGGTTGACGACCCAGGCGAGTGCCAGTTGGGCGGCCGTCACCTCTTTCTCGGCGGCGAGCCTTTGCAGCTTTTCGACGAGCGCGGCGTTGGCGTCGAAGTTCTCCGCCTGGAAGCGTGGCAGCGAGCGACGGAAATCGTCGTCGGCGAGGTCCTCGACCTTGCGAATGGTGCCGGTCAGCATGCCGCGCCCCAGCGGGCTATAGGGGACAAAGCCGATGCCGAGTTCGCGGCAGGTGGCGAGCACCTCGTCTTCCGGGTCGCGCGTCCAGAGCGAGTATTCGCTTTGCACCGCCGCGATCGGATGCACCGCGTGGGCGCGGCGGATGGTGGTCGCACTCGCCTCGGAAAGCCCGATCGCCCGTACCTTGCCCTCCTTCACCAGCTCCGCCATCGCGCCGACGGTTTCCTCGATCGGGACGTTCGGATCGATGCGGTGCTGGTAGTAGAGATCGATGACGTCGGTGCCGAGCCGCTTCAGCGAAGCCTCGGCGACGGCCTTGGCATTTTCCGGCCGGCCGTCGACCCCCTTGATCGCCTCCGCGGCCGGTTTGCCCGGCTCGATCAGAAAACCGAATTTCGTGGCGATCCCCACTTGGTCGCGCCTGTCCTTCAGCGCCCGCCCGAGGAGCTTCTCGTTCTCATAGGGCCCGTAGACCTCTGCCGTGTCGAAGAAGATGACGCCAAGCTCGATGGCGCGATGGAGCGTTCGGATCGATTGGCGTTCGTCGGCCTCGCCATAGGCAAAACTCATGCCCATGCAGCCGAGGCCGATGGCCGAGACGGTGAGTTCATTGCCGAGCTTGCGGGTTCTCATGGGATTTCCTTTCCGGCTGGAATGCGCTTGGACGCGTCACGCAGAAGTGGCTGCGTCGAACATGCGGGGCGATCGTCTGGGTTGGCGCCGGTCGGTTCGCGGCGCCCACGACGACCAGGGAAAGATAGGTCTCTCGTCGGCGGCTGAAAATCGCTGCCAATTCTCACAGCTTGTTCTATTATTTCGATCAATGAATCGCACCCAGCTCTCCCAGCTCGCCGTCCTCTCCGCCGTCGCCGCCCATGGCAGTTTCCGCGGCGCGGCCAAGGAACTCGCCATTGCGCCGTCGGCCGTCAGCCACGCCGTCGCGAGTCTCGAAGCGAGCCTCGGGGTCCGGCTGCTTGCACGCACGACGCGCAGCGTCGCGGCGACAGAGGAGGGCAGACGGCTGCTCGACCGCCTGCGGCCGGCGCTCGACGAGATTGCCCACGCGCTGGAATCGGCGGTGGATGCGCGGCAACGCCCGGCCGGCAATCTGCGGATCACCGCGCCGCGCTTTGCCGCCGACCTCATTCTGGCGCCGCGGCTCGGCGACTTTTTGACGCGCTATCCCGATATCGTGCTGGAGATCGCCAACGAGGACGGCTTCACCGATATCGTCGAGGCGGGTTTTGATGCGGGCATTAGGCTAGGCGAGAGCTTGGAGGCGGACATGATCGCGGTGAAGATCGGCCCGGATCTGAAGAGCGCGGTTGTCGCGTCGCCCAGCTACTTCGAGCGATTGCCGCGGCCGCTGCACCCGCGCGACCTCGCCGCGCATCGCTGCATCCGCCGGCGCTTTTCGAACGGCACGATTTATCGCTGGGAGTTCGAGAAGGATGGCGAGGAGATCACGGTCTCGGTGAATGGCCCGCTGATCGTCGGCGAGGACCGGCCGATCATCAAGGCGGCAATCGGCGGCGCGGGCCTCGCCTACCTTTTCGAGCCGCGCGTCAGCGGCGATCTGGCGGAGGGGAGATTGCTGCGGGTGCTCGAGGATTGGTGTGCGCCCTATGCCGGCCCCTATCTCTATTACCCGAGCCGTCGCCAGATGCGTCCGGCGCTCCGGGCCTTCATCGATTTCTTCCGGCATACGGATTGAGCGGCGACCGGTCCTCTCCGGTCGCCGCTGCAGCAAAAGTCGCTGTAGAACTTTGAATTGCTGCATCGGTTCCGATTAAGGAAACATGCAGTAGCGCTCATGCGGCTTTCTTGTTCGATTTCGCCGTCGCGAGCTTCGTCAGATCCTGGTCCGTGACGACCTCTTCCTTCAGCGTTGCGTCGAGAAGCGGCACCGCGTCCTTGAGGCCGATGGTCTGCGCCCAGGTCTTCAGGGTGCCGTAGCGAGCGATCTCGTAATGCTCGACGGACTGCGCGGCGGAGATCAGCCCGGCGTCAAGGGCCTGCGTGCCCTTGAACTCGTCCATGATCTCCTCGCCTTCGGCAATGATCCCTTCGATCGCTTCGCAGGTTTTGCCTTGCGCGCGCTTGCCGATCAATTCGAAGACCTGCTGCAGCCGCTCGACATGGGTTTCGGTCTGCTCGCGGTGCTTTTCGAACGCCGCCTTGAGCTCCGGTGCCTGCGCGCTGCGTGCCATCTTCGGAAGAGCCTTCAGGATCTTGCGCTCCGCATAGTAGATGTCCTTGAGCGCGTCGTAGAACAGGTCGTCCATTGTCTTTTCCTTGGGCATTGTCGATTTCCTTCCTTGTCCGGTGGGGAGGTTGGCAGTGACGCCCAATCAACATCAGACAGAGGCATTTGTTCCTGCCTCGGGGAAAATGCGTGCTTGTGCGGCCTTTCCACCCGTCGACCTCCTGCAGGTGCGGCCACTTTCGCTGCACGGAAATCGGGTGGCCGCAACAACTGCCATCTGGGATCTTTCCGCTCGTCAACGACAACAGGCGCGAGGAAAGTGGAATGTCGAGACTTGAAGGAAAAGTGGCGATCGTGACGGGTGCAAGTTCGGGAATAGGCCGCGCGGCCGCCTCTCTCTTTGCGCGCGAAGGCGCAAAGATCGTGATCGCCGCAAGGCGAGGCGAGGCCCTCGAGCAGCTCGTGGGCGAGATCATCGAAGAAGGCGGTGAAGCGGCAATGCTTGCCGGCGACCTGCGCGACGAAAGCCCGAACAAGGCGCTGGTGGACCTGGCGCTCGGCCGCTTCGGCGGATTGGACATCGCGTTCAACAATGCCGGCGCCCTGGGGGCCATGGGCGAGATCTCCTCGCTGTCGCTCGAGGGATGGCGCGAGACGCTCGACACCAACCTGACCAGCGCCTTTCTCGCCGCCAAGCATCAGGCTCCGGCCATGCTTGCTCGCGGCGGCGGTTCGCTGGTCTTCACGTCGAGCTTCGTCGGCCATACGGCAGGGTTCCCGGGCATGGCCGCCTATGCGGCCAGCAAGGCTGGGTTGATCGGCCTAGTGCAGTCTTTGGCGGTTGAGCTCGGAGCCCACGGCGTGCGCGTCAATGCATTGCTGCCGGGCGGCACCGACACGCCCGCCAACGTCGCGAACCTGCCCGGTGCTTCTCCCGAGACGCGCGGCTTTATCGAAGGCCTGCATGCGCTGAAGCGCATGGCGCAGCCGGCGGAAATCGCCGAGGCCGCGCTTTACCTTGCCTGCGATGCTGCTAGCTTCATCACCGGCACCGCATTGCTGGTCGATGGCGGCGTTTCGATCAGCCGGACATGAACGGCTCGTGCGAGCAGCGCGGAGGGAAGAATGAAGAAACCTGGATCGATGAAGTCGCTGGAGGATGTCGGCCGCATACGCCTGTCGAAAAACTTCTTCCTGCGCGATTTCCTCCATTCGGAGATCGCCGATTTCTATCGTATTCCGAACATCCCGGACGATGCGGAGCTTGCCGTCGAGGCCGGTCGCAAGCTCTGCGAGGAGCTTCTCGAACCGCTGCAGGCGACCTTCGGACGGCTGCACATCCGCTCCGCCTATCGCAACCGCGCCGTCAACGAATTCGGCAATGCCAACAAGCTCAATTGCTCGACCAATGCCTCGACGGCGGCCGATCATATCTGGGACATGCGCGATGCGGACGGCTGCATGGGCGCCACCGCTTGCATCGTCATTCCCTGGGTTTGGGACCGGGAGCGTAGGGAGGGCGGTTGGCAGAGCCTCGCCTGGTGGATCCACGACCACCTTCCCTATGCCTCGCTCTGCTTCTTCCCGAAGCTTTGGGCCTTCAACATCCAGTGGCACGAGCGGCCGCAACGGAGGATCCGCAGCTTCGCCGAACCGCGCGGCCTCCTGACGAAACCGGGCATGGCCAATCACGAAGGCAGCCATGCGTATCTATACCCGGGCTATCCGCCGCTTGCGAACGTGGCGGGATCGTAAGCTTCACCCCTCCCCAACCCCCCACAAGGGGGAGGGCCTAGCACCCGCCGTCTGGCCAGTGCCGCCTTCAACATCCAAGATCGTGGAACCGCCGAGACATGAGTGGAGCGGGCGCGGCGTCGCAAGCCCCTCACCCTTGTGGGGAGGGGTTGGGGAGGGGCTTTTTCGGCCATTACTGGCTCACGTCGTTCAGCCGCTGTATCGCCTCCTCCGTCAGCGTGAGCTCCGCCGACCTTACGAGGCTTGCCAGCTGATTGAGATTGGTGGCGCTGGCGATCGGCGCGGTGACGCCGTCGCGGGCGATGATCCAGGCGAGGGCGATCTCCGCCTGTTTCGCGCCGGTCTCCTCGGCGATCTCGTCGAGCACGCCGAGAATGCGCATGCCGCGCCCGTCGAGGTATTTTTCGACCCCGCCGCCGCGCTCCGAGCCTTCGAGATCCGTGTGCGAGCGGTATTTGCCGGAAAGAAAGCCGCGAGCCAGGCTAAAATAGGTGATGACGCCGATTTCCTCGGCGAGGCAGAGGTTGCGCAAGGCGCCGTCATAGGCGGCGCGGTCGTAGAGATTGTATTCGGGCTGCAGCACGTCGTAGCGCGGCAGGCCTCTCGCCGCCGCGACATTCAGGGCATCGCGTAATTGTCCCGCATCGAGGTTCGAGGCGCCGATCGCCCGCACCTTGCCTTGGCCGAGCAGCGTCTCATAGGCGGCGAGCGTCTCCTCGTAGGGCGTTTCGGGATCGGGCCAGTGCGACAGATAAAGGTCGATATAATCGGTCTGCAGGCGGCTCAGCGAGTCCTCGACCGCCTGCAGGATCCAGCGACGCGAGAGCCCCTTGCGGCCGGGGCCGAGTTCGGAGCCGACCTTGGTGATAATCACTGCCTTGTCCCGCGCGCGCCCGGACTGCTTCAGCCACTTGCCGATGATCGTCTCGGATTCGCCACCCTGGTTTCCCGGGACCCAGGAGGAGTAGACATCCGCCGTATCGACGGCATTGAAGCCCGCATCGAAAAAGGCATCGAGAAGGGCGAAGGACGTTCTCTCGTCCGCCGTCCAGCCGAACACGTTGCCGCCGAAGACGAGCGGGGCAATTGAAAGATCGGTACGGCCAAGTCTGCGCAAGTCCATTGTTTCGCTCCGCGGTTGAATGAAGACAAGCTGCGATCGGGAGGATTGCCGGGGAAACATAGGTCAGTTCCCTGCCGATGACACCCGCCGGCTTGGTTTTTCTGGTCGGTTCAAGCCTTGCTAGGCACGTACCTCGGCGATAGTCTCGGCGCCGCCCCGGTCGTGCGATGGATAAATCCGGACGCGACCGATCCCCACACAGGTGCGGCCGAGGGAGCCCTTCCCTTCTTCGCGAGTCCGCTCTAACAGGAGACTGCCCCATGCTGCGTTTCGGAATTCTGTCGACGGCCAGGATCGGCCGCGAACTGGTCGTGCCCGCCATCCAGGACGCGGAGAACTGTGTCGTCTCGGCAATTGCCAGCCGCGACCACGCCAAGGCGCGTGCCATGGCCGACCGCTTCTCGGTGCCGCATGCTTTCGGCTCCTATGAAGAGATGCTCGCCTCGGACGTGATCGACGCCGTCTATATTCCGCTCCCGACGTCGCAACACGTGGAATGGGCGATCAAGGCCGCCGATGCCGGCAAGCATGTTCTGTGCGAGAAACCGCTGGCGCTGAAGGCTGAGGAAATCGACGCCGTGATCGCGGCGCGCGATCGCAACAGGGTGCTGGTTTCGGAAGCCTATATGGTGACCTACAGCCCGGTCTGGCGGAAAGTGCGCTCGCTCCTCGCCGAGGGTGCCATCGGCAAGCTGCGCCATGTCCAGGGCGCCTTCACCTATTACAACCGCGATCCCGGCAACATGCGCAACGTTCCGGCGCTCGGCGGTGGCGGCCTGCCTGACATCGGTGTCTATCCGGCGATCACCACCCGGTTCACCACCGGCAAGGAGCCGCTGCGTGTCCAGGCCAATACCGACCGCGATCCGGAATTCGGCACCGACATCTATTCGAGCGTGCGCGCCGACTTCGACGATTTCGAACTGAGCTTCTACATCTCCACCCAGCTCGCCGCCCGCCAGGTCATGGTCTTCCATGGCGACCAGGGCTATATCGAGGTGAAGTCGCCCTTCAATGCGGATCGCTACGGCCGCGAGGAGGTGGAACTCACCAACCAGAATCACGCCCAGTCGCAGCTTTTCCGCTTCCAGGATGCCCGCCAGTACAAGCTCGAGGCGGAAGCCTTCGCGCGTGCGGCGAAGGGCGAGGCGGAAGAGGTGGTGACGCTCGAGAGCTCGCGCCTCAATCAGAAGTTCATCGACGCGATCTATCGCGCCAGCGACAAAGATGGCTGGGAAACGGTCTGAGGCCCGCTGAAAAGACGGCCCGCCAGACGGCGGGCCGGCGCATTTTGAGGACCTAAGCAGCCCTCGTGCCCACCTGGGCGGCCCCCTTCAGCTTCAGAAAGAGAAAGTCGGCGACGGCGACCATCGCCACGACGATCAGCCCGATCCCGATTGCCGACAGCGACGCATAGGCGAGGGCGATGATGACGAGGCTCGCGATCTGCCAAAGAATATCGCCGGCGATGCTGATCCGTGCCGCCAGCGCGTTCGGGCCCTCCTTTCTCGACCAGGCGAGGTGGAAAGCGCCCCAGAGCAGCAGGCCGATACCGAGTACGCCGACGACCTCCGGCGCAACAGCGGGGCCGACGAGCGCCGCCAGTGGCTGCGCGTCGACGATCAGGACCGTGCCGGCGATAAGCGAGAAGATGCCGTCGGCGAGGAACGTCTTGTTGAGAAGCGAGCGGTTGGAAAAATCGAGCATGTCTGTCTCCTTTGTCGATGGAGCAATGCTGGCCTGTCGTGGTCATCAATCCAATTACCTCGGAGGTAATGGATTTCGCGCCACGTTCGGCCCATTCTTGCCGCGCAACGAAGGAAGGCATCGATGGAATTCGGCAGTCACTTGAAGGAATGGCGCGGTCATCGCCGCATGAGCCAGCTTGATCTGGCGACCGCTGCCGGCATTTCCACCCGCCATCTCTCCTTCCTCGAGACGGGCCGTTCGCGGCCGACCGAGGGGATGATCCTGCGGCTCGCCTCGGTGCTCGAGATCCCCGCCCGCGACCAGGGCTCGCTCTTTTCCGCCGCCGGCTATCGGCCGCGCATGGCGACGCGCTCCGCCGCCGGACTGGATGCGATGCCGGCCGCCGTCGCCAGTGCGATCCGCCTGATGCTGGACCGACATGATCCGTACCCCGGCCTTGTCCTCGACCATCAGTACACGGTGCTTCTGACCAATCCGGCCTTCGCGGGGCTTGTGGAGGCTACCGATGTTCCGCTCAGTCCGGGCCAGAACTTCCTCGACGGCTTCCTTGACTCCGAAAGCGTCCGTACCCTCGTCGTGAATTGGGAGGCCGCTGCCGCCGACCTTGTCCAGAGGGTCCGCATGGAGGCCTGGCTGCAGGGGCCGCGCAGTCCGCTGCAGCGCCGGCTCGACCGGCTCGCCGCAGAACCGGCTGTCGTCAAGGCAATCGACAATCATCCTGCCACCGATCGTTTGCCGGTGCTGCCGATCGAACTGCGCTTCGGGGAAGCGGAATTGCGCTTCATCACGACGCTCTCGACCTTCGGTTCGACCCAGGACGCGCTGGTGGAGGGCGTGCTGATCGAATCCTTCTTCCCGGCCGACGAGGCGACTCGGTGTTTTTTCGAGAAGGCGACCTCTCCCGGCCGGAAAAACCGTAGATAGGCGGCGTCTCGCTGCTGATCTTCTGCCTCCGGTCGGCTACAAAGGGCGTATGACCTCGTTCTTCGATTCCGATTCTCAGTCCAATGTCGCCGAATATTCGGTGTCGGAACTGTCCGGCTCGATCAAGCGTACGCTCGAGCAGGCCTTCGATCATGTCCGGGTACGCGGCGAGATCTCCGGTTATCGCGGGCCACATTCCTCCGGCCATGCCTATTTCGCGCTGAAGGATGATCGCGCCCGGATGGAGGCGGTGATCTGGAAGGGCACGTTCGCACGGCTGAAATTCCGCCCGGAAGAAGGCATGGAGGTCATCGCGACCGGCCGGGTGACGACTTTCCCCGGTTCGTCGAAATACCAGATCGTCATCGATTCGCTCGAACCGGCCGGCGCCGGCGCGCTGATGGCGCTCATCGAAGAGCGTAAGCGCAAGCTTGCTGCAGAGGGCCTCTTCGACGCAACACGGAAGCGGCCGCTTCCCTTCATGCCGAAAGTGATCGGCGTCGTGACCTCGCCGACGGGCGCGGTTATCCGCGACATCCTGCACCGCATCGCCGACCGCTTTCCGGTTCATGTGGTCGTCTGGCCCGTGCGTGTCCAGGGCGACGGGGCGTGCGACGAGATCACGGCGGCGATCCGCGGCTTCAATTCTCTCGATGCAGACGGACCAATCCCGCGCCCCGACGTGCTGATCGTGGCGCGCGGCGGCGGCAGCCTTGAGGATCTCTGGTGTTTCAACGACGAGGCGGTGGTGCGTGCTGCGGCGGCCTCCACCATTCCGCTGATCTCGGCCGTCGGCCATGAGACGGACTGGACGCTGATCGACTATGCCTCCGACCAGCGGGCGCCGACGCCAACGGGCGCTGCCGAAATGGCGGTGCCGGTGAAGGCTGACCTCGAGGCGCAGGTCGCCAATCTTTCCGCCCGGCTGCAGGTGGGTGCGACGCGGCAGATGGATCACCGGCGCCACGCGCTTCGGGCGCTGGCCCGGGCGCTGCCGTCGCTCGATCAGTTGCTCGCCTTGCCAAGAAGACGTTTCGACGAGGCGGCCGCCGGGCTCGGCCGCGGCCTGCAGATGAACACCGCCAACAAGCGCCGCAGCTTCGAGCGCATCGCGGCGCACCTGCGATCCGAGCTGCTGACGACGAAGATCCGCGAACATCGGCGGCATCTCCTCGAAGCCATGAACAAGGCCGAACGCTGCGTGGAACGTCAGATCGACCGGCGCCAGGCGCGCATTTCGTCCGCCGACGCATCGCTTCGAGCCCTGCCGTCGCGTCTCCTCGGCCAGATCCATCGTGCATCGGACCGCATTGCCGGCTTGAGCGCCCGGACCGATGGAGCCATGGCCGCCGAGATGCGCCGGCTGAAAGGCGCGCTCGCGGCGCAGGATCGCGTGCTGCAATCGCTTTCCTATCGCAACGTGCTGCAGCGCGGCTTCGCGCTGGTGCGCGATGCCGCAGGCGAGCCGGTCAAACAGGCGGCGGTGGTGACGCCAGGCATGGCGCTGTCGCTCGAATTCGCCGACGGCAACGTCGCGGCGGTCGCGGGCGAGGGCGGGTCGGCCCCGACCCAGGCGCCGAAGAAGCGTCCGGCGCGGCCGGCCGATCCGACGAAGCAGGGTAGCTTGTTTTAAAAAAAGGGCGGCCGGATGCGTATTCTGTTGGTGTTCGCCCACCCGCTCGAGGACAGTTTTGCGGCGAGCACCGCGCGGGCCGCCAAGGAGGTTCTGGAAGGCCGCGGCCACGTCGTCGATCTGCTCGACCTCTATCGCGAGGGCTTCGATCCACGGCTGACTGCAGCGGAGCGCGACAGCTATTTCATGGAGCGATATGACGCATCCGAGGTCTCTGGCTGCATCGACCGGCTGAAGGCGGCGGACGGGATCGTGCTCGTCTTTCCGCAATGGTGGTTCAATTTCCCTGCGATCCTCAAGGGCTTCTTCGACCGGGTCTTCGCGCCGGGGGTCGCTTTCGAGCACGACCCGGCGGGCGGACGCATCATCCCGCGCCTTACCAACATCAAGCTCTTTTGGGCGCTGACGACCACCGGCTCGCCCTGGTGGGTCGTGCATCTCTACATGGGCAATCCGGTGCATCGCCTGCTCAAGCGCGGCATCGCCGCCTTCTGCAGCAAAAGCGTCCAGTTCCGGATGATCAACCTGCACGACCTGGACAGGGCAACCGACGCAAAGCGCAAGCGTCACCTCGAGCGGGTGCGCGCCTTGGTGAGCCGTATCTGATCAGCTCATTCGAATGTCGCAAGAAATTTCCTGAGCAGCGCGTCGAGCGCACTCCGTTCCTCGGGCTCAAGGCCTGCGATTAGGCGCTGCTGGTTGGCGACGTGGGCGGCCGCCGCGGCATCGATGCGCTTCAAGCCCTCCGGCGTCAACGCGATGATCACGCCGCGCCGGTCTTCGGGATTGTCCAGCCGCTCGACGAGGCCTGCTCTTTCGAGTTGGTCGAGGCGGTTGGTCATGGTGCCGGAGGTCACCATTGTTGCCGCAAGCAATTCGCCGGGCGAAAGTTGAAAGGGCGGTCCGGAGCGGCGGAGCGTCGCCAGCACGTCGAAACTTGCCGATGTGAGATCGTGTTCGGCGAAGACCGTTTCCTGCTCCCGAGCGATATGGGCCCTGAGCCGCGCCAAGCGCCCGAGGGGACCCATGGCGGAGATGTCCAGCTCCGGCCGCTCGCTGCGCCACTGTGCCAGAATCTTGTCCACGTGGTCCTGATCGCCGTGTTTCATGTGCACCCATGGCCTGACAGGCGGAGCCGCTCGCGCCTTTGTCATGGCTCTAATAGACCGATATCTTGACGTCAAGATAGTTTCCATTTACGGTTATCTTGATATCAAGATTCTTGAGATGAAGAAAATGCGGACACAAAACTTGGACATTGCCCTTACGGCCATAGCCCCGGCGATCTGGGGTAGTACCTATCTGGTTACCACCGAATTCCTGCCCGCCGGCTACCCGTTGACCGTGGCAATGCTGAGAGCCCTGCCGGCCGGCCTCCTACTGCTGCTCGTCGTCCGGCAGTTGCCGACGGGCATCTGGTGGCTGCGCAGCTTTCTGCTCGGCGCACTCAACTTTTCTTTCTTTTGGGCGATGCTGTTCGTCTCCGCCTACCGCCTTCCGGGCGGTGTTGCCGCGACGGTCGGCGCCATCCAGCCGCTGATTGTCGTGCTGCTGTCGCGGCTCGTTCTTGGTTCGCCGGTCCGAGTGCTGAGCATCCTTGCCGGCGTGGCGGGCATGGCCGGGGTCGCGCTGCTGGTGTTGACCCCGGGGGCCGCACTCGATCCTCTCGGCGTCGCGGCGGGCCTCGCAGGCGCCGTTTCCATGGCTTTCGGTACGGTGCTCAGCCGGCATTGGGCGCCGCCTGTCTCGCCGCTGACCTTCACCGCCTGGCAATTGGCGGCCGGCGGCCTTCTCCTCGTTCCTGTAGCTCTATTCTTCGAGCCCTCCCTGCCATCGCTCACCGCATCGAACCTGATGGGTTTCGCCTATCTCGGCCTGATCGGCGCCGCCTTCACCTATCTCCTCTGGTTCCGCGGTCTCTCACGCCTGGAACCGTCGCAGGTCTCGCCGCTCGGCTTCCTCAGCCCTGTGGTGGCAATCCTGCTCGGCTGGGGCGTACTCGGCCAACAGATGGCGGGAATACAAACGCTGGGAATCGTCGTCGTCTTTGCCAGCGTCTGGATGAGCCAGCAGGCGCAGATGGCGCGTCGCCCTGCGCCCGTCCGCGCCTAGCCGCTTGGCAGGGGCGCTGCCGCCGCAGTTCATGCCGCGGCAGATGTCGTTGATTGCTTAGGACCATTCGCCCTGGCGCATGACCGCCACGCGGCTGCCGTCGGCGCGCACGCCATCGATGTCGACCTCACCGGAGCCGATCATCCAGTCGATATGGATGAGGCTCGAATTGCCGCCCTGGGCGCGGATCTGCTCCTCGCTGAGGCCGGCGCCGTCGAGGAAGCACTTCGAATAGCACTGGCCGAGAGCGATGTGGCACGAGGCGTTTTCGTCGAAGAGCGTGTTGTAGAAGAGGATGCCGGAGGCCGAGATCGGCGAGGAATGCGGCACCAGCGCCACTTCGCCGAGCCGGCGCGCGCCCTCGTCGGTGTCGAGCACTTTCTTCAGCACTTCCTCGCCGCGCGAGGCCTTGGCCTCGACGATGCGGCCGCCTTCGAAGCGTACCTGGATATTGTCGATCAACGTACCCTGGTGCGACAGCGGCTTGGTGCTCGATACATGCCCCTCGACGCGCAGCGCATGCGGCGTCGTGAAGACCTCCTCGGTCGGAATGTTCGGATTGCAGGTGATGCCGTTCTTGGCGGTCGAGGCGCCGCCGTGCCATTCGTGGCCGTCCGCGAGCCCGACCCTCAGTTCGGTGCCCGGCCCGGTGAAATGCAGCGCCGCGAAGCGCTCTTCGTTCAGCCAGGCCGACCGCCGGCGGAGATTGGCGTTGTGCTCGTTCCAGGCGGCGATCGGGTCGTCGACGTCGACGCGGGAAGCGGCGAAGATCGCGTTTGCCAGCTTCTCGACGGCGATCGCTTCCGGATCGTCCGGAAAGACTTGGCTCGCCCAGGATGGGTTCGGATAGGAGACGATGTTCCAGTTGATGTCGAAATTGGAGATCTTTTCGAGCGCCGGCTTGTAAGCGATCGAATTGGCCCTGTTGGCGCGTGCCATCTTCTGCGGATCCTGCGACGAAAGCAGCATCGGGTTGTCGCCGGCGATCGCCAGCCGCGCCGCGCCGCCGGCAAACGCCTTGGCCATGCCCTCGTAGAGCCAGTCACTGGCGCGGTCGAAACTCTCGTCCGGCGCATAAGCGTAGCGGGCGAGCGTCGCCTCCTCGTCGGCATAGAAGGTCGTCACCAGTCCGGCGCCGGCTTTGTAGGCATGCTGGGTGATCAGACGCACGAGCGGCAGCGCGGCGACCGGCGCGGTCATCACCAGGTCCTGGCCGCGCTGCAGCTGCAAGCCGACCTTGACGGCGACCTCGGCGAGTTTATCGAGCTTGGCGGCATCGACGGGATTTCTGGCCGACTGGAGGGGGGCGTTCATGGCAGCTCCTGTTCTGCTTCCTGCGGGTGTCATGCGGTTTTAAACCGCTTCCCGCAAAAACAGAAGGCTCTGCGATCCCCCAAATCAGGCGGCGATCTTTCCCGTCTTGAGTAAGGCTGCGTCGTGCTTCCTGAGGAACGCCATCAGCCGCTCGGCGTAGTCGTCGGTGACCGCCGCCTTGACGCTCGGCCGTGCTGCCAGAGCCTTGCGCCAGGCGCTGACGCGCGGCAGGCCGTCGAAGATGCCGTGCTCCGCGATCGAGTCGAATACGTCGAAATAGCGGAAGATCGGCGCGAAGACGGCGTCGACAAGGCTGAAATCGGCTCCGGCAAAATAGGGACCGTCGCCGAGTTCCGCCTCGACGGTCGAAAACTTCGTCTTCAGCGTGTTCCGCTTGGCTTCGAGCGTCTCGCCGTCCTGCGTCGTCTCGTAGACCCAGAGGTCGGCAAGAGCGGAGGAGCCGAATTCTATCCAGCCGCGGTGGCGGGCCCTGGTCAGAGGATCGGCCGGGTGGAGTTTCGCGCCGCCTTGCGTCTCTTCGAGATATTCGCAGATCACCGTGCTTTCGAAGAGGATCGCCTCGCCTTCTTCCTGCGGAATGCGCAGCAGCGGCACCTTGCCGAGTGGCGAAATCTTCAGGAACCAGTCCGGCTTGTTCGCAAGGTCGATAAACACACGCTCGAAGTGAATGCCTTTTTCGTGAAGCGCAGTGGCGGCCCGTTGGACGTAGGGGCAGAGGTGATGGCTGATCAGGGTGAGAGGCGCGGTCATCGGGGGTCTCCGCTGTTTGAGAAAGTAGATGTAATTGCATATATAATGCCTTGCTAAATCCGTCAATATAGATGTAATTGCATCTATGAAGGAAAAGAACGTATCAGAGCGAACCGTGCCGACTTCGGCGACCACCGAGGCGTGGATCGGTCTCATGCGGGCGCAGCGGCGTGTGCTTGCGGCCATCGAACAGGACATCAAGACGGCAGGGCTGCCGCCGCTCGGCTGGTACGACGTACTCTGGGAATTGGTGCGGACCGAAGCCGGCAGGCTGCGTCCGTTCGAGGTCGAGGCCCGGACGCTGCTCGCCCAATACAATCTCTCCCGACTGATCGATCGGCTGGAAAGGGAAGGCTTGGTGCGCCGCGAGGCCTATGGCGAGGACGCCCGCGGCTGCTGGGTCGTCGTCACCGAGGCTGGGAGGGCGATGCGGGCCCGCATGTGGGAAACCTATTCGCGGTCGATCGAGAGGCATGTCGGCGCAAAGCTCAGCGAGCCGGAGGCAAAGGCGCTCACCGCGCTGCTTTCTCGGCTGTCCTGATGCGGTCAGGCGATCAGTGAAGCGGCAATCGCCTTGAGCACGGCCTGCGTATCCTTCGGGTCAAGCCGCACCTGCAGCCCGCGCTGTCCGCCATTGATGAAGACCAGCGCTTCGCCGAATGCGCTTTCATCGATCGCCGTCGGCACGAGCTTTTTTTGGCCGAAGGGGCTGATACCGCCGACGTGATAGCCGGTCAGCCGCTCGGCGTCGGCCGGTTTCATCATGCTCGCCGACTTGCCGCCGAAGGCGGCGGCGAGCTTCTTCATGCTGACTTCCCGGTCGGAGGGCACGACGCAGCAGACCGGCTTGCCGTCCACCTCCGCCATCAGCGTCTTCAGCACGCGGGATGGTTTCTCGCCAAGCGCCTCCGCGGCCTGCAATCCGACCCGTTCGGCACCCGGATCGTAATCATAGCTGTGCAGCGTGAAGGAGATGCCGGCCTTTGTCAGCGTCTGCGTGGCGCGGGTCGTCTTGGACATGGGAGCTAGGCGCCGAACTCGGCTTCGTAGAGCCCGGGCTTGAAGCCGACGAGCAGCTTGCCCTCGGTCTCCAAGACTGGCCGCTTGATCATCGACGGCTGCTTGAGCATCAATGCGATCGCCTTTTCGGCGGTCAGATTCTGCTTCTCGCCGTCGGCCAGGTTGCGGAAGGTCATGCCCTGGCGGTTGAGGACCGTCTCCCAGCCGAGCACGGCGCACCAGCGCTCGAGGCTTGCGCGGTCGATGCCCTCGGATTTGTAGTCGTGGAACCGGTAGGTCGTGCCGCGGCCGTCGAGCCAGCCGCGCGCCTTCTTCATCGTGTCGCAGTTCTTGATGCCGTAGATCGTGACCGTCATTGCCGAATCTCTTCCGTCAAAATCGGCATCACACATAGCCGTGCACCGTCCCGGAGAAAAGCCCGGAACGTGGCAAACTCAGGTCACGCCGACATAGCGGCCGGGCTTGTGGTTGATCGCAAGCGTCATGTTGACGACGATGGCGCCGACGACCGACAGGAGCAGATTGGCCGGCGGCAGCACGAAGACGGCGGCCGCGAGGATTGCGAGATCGACGCCGAGCTGGAAATAGCCGGCGCGGATTGCCCATCTCTCCTGCAGGTAGATCGCCAGGATATTGATTCCGCCGAGCCCGGTGCGGTGACGGAAGAGAATGAGCAGGCCCATCCCCATCAATGCGCCGCCGATGATAGCGGCATAGAGCGGATCGAGTCGCGCAAAATCCACCCATTCTGCGGTCAGGCGGGAGAAGAGTGAGACGAGGCTGACCGCAACGAAGGTGCGCAGCGCGAAGAGCCAGCCGAGGCGCTTCACTGCCAGAATGTAAAAGGGCAGGTTGACGAGCGAGAAGGCGAGCCAGAAGGCGGCACCGGTCGCATATTGCAGCAGTAAAGCGAGGCCGGCGGTGCTGCCGGTGATGAGCATGGCCTTGCCATAGATGACGACGCCGAGCGCCATGATCAGCGTGCCCGTCACGATCGCGAGCACGTCCTCGTAGATCCGGTGCCGCTCGGCGGGGGCCGTGGCACCGGCATTGGTCTTTTCGTCGACCTTCATATTGGAGAATCCGATCAGAGGCTGGTGAATTTCTGGACGACGTCGGCGACCTCCGCCGTCTTCAGCCCGGCAATATTGATGCGGCCCGAGCCCGGCATGTAGAGGCCGTGTTCGGTCCTGAGCCGCATGACCTCGGCCTCAGTCAGCGGCAGCATCGAGAACATGCCCTCCTGGTCGGCGACTGCCCCGAGGCTCTGCCAGCGGGACCTCAGCCCTTCGGCGAGCGCCCGGCGGATGCCGGTCATGCGCAGCCGCATGCCTTCCAGTTCGTCGGCCCAGTCGCGGGCAAGCTCGGGATCGGAAAGGATCGTACGCACTACGGCCGCGCCGTGGTCCGGCGGCATGGAATAGCTGGTGCGGGCAAGGCCGGCGAGGTTCGAGCGCACCGTGTCGGCAGACGACGGCGATGTCGTCACGGCAAAGATCGCGCCGGTGCGCTCGCGATAGAGGCCGAAGGATTTCGAGCAGGAAACCGCCGCGAGCGCTTCTGGAACGACGCCGATCAGGTGCCGGAGGCCAGCGACGTCCTGGTCGAGGCCGCGGCCAAAACCCTGATAGGCGAGATCGACGAGCGGCAGCAGGCCGCGCTCGGCGACGAGGGCCGCGATTTCCATCCATTGGGGTCCGGTCAACACGCCGCCGGTCGGGTTATGGCAGCTCGCATGCAGGAGCACCGCATCGCCGGCCGCAGCACCTTCGAGAGCGCTGACGACATTGTCGAAGATGACCGATTGCGACGGTATGTCGAAGAAGTCGTAGGTGGCGATCTCGAGCCCCGCCGCCTTGAAGATCGGCGCGTGGTTGGGCCAGCTCGGCAGGCCGAGCCAGATCCTCCGGCCGCCCATGCGGTGAATGAGGTCGGCCGCCAGGCGAAGCGCGCCGGAGCCGCCGGGGGTCTGCACGCCGGCCACATGGCTGCGCTCGACCGTGTCGCCGCCGACGAGACGCCAAAGGTGATCGAGGAACACCAGGTCTCCCTCGGGGCCGACATAGGCCTTGGTGTCCTGGGTTTCGAGAAGCCGCTTTTCCGCCGCCTTGACGGCGCGGAAGATCGGCGTGCGCCCGGTTTCGTCCCGATAGACACCGACGCCGAGATCCACCTTGCCGGGGCGTTCGTCCTTGCGGAACAGGCCGATCAGGGCCAGCAACGGATCGTCGGGTTGGCGGGCGAGGGCGTCGAACATGCTGGAATTCCCTTTGGGTTTGAGAAATCGATCGATAGTCGTCTTGAGGCGGCCGAAAGGCAAGCTGCACCAGTGGCTTGCCGGTTTCCTCTGTAGAACAAGCCTGCCGCAAAATCGACGATATAATTGCCCGATTTTGTTGCTGCCTATGCGCATTTTTGCGGTAGAATGGCAGAAACTGCATCAATTTTGCTGAAGCCTGGGGAGTCGCTTGGAAATCGAACGAACGGAACTGGATGCGACCGACCGGCGGATCATCAGGCTGCTGATCGAAGATGCGTCGCGCAGCAACAACGAGCTTGCTGCCAAAGTGGGGCTGTCGCCGGCGCCGCTGTCGCGGCGGCTGGCACGACTCTACGCGGCCGGCGTCATCCGCCAGACGGTCGTCGTCGACCCGAAGGTGCTGGGAATCGGCTTCCAGGCCTTTGTGGAGGTGACGCTGGAACGCACCGCCAGCAAGGTCGGGCAACGGTTCATCGAGCTGGTGTCGCGCATGCCGGAGGTGGTCGAATGCCACACGGTCGCCGGCGATTTCGACTTCCTGCTGAAGATCGCGGTGCGCGATGTCGCGGATTACAAGCGCCTGCTCTGGAGCGAGTTCGAGCAGATCGCCGAAATCAAGACATTGCGCTCGACCATTCTGCTCGACAGCTCGAAAATACAGGCCGCGCCATAGTCGCGGAAAGCCCGTCGCGTGCCGCCATTGATACCCTACGCCTCCAGCGTGCCCGGCTTGCGGCTCGCGCGCGACGGCTCGGCGCAGGCGATCTTCATGAGATCGGCGCGCCGGCGCCCGAAGCGGGTCGAGACGCGGGTGACGATCAGACCGTCCTGCGGCGCCCGGACCTCCATCGCGCCATCCGTCATGCCGGGCTTCACGAGGATCGTCGCCAGCAGGTCGCCTGCCTTGATGCGCTCGCCGACGTCGCGGTGGAACAGGATCGCGCCTGCTTCCGGCGTGCGGATCATCTCGATATTGTCGAGCGGCGCGACGATGCCGCCGAAGGCCGGAAAGAATTGGCTTTCCGCCACGACGACGCCGCGCCCGGCGAGGAAACGGTAGAGTCCCTCGGCATCCTTGCGCGCCAGTTCCGGAGAGACGTCGCGGGTGCCGCGAAGCTCGACCGTGACCGAGAGCCGCCCCGGCAGGGAAGTATTCCTCTCCCCGGCGCTCGCGTGCTTCCAGGCATGGGCAACGGCCTCTTCGAAGGCGGAGCTTTCGCCGTCGGAGAGGAACACCGCTTGCATGTCGAGTGCGGCGGCGAGATCCGAAGCCTCCGGCCAGAAGGCCTCGTCGGTATAGGCATACTGCAGCCCCTCGTCGTCGCAATGGAGATCGAGCACCAGTTCGGCGCCGAGGGCCATGGAGAGGAGATGTCGCTTCAGTCGGTCGACCGCCGAATGCCGGTCGAGATCATCGATGAGACCGCCACGCTCGCCAAGCACAATCAAGGGAAAATCGCGGTTGAAATTGGTGCGGGTGCCGAGATCGAACCGACCCTGCAACTCGCCGAATTGCGACTGCGCCGCGCCGATCGGGTTCGCCTGTGGAACGACGGTAATGTCGCCGAGGATGCCGCCTTCGCTCTCGGCCTGCCGCAGCTTCTCCATAAGGAAATGCAGCAGCGCCGTGCCCGGCAGTTCGTTGGCGTGCAGCGCCGCCTGAAGATAAGTCGCCGGCGCCTCCGGCTTCGTTCCCTTGAACCGGAACACCGGCAACCGCCATTCCAGACCCGGCGTGTCGCCGGCGATGATGATGTCGGAAATTTCCACGTCTATCGTCCTGGTGGATGCGGTGGGTTTTTCTTGCGGACGGATAGTACGGCGACAGCCAAACGGCAAGCAAGCGCCACGCCTGGGTCACGCCCCTTGGGCGCTCGACAGGTAAGCGCGGAGCGAAGCATTCCGGCGCCCCGCTCATAATCTGTCGCCGTCGCGGCGAACACCTTCGCAATGACGATTGCTAAGAAGCCGCCGCCCTCACTCCCACTCGATCGTGCCCGGCGGCTTCGAGGTGACGTCGTAGACGACGCGGTTGATGCCGCGCACCTCGTTGATGATGCGGGTTGCCGCGCGGCCCAGGAATTCCATGTCGTAGTGGTAGAAGTCGGCGGTCATGCCGTCGACCGAGGTGACGGCGCGCAGTGCGCAGACGAACTCGTAGGTGCGCCCGTCGCCCATGACGCCGACCGTCTGCACCGGCAGAAGCACGGCGAAGGCCTGCCAGATGGCGTCGTAGAGGCCCGCCTTGCGGATCTCGTCGAGATAGATCGCATCCGCCTCGCGCAGGATCTCGAGCTTCTCGCGGCTGATGCCGCCAGGGCAGCGGATCGCCAGGCCGGGGCCGGGGAAGGGGTGGCGGCCGATGAAGCTGTCGGGCAGGCCGAGCTCGCGGCCGAGCACGCGCACCTCGTCCTTGAAGAGTTCGCGCAGCGGCTCGACGAGCTGCATGTTCATGCGCTCCGGCAGGCCGCCGACATTGTGGTGCGACTTGATCGTCACCGACGGGCCGCCGGTGAACGAAACGCTTTCGATCACGTCCGGATAGAGCGTGCCCTGCGCGAGGAAATCGGCGCCGCCGAGCTTCTTCGCCTCTTCCTCAAAGACCTCGATGAAGAGGCGGCCGATGATCTTGCGCTTGGTCTCCGGGTCGCTGACGCCCTCGAGCTCGCCGATGAAGCGGTCGGACGCATCGATGTGGAGGAGGTGGAGGTTGTAGTGCTCTTGGAACATGGCGACGACGCTTGCCGCCTCGTCTTTGCGCATCAGGCCATGATCGACGAGGATGCAGGTGAGCTGATCGCCGACAGCCTCATGGATGAGGAGCGCGGCAACGGAAGAATCGACGCCGCCCGAAAGCGCGCAGATCACCTTCTTGTCGCCGACCTGCTCGCGGATCGCTTCGACCGCCCTGGCACGGTAGGCCGACATCGTCCAATCGCCGCTGATGCCGGCGATATTGTGAACGAAGTTGGAGATGAGCTTGGCGCCGTCCGGCGTATGCACCACTTCCGGATGGAACTGCACGGCGTAATACTTGCGCTTCTCGTCGGCGATGAAGGCAAAGGGGGCGTTGGAAGAGGTCGCGACCACCTCGAAGCCCTCCGGCAGCGCGGTCACCCGATCGCCGTGCGACATCCAGACCTGATGGCGGGAGCCGAGCGACCAGACCCCGTCGAAGAGGGCGCAGTCCTTCTCGACCTCCAGGAAGGCGCGGCCGAATTCGCGGTGATGGCCGCTTTCGACCGTGCCGCCGAGCTGCGCGCACATGGTCTGCTGGCCGTAGCAGATGCCGAAGACCGGCAGGCCGCTTTCGAAGATCACCGACGGTGCGCGCGGCGAGCCGATGTCGAGGGTCGAGGCCGGGCTGCCGGACAGGATCACCGCCTTTGGGTTCAGGCGCTTGAACCCCTCGTCGGCCGACTGGAACGGCACGATTTCGCAGTAGACGCCGGCCTCGCGCACGCGCCGGGCGATGAGCTGCGTTACCTGGCTGCCGAAATCGACGATGAGGACGGTGTCGGGATGGGCTGTCTGGGTCATGACGGGCCTTCAAACAAGCTTGATCATGGCGAGCCTTTAATCAAAGCCCGCCGCCGGTGCAACGATAACATTGCACCCCGACAATTTAGGATCTGCTGCCGGACCGTCAGACCCGGATTTCGTCGCTCAAGAGCGCTTCCTCGAGCCGATCCACCGCGTCTGCCAGCTTTTCGTCGATGACGTGCAGATATTCCGTCCAGTCGTCGACATGCTTCAGGTCCGCCTTGCCGTCCGAAATGCCGCGAAGCCCGACGAGCGGCACGCCGAAGACCTGGCAAGCGCGCAGGATGGCATAGGTCTCCATCTCGACCATGTCGGCGTCGATCCTGTCATAAGCCTGACCGGAGACGATATTGGCGCCGGTCGAAAGCCGCGCCTCCTTCACGCCCGGAATGCGCAGCGGCAGGTCGACGATGGCGGGCAGGTCGAGGAAGGGTGTTGCGCCCTTCTCGAAGCCGAGCGGCGAGGCATCCATGTCGCGATAGCCGATCGAGATCGCCTGGTAGATTTCCGTCTGTTCGAGGCTGGCTGAGCCCGCCGAGCCGAGCGAGACGACGAGATCCGGCAGCCCACCTGAGGCCTTGAGCTCGCAAAGCGCCTTGGTCAGGCCGACGGCCGCCTCGACCGGGCCGACGCCGGTCATCAGCGGCGCGATCCGCTTACGCAGGCAGGGGCCGTATTCCGGATCGACGGCCATCACGTAGAGGACCTTCCTGCCGGCGACCGGCTTCAACTCGTAACTCATCCCTCGATCCCTTCGCGGCCGCGCACCACCATCATCGTTCCGGTCATCGAGGCGATCAGCTTCGCCGGCCCGTCGGACCTCACCGCATAGGCTTTGCCGTCCGAAACGATGATCGTCGTGCCGGGCTTCGTCACCTCGCCGCGGAAAAGGAACCGCTCGCCGCGACCAGGCGACAGAAGGTTCACCTTGAACTCGATCGTCAGCAGCGATGCGTCGGGGTCGATGAGCGAATAGGCGGCATAAGTCCCGGCGGCATCGAGCGCCGCCGAAATCACGCCGGCATGCAGGAGGCCATGCTGCTGCGTCAGCTTGGGATCGAACGGCAGTTCGATCTCCACCGTGCCTTGCTCGACACGGGTGAGTTCTGCGCCGATCGTGCGCATGGCGGCCTGGCGGCCGAAGCTCTCCCGGATGCGGGCACGAAAATCGTGCGGCTCGCTGTCGTCTCTCAATGTAAAAGCCCCTTGCCAAAACAGACCTGAATGCCCCGCCGCCGACAGTTGCATGCGTCGCGAGAGAGGACAAGCGCAATCATCGGCGCGCCACAAGCCGCGAATCCAGTCAGCCGGACTTTCGGCAGACGGGCCGCATCCATATATCATTCTCGATGAGAAACTTCAGACGCATCGAGATCCGCCAGGCCGTACCGGATGACCTGATGATGATCGCCTCGGTCCTGGTCACGACCTGGCGCGCCACCTTTCGCGGCATCATTTCCGATGCCTATCTCGATGCGATGAAGGTCGAAGACCAGGCGATCGGGCATGCGCGGCGGATGCGCATTCCAGGCGCCTTCCTTCTGGTCGCCGTCGACCTGTCGGAAGAGCGGGTGATCGGCTTCGCCAATTACGGCCGGGCGAGGGCGATGCCGCCGGCCTTCGATCGGGAACTTTACGAGCTGTATCTTCTGCCGGAGTTTCACGGCGCCGGCGTCGGTTCGGCACTGGTGCGCACGGTCGCTCACCATTGCCGGGAAATGCAGGCCTCGTCGCTTTTCGCCTGGGTGCTGGCGGGCAATCCAAACCGGGCGTTCTATGAGCGGCTCGGGGCGCGGGCGGTGGGACAGGGGCGCGTCAGTGTCGGCCGCGAGAGCCTGGAGCAGATCGCCTATCGCTGGGATGATCTCGCAACGCTTTCCGGCCGGGGAAATATCACCTAATCCTTGTCGAGCCGGACGATGTGCTGGTCCCAGGCGACCGGGCTTCGGCGTTCCATAAACAGCCCGTCATAGGAAGAGACGGCGAGACCGGGCTTCGCGGCGGCAACGCCCGCCGCTTCCGCTACCCGTTCCTCCTTGACGACCGCGCCCGTCTTCGCATCGAGCGTGACGGCGACATTGCCTTTCGGAGAAGTCAGGCCGACGAGCCCCTCGCGGCGGTTGACGGCGATGGCGCCGACGTAGTTGGCGAGTGCGGCCGTTATGCGGTCGGGCAGAGGCACAAATGTCAGCGTCTCCCCCTTGGCGAAATGCCCGACAAGCGGCGGCCGGTCGTGGCGCGCGCCCTCGTACTGGCAGGCGAACCAGATCCTCCCATCGGCGCCGATGTCGACGTGCCGGGTGGAAAGCTGCTTGAGGTCCGGCTGCAGGCTATGTTTCTCGATGAGCGCTCCGGTCGCCGCGTCGACGAGGGCGAGGCTCGGTTCCATGTGATCGAGATTGAGTTTGGTGCGGCCGAAATCCGGATGGGTCTCGATGCCGCCATTGGCGATCGCCAGCGTCCGGCCGTCGGCGCTAAGCGTCATGTCGTGCGGGCCGATGCCATAGGTCGGGAATTCGCCGATGTGGGCAAAGCCGCGTGTCCCGTCATAGATGCCGATAATGCCGCGATTGGCGGAAAAGTCGTTCTCCGTGGCGTAGAGCAGCCTGCCGTCGGCCGAGAAGCAGCCGTGCCCGAAGAAGTGGCGACCTTCGGCGGCGGTGATCACGACCGGCTCGGCAGTAGCGTCGGTCGAAAGGACCATCGCATAGGTCCCCGGCCGGCGCGCAAAGGCAACAGTGCGGCGGGTCAACGGCGAGTAGGCCATGCCGTGCGCCCGCGCCGGCAGCAGCGTGCGCTCGACGATCTCGCCTTCTTCCGTCAGCGTCGCGACGCCATGGCTGCCGTCCGGCGCCATGAAGGCCGAGGCGAAGACGGCGTCGGTCCGTTCGAGTGCGAAGGCGCGGCCGGGGGCGAGCGTCGCCATCCAGGCGGCACCCGCCATCTTGACGAAGCTGCGTCGATCGATGAGGTTCCTGGCGCTCATGCGATTTTCCGCGATGGGCATGGGCGCAGACCGTCCTTTGGGCAAGACCCCTCCCCACAAGGGGGAGGGACTTGCAATGCCGCGACGCGTCCGTTCAGCCTCACCGGTTCCGCAGGCGCGGATGTCGGAGATGGCGTCGAGCGTGCCGCGGAGGGCAAGCCCATCCCCCTTGTGGGGAGGGATTGGGGAGGGGTGATTTCTCACGGCTCTATATCCTACAGCCAGCCCCGGCGTTTGAAATAGAGATACGGCAGCAGCGCGGAAATCGCCATCGCAACCAGCGCATAGGGATAGCCGAGCCGCCAGTGGAGCTCCGGTATGACATCGAAGTTCATGCCGTAGATCGAAGCGACGAGCGTCGGGGGCAGGAACACGACGGCTGCGACCGAGAAGATCTTGATGATCTGGTTCTGCTCGAGATTGATCAGGCCGAGCGTCGCGTCGAGCAGGAAGTTGATCTTGTTCGACAGGAACAGCGCGTGGTCGCCGAGCGAGGCGGCGTCGCGCTGAATCAGCTTGATCCGCTGCCGGCTCTCCTTGGCGGCCTTGCGCGCCGTGCTCCTTTCAAGGGCGACGTGGTAGGCGACGAGCCTGCCGATGCTGACCAGGCTTTCCCGGATAGTCGTCAGAAGGTCGCCCTTCTGGCCGATCTGCTCGATCAGCGACTGCAGGTCGCGGGTCTTCTTGGTGGCGCTCGCATGCGACTTGCGGAACACCTCGCGCGAGATCCCGTCGACCTCGTTGCCGGAACGCTCCAGGGCGTCAGCAATCCGGTCGATCATCGCCTCGAGCAGACCCAGCATGACCAGCTCGCCCGTTTCGCAGACGGCGCCGTTCGGCTTCTGGATGCGGGTTGCGTAGATCTGAAACGGTTTCGGGTCGGCGTGGCGCACCGTGACCAGCGTCGCGCCCTTCAGGACGAAGGTCACCGGCACCTTCACCGGATAGTCACTGTCGAGCTTCGCGGTCGCGGTCATGGTCATGAACTCCGCGCCGTCCTCCTGGTAGAGGCGGTCTGAAAGCTCGATCTCCTGCATCTCGTCGCGGGTCGGGATGGCGATGCCGAGATGGTCCTCGACAAACCGCGTCTCATCGGCGGAGGGGTTGAAAAGGTCGAACCAGGTCACCGGCTCCTGGATGGCGAGACCGGCGGCACGATCGACGAGCACGAGATGGCCGTCCTGGCTTTTGTAGATACGCAGCATTTTGGGCTCCATAGGCGAGGTCATCCGACCGCTTGGAGCCCTGATCGATCAGGTCCGCATGGCCGCAATGAAGGCTCGACTTCGACTGTCGGGGTTCATCTTGGGTTGATCCTTCGTGGGTGAAGCATGCCCGCGGAGCGGACATGAATGCGCTTTGCTCCGAAATCCGCCGCTTGTCAACGATAGGCCGCTGCAGGCTTTTCACGTTCGCGTGTCAATCGCCGTCCGCGAAGGAAAACCCGGCCCCGAGCCCGATCGCGCCGCCGAAGTCGCGGTTCAGCCGGTCGAGGAGGTCGGCGGTGTTGAGGGCGATGAAGTCGAGCCTGGAGCGCTGTTTCTCATCGGCAAGCACCGCATCGATCGGGCCCTCGACGCGCTCGGTCATGCTGATCAAGGCCTTGAGAAGGAAATTCACCGAACCGGCGATCGAGCGGCTGTCGCCCGGAAGCAGGCTCTCCATGCCCGCGCTGTTGAAGAGCGTCTGCAGCCCGCGGAGGTTCGCGGCAATCGCCGCCATCGTATTGCCCGATCGCCAGTAGATGGCGAGCTTCGGGCGACCCTTGTCAAGCTTGCCGTTGACCGCCCCGCTGTAGAAGGGGCGCAGCCGCTGGTCTTTGATCATCTCGACGCTGTGCACGAGAACCCCGAGCAGTTCTGTCGCCGCTTCCTTGTTGTCGCGGAAGAGCGGATTGTCAAGGCCCGGCGTCTTCCAGGCAGACTGGATGCCGTCGGGCTTCTCCCAGGCGGCAAGAAGCTCGCCGGCAATCGCCGTCAGGTTCTGCGCGATCGCCATTCCGTAGCGGCAGCGAAAGCGGCTATCGTCCCCGCTGAGCGTCTCTGCTCCGGTGCCGTAAAGAACATATTCAAGCGCGCCGAGGCCCTGCACGGCGACGCTCTTCGTCTTCAGGCTCTCCGCCTGCGTCGCGCTCTCGTCGCGCTTTGTGAGGATGGCTTGCACCTGCTTCAGGCCGGTGCCCCTGCGGTCGGGATAGAAGAGGAAGCGCTCGAAGCGGTTCTGTTCGAGGGCCGGTCCAAGGCGGACGATCTCGATCGTCGACCAGTTGCGCACGACCTCCGAGAAGGACGATCGCGTCTCTTCGAGGGCCGCGGCGGACGGTTTATCGCAGAGGACGGCGCTATGTTCGGCAAGGTCGGCCGTTGCCTGCGACAGGTCGCGATAGCCGGGAACGATGAAATCATCCACCGCCTTCGCCATCACGCCCGGCAGGGCAGCCTCGTCGAGGACGCGCGGCGAGAGGGTAGCGCCCTCCTGCGCCGCCGCAGGCGCGACGACTGCAAGAAGCAGCAAGCCGAGGGTCAGGGTAAGGCGCATCAGAGCGACTCCAGAAAGGAAAGCAGGGCGTTTCGATCGTCCCTCGACATCGCGGCGAAGGCATTGCGGGCTTTTTCCGCTTCGCCGCCGTGCCAGAGGATGGCCTCGGTGAAATTGCGGGCACGTCCATCGTGAAGCAGGAACGTGTGACCGCTGACGGTCTTCGTTAAGCCCAACCCCCAGAGCGGCGGCGTGCGCCATTCGCGTCCGCTGGCGACACCGACGTCTTGGCCGTCGGCCAGTCCCTCCCCCATGTCGTGCAGCAGGAAGTCGGAGTAGGGCCAGATCAACTGGAACGCCAGCTCCTTGTGCGGCGCATCGCGCCGGGTCACGTATTTCGGCACGTGGCAGGCCGGACAGCCCGCTTCGTAGAACAGCTGCTTGCCGTTCAACGTTTCCGGAAAGCTTGCCTTGCGGCGCGCCGGAACGGCGAGATTGGCGGAATAAAAGGTGACGAGGCCGAGCACCGGGTCGGGCGCCTCGACCGGCCCGAGCCGCGCCTGCACCCCGGTCGGGAGCCTGCGACAAGCGCCCTGTGCCTCGGTGCAATCGCCATGACCGTTGTCGAAGGCAGGGGTGGAAATGCCGATATCGGCGGCGAAGGCGTCTGCGGCCTGTTGGCGAATCGTCGGGTTCTGGGCCTTCCAGCCGAAGCGGCCGAGGGCGAGCGCGCCACGATCTCGATCCCGCACGAGCGCTGCCCGTCCGCTGATGCCGTCTCCGTCCCGGTCGTTCGGGTCGGCCTTCGCGAGGATGTCGGACTCGTGGATCATCTCGATGAGGCCGAGTCCGATCATCGGCGGGGCGACCCGCGGCGACAGAATGGTCGTCGGGTCCATCGGGCCATAGCCAAGGTCGGTGACGCCATAGTGCGGCTTGCGAAGATAGACCGTTTCGCCTCCGTAAAGCGGCACCGACTCATCCTGATAAGTGACCTCGAGGCGGCCCTCGGCGGCAAGTCCGGGCACGGCGCTATCCTGCAGCTGCGCGCCATAGACGGGATCCGGCAAATTCGCCACCTGGTGGGCGGCGATCATGCGGCGTTCGGCTTCGTCGCGCGCCGGACGGGCGAGACGGAAGATCGTCGATGTCGCGTCCGCTCCCGCCGGCGGACGGCCGCGGCCGTCGCGCGGATGGCAGCTCTCGCAGGCGCGGGCGTTGTAGAGCGGACCGAGCCCATCTGAAGCCTGCGTCGAGGAGGGGGCGGAGACCCAAAGCTTTTCGAACAGTGCCTTGCCGAGCTTGAAATTCTGCTCGTCCTCAAAAGGCAGGTTGGCCGAGAATTGCGAGAAGACCCTCTCGTTGATCGGCGCGATCGTCGTCGTCGCGCCCCCGGACATCGCCTCGAACTGTTCGGCCTTGGAGAAGTCGGTCGCCGCCCCGGTGACAGTCTCGACGCGCTGTAGGTCCAGTTCGGAGAGATCGTCGCGTGCAGCCAGGCACCCCCCTCTGCCCTGCCGGGCACCTCCCCCACAAGGAGGGAGATCGGCAAGCGGCGAGGTCCCGCTCAACGAACTGGGCCGCGCGCGTATCCTTGAATTCGGCGTTTGCGAGCTGATTGTCGGGCAGGGCTTTGCTTCTATCGAATCTCCCCCCTTGTGGGGGAGATGCCCGGCAGGGCAGAGGGGGGTGCTGGCACCACCACCGAGTCCGATGTCGCCCGACATCGCCAACGCCGTGGCGGCAAGGCCGATGAGCGCGGCAATCGGCAGCGCAAGGAAGCGGGCGGTCAGGACTTTCATCGTGCGAGGGCCGGGCCGTGCTTGTCGGAGCGGCCCGCCTTTCTCGGCTTATTGGAAAACTGCGTTAGGATTATCCAGGCTGTCCGAACCTTCAAGCTCGATCGTGCCGAGGTCGAGCGCCGCGATGACGCGTTCGACGGTCTTGGCCTGGGCGATCAGCCCGTCGATGGCGGCCTGAACGGTTTCGTTGCCTTCCGCATTGCCTTCCGCGATCATCTGGTCGTAGGCTTCGCCGGTTTCGGCGCGCTTGGCCATCGCCTGCATCTTCTCGACCGTTGTCGCGAGATTGGCCGTCAACTCCTTGTCGAGGGCGGCGTCCTTGGCGGCAACGAGTTCGGAAAGCGAAGGGCCGGTGAGCTTCGTGCCGTCGACCCGGGTGTATTCCCCGGTATAGGCCGACTGGACGCCGATCGCGTCATGCAGATGCGAGTTGTGTGTGTTGTCCGAGAAGCAATCGTGCTCCTCTTCCGGATCGTGCAGCAACAGGCCGAGCTTCATGCGCTCGCCGGCAAGTTCACCATAGGAGAGCGAGCCCATGCCTGTGAGGATCGCCGCGAGGCCGGCCTTGGGGTCTCCCTCCACCGCCTTGGCCGCGGCACCTTCCGGTGCCCAGTTGCCGACCATTTCCTTGAGGTCGGAGACGAGCAGGCTCGCCGCCGCCTTGAGATAGGCGGCGCGGCGGTCGCAATTGCCGTTCGTGCAGGCCTTCGTGTCGAAATCGGTATAGGCACGCTTGCCGGCGCCCGGGCCGGTGCCGTTCAGATCCTGGCCCCAGAAGAGGAATTCGATGGCGTGGTATCCTGTCGCGACATTCGCCTCGATGCCGCCGGCTTCCTGCAGCGTGCCGGCCAGGAATTCCGGCGTGATATTCGTCGCGTCGACGTCCTTGCCGTCGATCTTAATCGTCTTGTTGGCGATGACGTTGGCGGTGAAGAGAGCGTTCTCGTCGCTCTCCGTGCCGTAGCTCGCATCGACATAGTCGATCAGGCCTTCGTCCAGCGGCCAAGCGTTCACCTTGCCTTCCCAGTCATCGACGATCGAATTGCCGAAGCGGTAGACCTCCGTCTCCTGATAGGGGTTGCGGGCCCTGAGCCAAGCCTCGCGCGCCGCCTTCAACGTCGCCTCGCTGGGGCTTGCGATCAGCGCATCGACCGCCTTGTCGAGCGCCTCGGCCGTTGTCAGCGCGTCCTCATATTTGGCGTGCGCCACGGCGGCATAATGCTTGACGACGGCGGCAGCGTCAGTCGCCGCATTCGCCGGCTGCAACGCCAATGCCGACGTTGCCGTCACCAGTGCGGCCGCGCGGATGAAATTCTTGGTCATGACCCTCTCCTTTGGCGTCTCGCAGGCCGGCCGAGCGAAGCGGCTCGAGGCCGGTAAAGCGCCATTTCTCATGAACCAAAAGCAAACTGGTGTCAAAGCGTATAGTTTAGAACACTTTCAAATTTGCGACTTCCCCTTGCAGGAGCTAAAGCGTGGCATTCATGGTATCCATACAATGCGCATTAGGTATTTGTTTGTGCATGCCGTTGTCGCAAAACCGCTGCACACCTTTGGGCGACATGCACCCGGCCTGCTACCCTTTCCTGCCCATCAGGCAGAAGAAGAACCCGTCGGTTCCGGTCGAGCCAGGCGTCAGGGTGACGGTCTTCATATCGGCGGACCAGGGCTGCGGCTTTTCGGTGCCGAACAGTGTCGCCCATGTGTCGGCTGCCGAGAGGATCTCGAACTCCGGATTGTCCTCGCAGAAACCGTAGACCTGCGCTTCGTTCTCCTCCGGCAGCACGGAACAGGTCACGTAGATCAAGTAGCCGCCGGGGCGGACGAATTGGGCGGCACCGGCAAGCGCCTCCTCCTGCGGCGCGAGCCGCTCCTCGAGGTTCTTCTGGGTCAGGCGCCACTTCGTGTCGGGCCGGCGCCGCCACGTTCCCGTCCCGGTGCAGGGTGCATCGACAAGCACTCGATCGCAGCGGCCGACCAGCGGTGCGAGCGAATCCGCCGACTCGTGCACCTGCACATTGCGGGTGCCGGCGCGCTTCAGTCGCTCGATGATCGGTGCTAGCCGCTTGCGGTCGGTGTCGTAGGCATGCACCTGGCCCTTGTTGTTCATGGCGGCGGAGATAGCGAGCGTCTTGCCGCCGCCGCCGGCGCAATAGTCGAGCACCTGCTCGCCCTCCCGCGGGAAGACCAGGTCGGCGACGATCTGCGAACCTTCGTCCTGAACCTCGAACCAGCCCTTCTGGAACGAGACCTCGGCGGTCACGTTCGGCAGGCGCGAGGCGCCTTCGCCGGCGGGAATGCGCACGCCATAGCGGGCGATCGCCGCAGGCTCGGCGCCGCTGCGATCCAAGGATTTCAGCACCTTGTCGCGGCTTGCCTTCAGCGTGTTGACGCGCAGGTCGAGGGTCGGGCGGCCAGCCAGTGCCCTGGCTTCATCGAGCCAGTCGTCGGAGAAGTTTTCCTGGAAGGACGCCTGCGTCCATTCGGGGATGTCGCCCTGCACATGCAGCGGCGCGTCGTCGATGCGGCGCTCGCCGAACGCCTTCATCATTTCCGTCGAAGGCGCTTCCGGGGCAAACTTGTCGTCGGCGAGTTCCGCCGTGAGCCTATCGACCCCGAAGCCCCATTGGCGGTACATGACCGCATGGGCAAGGGCGGTGGCGCTGTCGCTGTCCATCAGATAGGCGTGGGAAAGCTTCATCCGGAGCGCATCGTAGACGATGTTGCCGATGGCGGCGCGATCGCCCGATCCGGCGAAACGATGCGAGAGGCCCCAGTCCTTGAGCGCGTCGGCGACGGGGCGCTTCCGCTTTTCGATATCGTCAAGAACGTCAATGGCTCCCGAGAGCCGTCCGCCCAATCGCATCTTCGATCAACTCCTTTTTCGCCGTGGTAGCGGCGATGGCATCGAAGAGCAAGTGAGCGGTCGCATTATATGCGGGGGCGAAGTCTGGCGGAGCAGATCCGTCCACCCCGAAGTCGGGGGACGGATGGCCGATCAGGAATTGACGACTTGATAGCAGATGCTGGCGGTGCCGGAGCGGATCATGCCGATCTGCGAGGCAGCCGCTTTGGAAAGATCGATGACCCGACCGCGAATGAAAGGACCGCGGTCGTTGATCCGGACGACGACGGTCTTGCCGTTTCGCTTGTTGGTGACCTGGACCTTGGTGCCGAATTTCAGGCTCCGGTGCGCGGCCGTCAGGCGCGCGGCATTCATGCGCTCGCCGGAGGCGGTTTTCGAGGTGAGGGCATACCAGGAGGCGCCACCGCAACCCGTCCCTTTTGCCTGAGTGTCGGATGCTGAGACCAAACCCATCCCGACGGTGAATAGCGCTGCGGCGGCAGCAGTCTTGATTTTCGCGGGTTTCAAGCGAGGATCCCTTCGGATTGAATGTTCGACTAGTTCCCTTTGCAGTTCGAGCTAATTACGGCGAAAAGTGGCAAAAGCGTGCTTCAACCTTTAACCTTTGATTAGAATTTATTAAAAAGCGCTCCTAATTTAAAATTGAATGCCGGTTTAATTGTTTTAAAATGCTCAAAGAAATTCTTTAAAAACAGCGCCTAAACGCGTTTTGCGAGCTTTGGTTCCACGCAGCTGCCAAGCCGACGTAAAAAAACATTTAAATTTTCGATTCGCGTGAATTTCCACGAACTTTCATCATTAGAATTCCGAACTATCGCTAAGGTTGTGCGGAACGGCGAAGTATAAGTTGAAATGTGGCGGTATGAGGTAGTCAAGATGAGTGGCCCGAATCTATTACTTTCGGATGATCTCACCACATGCTTTCGGTGGTGAGCAGATATTCTGATCAAAGTATTGCCGAAGTAAACTATTCGCCGCGCCAGATGCCGCTCGTCCATAGCTGTGCAAGCGAAACGCGATAATTCGGGAAGGCGAAATCGAAGCCGGCCTGGCGCAGCCGCTGATTGGAGACGCGCTTGTTCTCCCCGTAGAAGGAGCGCGCCATCGGCGACATGTCGGCGGCTTCGAACGGAATCTCCGGCGGCGGCTCGACGCCCATCAGCCGGGCGGCCTCGGCCACCACGTCCTGCGGCGGTCCTGGCTCGTCGTCGGTAACGTTGAAAACCCCGCCCATGCCGCGGCTGGCGAGGAAAGCGGCGGCCGAGCCGATATCCTCGACGCGGATGCGATTGAAGACCTGGTTCGCCTTCACGACGCGCCGCGCCGTGCTTTCGGCGAGATTGCGGAAGGCATTGCGGCCCGGCCCGTAGATGCCGGCAAGGCGAAGCACTGCAACCGGAATTCCCTGCCTGGCGCCATGGTCCAGCCAGGCGTTTTCCGCCTCGACCCGTTCCTTCGAGCGTTGCGACACCGGCTTGATCGGCGTCTCTTCGGTAACCCAGCCGCCGCCATGATCGCCATAGACGCCGACCGTTGAAAGATAGCCCACCCATTCAAGCTTCGGCAGCAGGTCTGTAAGCGGCGGCGTGCCGGCGCGAAACATCGGGTCGCCTTCGTGGCCGGGCGCAATGGATTGGATGAGGTGGGTCGCCTTGCCCATCGCGGCGGCGAGTTCCGCGGAAATCGTCGTTCCGTCGAACAGCAGAGGCTCGATTCCGGCCGCCTCGAGCGCCCGCAGCTTGTCCGGCGAACGGGTGGTTCCCGTCACCGATTGCGCGGCGGGCGCAAGCGCCTGGGCGATGGCCGTGCCGGAATAGCCGGCGCCAAGTATCAGGACATGCATCGGCTCACTCCTGCCATTTCCCATTCCGAAAGCACCTCATCGTCGGTTTCCCGCCCGCACTCCCGGGCAAAGGCGGCGAGGTCGTCCGCTGCCAGCAGCCGCGAAAGTGCCCAGACGGCCATCGCCCTGACGGTCGGCGAGACGTCACGCGCCAGCGCCTTGCAGGCGTGTACGAACCTCTCTTCACCGGAATTGCCGGCGGCGATCAAGACATTTCTGACAAAGCGGTCGCGTCCGATGCGTTTCACCGGAGAGCCAGAAAACAAGCTGCGGAAGGCGATGTCGTCGAGCGTCAGCAGGTCGGCGAGTTCCGGTTCCTGGAGGTCTTCCCGCGCTTTAAGGTTCATCTCGGAGGCGGAGCGCGCAAACTTGTTCCAAGGGCAGACGGCAAGGCAATCGTCGCAGCCATAGATGCGGTTGCCGATCAGCGGGCGCAATTCAGGGTCGATCGGCCCCTTGTGCTCGATCGTCAGATAGGAGATGCAGCGTCGCGCATCGATGCGATAGGGCGCCGGAAAGGCGCCGGTCGGACAGACGTCGAGGCAGGCCCGGCAGGAGCCGCAATGGTCGCGTTCCGGCGCGTCAGGGTCGAGATCGGCGGTGGTGAACAGGCTGCCGAGAAAGAGCCACGAGCCGAAGTCGCGGCTGACGAGATTGGTGTGCTTGCCCTGCCAGCCGATGCCGGCTTTTTCCGCGAGCGGCTTCTCCATGACGGGTGCGGTGTCGACGAAGACCTTCACATCCTCGCCGGCTCGAGCAGCAAAGCGCGTGGCGATCTCCTTCAGCCGCCCCTTGACGACGTCGTGATAGTCGCGGTTCTGAGCGTAGACCGAAATTGCGCCCCGGTCCTGCTTGGCGAGGATCGCGAGCGGATCGGTGTCGGGGCCGTAATTCATCCCGAACAGGACGATCGAGCGGACTTCGCTCCACAGCACGCGAGGATCGGAGCGCCGTTCCGCCGTCTCCGACATCCATTCCATCGTCCCGTGACAGCCCTCGTCAAGGAACTGCCGGAGCCGGTCCGGCGCATCGGGAATCGCGTCCGGCCGCGTGATGCGACAGAGATCGAAGCCCTTGGCCGCGGCTTCCTCCTTCAGGAAAGCGGTGAGCGTCCGTCGTTTCCTGTCCTGGTTCTCCGCCTTTGCAGCGTCGCCAGGCATCGTCGCGTCCTTAGAAATCGAGATCCGCATAATGGGAGACGGGGGTTACGCCGCGCACCCGCTCGGCAAGCAGCGGACGGAAGGACGGCCGGGATTTCAGCCGCTGGTACCATTCCTTGGCGGATGGCGCGTCGGACCAGTCTATTTCGCCGAGATAGTCGAGCACCGAGGTCGCCGCGGCCGCCGCGAGATCGGCATAGGAGATTCGGTCGCCGGCAAGCCAGGGGCGCGAGCCGGCGAGCCAGGAGAGATACTTCATGTGCTGACGGATATTGTTGCGCGAGGTTCGGAGAACCTTCGAATCCGGCGCGCCGCCGCCTTGGTCGGGTGTCATCTGCAGCTTGAAGATGCGCTCGCGCACCAGCGGCCGCGTCACGTCGGCTTCCATCTTCTGCAGGAACCATTCGGTGAGCCGGCGGATCTCGGCCCTCTGGAACGGATCCTCCGCCAGCAGCCGGCGATCGCGCTTCATGATGCCGCTGGTCTCGTCGAGATATTCCGAGATGATCGTCGCGCCGCAAAGCGCCCGCATGCTGTCATCCACATAGACCGGCAGGGTGCCGGCCGGGTTGAGCGCCAGGAAGTCGCGCCGGTTCTCCCAGGGCTGTTCCTCGCTCAATTCCGTCTGATAGCCATATTCTGAGAGAATAAGGCGTACGAACCGCGAGGCAGAGGACATGGGGTGATGATACAGTGTCGGCATCGATGATCAGATTGCAGCTGTTTTCGAGGATCTCGGCGTCGCGGCGTATGCAACTGGCCACGGCTTGCGACAACGAGCTATAGGTAGTTGTGGTGGCAAACACAAGAGAATCGACTTTCTCCTCCCAAATCCCAGAATATCAGGAAACGTTCATATATGGCCGATCAATCGATCATCAGCGCGCTCGTGCTTGGGCTCATCGAAGGGCTGACGGAGTTCATTCCCGTCTCGTCGACGGCGCATGTACTCCTCGCCGGGCACTTCCTCGGCTTCAAGTCGCCGGGAAACACTTTTGCCGTGCTCATCCAGCTCGGTGCCATCCTTGCCATCCTGCTCGTCTATTTCCAGAAGCTCCTATCGATCGCCTTGGCCCTGCCGACGAGCGTTAAGGCACGGCGCTTCGTCTTGTCGGTGTTGCTCGCCTTCCTGCCGGCTGCGCTGATCGGGGCCGCGGCACATGGCTTCATCAAGGCGGTCCTGTTCGAGACACCGATGCTGATCTGCGTCGTACTGATCGTCGGCGGTGTCATTCTCTACATGATCGACCGCCTGCCCTTGAAGCCGCGCTATACCGACGTGTTCGACTACCCGCCGTCGCTCGCCCTGAAGATCGGGCTCTTCCAGTGCCTCGCGATGATTCCGGGGACGTCACGCTCCGGCGCGACAATCGCCGGCGCTCTGCTGATGGGAACCGACAAGCGTTCGGCCGCCGAGTTCTCCTTCTTCCTCGCCATGCCGACCATGGTCGGCGCCTTCACCCTCGACCTCTACAAGAACCGTGACGCGCTCTCCTTCGACGACATCAGCGTCATCGCCGTCGGTTTCATCGCCGCCTTCGTCGCGGGGATCTTCGTCGTGCGCTCGCTGCTCGATTTCGTCTCGCACCGCGGCTTCACGCCCTTCGCGATCTGGCGCATCGTGGTCGGCACTGCGGGTCTGATCGGTCTGTGGCTGCTCGGCTAAGCTTAGCCCGCAAAACATAAAGCCGCATGCGTCTCTTGCGAAACGCATGCGGCCCCTGGCCCCCGCCAATAACTCAAGATGCCTGCCTCAAAGCCGAGGCAGTAGACCGGCTTACCAGCCGGATGCCCCGATCGACGCCGTCGTGCACGGATCGACGCCATAGCCAGGCGTGCAGCCCTTGCTGCTGCTCGCCACAGTGCCCGGTGCGATGAATGAGCCAGCCAGAATGATCAGTGCCGCAGACGCAAAAAAGATTGCGATCGACTTGCCCATGGGAAGTTATGCCTTTCAGCTATGATGTTGTCACCGCCTGCGCTCGCCGCGCCGTGGGTGCGAGCGGTGTTTATTCGCCGGGCGTGTCATGATCAATATCAGGACATGCTGAATCTGCGGTAAACACCATTCCCGTTTTCGACTGCGGCAGAACTGCAACGCTGTTGCAACATGGCCACAAGCAAAAGCCGCCGGCGGGACCGGCGGCTGAAATCAAACCACATCGCTGGTAGCGCAATCAGGCCGCGCGGCCGCCGCGCGTATACTGCCCCTGCGGGCGGAAACGCACCAGATAGGTTGGCAGAATCGATTCGAGCAAGGTCGGCTCGATGCCGATTCCGGGGAGCGTCCGGCCTTCCGCCTCGGCCGCCGCGGACACCACATTGTCGGATTTGAGCAACACCACCTGGTCGGCGGTAATCGGCGGCGCGATGAACGGCACGAGTGATGCGACGCTGCCGAGAAGCGATGCGATGCCGAAGGGGATCGAAACGAAGGAACGCTTGCGATCGATCGTGTTCAGCGTGATCTCGAGACATTCGCGGAACGACAGGACCTGCGCGCCGCCGAGTTCATAGATCGTCCCGCCCGTGAGTTTCCCGTCGACGGCGCGGGCGACCGCTTCGGCGACATCCGTCACATAGACCGGCTGGAACTTCGTCCGGCCGCCGCCGATCAGCGGCAGCGCGGGTGCGAAGCGCGCCATGCTGGCGAACTTGTTGAAGAAGTCGTCCTCGGGCCCGAAGATGATCGACGGGCGCAGGATGACCGCCTCGGGGACCGTTTCGAGGACGGCGATCTCGGCCCGGCCCTTGGTGCGGGCGTAGCTCGACTCGGATTGCGTGTTGGCGCCGATTGCCGAAATATGCGTCAGCGTCGCACCGGCCGCGCGGGCGGCTTCCGCGACGGCCCGGGCGCCGAAGTCCTGTACCGCGTCAAACGTGTTGCGGCCGCTCTCGAAGAGCACGCCGACGCAGTTGATCACGTGGTCGGCACCCTCGACGGCGCGGTCGACCGACTTGCGATAGCGCAGATTGGCCTGGACGAAGGAAATCTGGCCCATGCTGCCGAGCGGCTGGAGATGACCTGCAAGATCCGGCCGGCGCACCGCGACGCGAATGCGATAGCCTCGCTTTGCAAGCGCGCGCACCACATGACGGCCGACAAATCCGGATCCGCCGAAAATCGTCACCAGCGGCGGAAGGTTGGACAAGGTCATGGGAAGCGCACTCCTGAAGTCGTTTGGAAGAATTGCTTGCTACATAGCCGAAGCGGCGGGCAAGGTGAAGGCCATTCCGCGCATGCTCGCGGCAGGTTCACCCCTCCCCAACCCCTCGCCACGAGGGGGAGGGGCCACGATGCCGCGCCTTGGGCACGTCACCTAAACCGCTTCCGCGTGTGGAAGCGTTGGAGGGGGCGGAGGCGGTGCCACGGCTAGTCCCTCCCCCTTGTGGGGAGGCGTTGGGGAGGGGGTCTTGCCCGGAGGACGGCGCCGTGTCTCCGCTCGAAGCAGACGGGGAGGTCAGACGCCCTCCACTACGACCATCTCGGCATCGGCAACCTCCTGGCGGATTGCAGCGGCGATCTGATATTCCGGGGAATTGTAGCAGTCGATCGCCGCCTGCAGGGAGGGGAATTCGATCACCACATTGCGGGCGCGGACGGCGCCTTCCAACCGGTGGAATTCTCCGCCGCGCGCCAGGAAAGTCGCGCCATATTTCTCGAAGGCCGGCTTTGCGGCCGCCACGTACTCTTTGTAGCGTTCCGGGTCTCTGATATCGACCCGAGCAATCCAATATCCCTTTGCCATAACGAACTCCTCGTCGTTCTCGAAAAGCACAGACGGGATCGTTACTTCCGGCAATTCTGGGTCGAGGTCAAGCGCACCGGTTGACAGGAAGTGGCAAAGCCAAGGCTGGTCGCGCCGCCTCAGGGCGGATCAACCGGAGAGGGTGCTCTCCATCTCGGCGAGGATTGCGCGGCTGGCGGCCAGCGGATCGACCGCCTTGATGATCGGTCGGGCGACGACGAGGTGGCTCGATCCCGCACTGAGCGCCTCGGCCGGCGTCATCACCCGCTTCTGGTCGCCTTTCTCCGCACCGGCGGGGCGGATGCCGGGCGTCACCACCGCCATCTCCGCGCCGATGATGTTGCGGACGGCGGCGGCTTCCTCCGCCGAGCAGACGATGCCGCCCATGCCGGCGGTGCGCGCCTGTTCGGCACGGCGCAGCACCAGTGTGTGTGGATCGGTTCCGTAACCCGCATCGATGACGTCCCGCGCGTCCATCGAGGTCAGCACCGTCACTCCGAGCAGGCAGAGGTCCGATCCCTTCGCCGCTTCGACGGCCGCCTTCATCGCCTTCGGATAGGCATGCAGCGTCAGCATCGACATGCCCATCCTGACGATGTTCTCGACGCCCTTCGCCACCGTGTTGTCGATGTCGAGCAGTTTCATGTCGAGAAAGACCTTCTTGCCGCTCATGGCGAGATCGCGGGCGAATTCGAGGCCGCCGGCGAAGGCGAGCTGGTAGCCGATCTTGTAGAAGACGACCTCCTCGCCCAGCGTCGAGACGATCTTTTCGGCCTGGGCGATCGTAGGAATGTCGAGGCCGACGATCAGCCGGTCGCGCGCGCTTGTGCTCATGTCGAGATCACCCCTGCCAAATCTCCATCGGCGTCCAGTCGCATGTGACGGCCCGATCCGCAAGACGAAAGGCAAAGAGATTGCCGCCGCCCGGCAACTGGTCGGCGCTGCGGGAGATCGCCGCGCCCGTCATCCGGCATTTCAGCAGCGTGCCGACGCCGCCATGCCCCACAAAAGCGATCGGGATCGCCGGATCATGACGGTCGAGGATGGAGAACACCGCCTTCGAGATGCGCGCCTGCGCATCGATGGCGCGCTCCCAGCCCAAATGGCTCTCCTCGGGCTGGGCGAAGAACCGGTCCGCTGCTTTCTCGAAGTCGTCGGGCGGCAGGAAGCCCGTCGAGGAGCGGTCGTTCTCGCCCATCTCCTCGTCGGTCTCGACCGGAACGCCTGCGGCCTCCGCGAGAATTGCCGCCGTTTCGATCGCCTTCTTTTCCGCGCTGGAGATGACGCGGCCGAGCAATCGGACCCACGGCTGTTCGGAGGTCATGCGTACCCGTTCCCGCCCGAGATCGGACAGGCCCCATTCCGGCACGGGGACGGCGGGATCGATCTTGACTTGCGGGTGGGTGATATAGACGCCGAACACGGCAGGTCCGGGGTCTAATGGGCCTTGCTATAGACCCAGAGCTGAGCCGGCGGGATGTTGCGCACGACGAAATCGTAATGCTGGATGCGATAGCGATCCGGCATGGCAACCACTGGCGACATCGGCCCGTAGGAGATCTGAACGACGGGACGGCCGAAGGGGACGCGCGAGAGCAGGTCGTCGATCAGTTCGACGCGGCGGTGCATCGGGAAGTTCAGGAGCGGTACGGCGGAGACGACGCTGTCGAACTGTTGACCGTTCAGCGCGCCGAGCGTGCGCGAAAGGTCGAAGGCATCGCCGTTGATGAAGTGCACGCCAGCGAAATCCTCCTTCAGCTGATTGAAGAATTCGGTCGAGTATTCGACCGATATCAGCCTTTCAGGCGAAATGCCGCGCTCCAGGATCGCCTTGGTGATCACGCCTGTGCCCGGGCCGAGCTCGAGGACCGGCAGACCGGAACGCGGGTTGACGACGCTCGCCATGCGTCGCGCCGTCACTGCGGATGTCGGCAGGATCGCGCCGACGGCCCGGGTGTTGCTCATCCAGCCCTTGAAGAAGCGAATCTCTTCGTCGAACTTCTGACCGAACTTTTCCTTCACCTTCAGGCGCAGACTCATCGAATCCCCTCGACTTCATTGTTCCATGGCAACACGCGCGTCGCCGCAAATCGGCGGCCCGCGTGAGCGTCTGTGCATAATGTGCTCGCATCTGCGGCGAAAACAAGTCGGCCTGCGTCTGAAAGCGACACTTTATCAACAGAGGGCGACGTCGGATCTATGAAAAAACCACCACGCGGGCGTGGCGGGTTTCAGTCCGATATCGCTCCGCTGCATGCTTCCCGAGATCGCAGCCGATCTAAGGATAGAACGGCACCAATTCAAAGTGCGACAGCGACCTTTGTGCGTCTGATCAAGACGCTGACGTCTTACACGCGCATCGGCATCAGCACGTAGAGCGCGTCGTCCGCCGCGAGGTCCCGCACCAGCGTCGGCGAACCCGGGTCCGCCAGCATGAAGACCGCTTCATTGCCGGTAAGTTGGGCGGTGATGTCGAGCAGGTACTTGGCGTTGAAACCGATCTCGAGCGGGTCGCTCTCATAACCGACCGGCAATTCTTCCGTTGCGCTGCCGGAATCCGGGTTGTTGACGGTCAGCGTCATCTGGCCTTCGTTCAAGGCGAGCTTGACGGCTCGGCCGCGTTCGGAGGAGATCGTCGAGACGCGGTCGACGGCTTGCGCGAAGGACTGGCAGTCGACGCGCAGCTCCTTGTCGTTGCCGGCAGGAATCACCCGCTGATAGTCCGGGAAGGTGCCGTCGATCAGCTTCGAGGTCATGACGATCGAGCCGATCGTCAGGCGGATTTTCGCGTCCGAGACCTCGACCGTCACGACCACGTCCGGATTGTCGAGCAGCTTCTGCAATTCGCTGACGGTCTTGCGCGGAACGATGATGCCGGGCATGCCCTCCGAACCGGACGGCGCCTCGATGTCGGCACGGGCGAGGCGATGGCCGTCGGTCGCAACGGCGCGCAGCTTCAACTGCCCCTTGTCCTCCACCGTGTGAACGAAGATGCCATTGAGGTAGTAGCGCGTTTCCTCCGTCGAAATCGCGAACTGCGTCCTGTCGATCAGCATCTTCAAGTCCGGCGCCTTGACGCGGAAGGAATGCGAGAAGCTGCCGGCCGTGAGGTCCGGAAAGTCCGATTGCGGCAGGCATTGCAGCGAGAACTTGGAGCGGCCCGAGGCAACCGTCATTGCCGTACCCTCGGCATTGGTGGCGAGCCGCACCTCGGAACCGTCCGGCAGCTTGCGGACGATGTCATAGAGCAGGTGGGCCGGAACGGTCGTGGCGCCGGCCTGTTCCACCTGGGCCGGCGTTGCCTCGGTGATCTCCAGGTCGAGGTCGGTCGCCTTCATTTCGAGGCTGGCGCCATCGGAGCGCAGGAGCACGTTCGAGAGGATGGGGATGGTGTTGCGCCGTTCGACCACGCGATGGACATGGTTCAGCGATTTCAAAAGATTGGACCGCTCAAGAGTAATGCGCATGGGATGCTACCGCTTTCAACCATTGCCGGACGGGCGGTGCGCCCGCCGCAGCGTCAGACTGCGTGTGTCCCGGCCGGCCGGCCGGAGTGATGTGGACGGGCAAAATGGCAGAAAAATCGCCGCGAACGCAAGCGGTTTTGCGGGCTTTTCCCAAATGCAGGCGCCCGCCGGGGCCGGCGGCCTTGCCCTGCGCGTGCGGCTCACTCATAAAGGGCGCGAACCGGCAAGCCGGGCATAAGCGGGAACAGGGCGTTGGACAAGCAGCAATCGACCGAAGCGGCGGGGAAGGAAAGGCACCGCAGCTTTCGCCTGCACAATGCAAGCATTCCGGCGCGCCCGCTGGAGCCGGCTCTCTATCTGGTGGCGACGCCGATCGGCAATCTCGCCGACATCACCTTGAGGGCGCTGGAGACGATCGCCGGCGCCGACCTGCTTGCCTGCGAGGACACGCGGGTGACGCGGGTGCTGCTCGACCGCTACGGCATCGTCAATCGGCCGGTTGCCTATCATGAACACAACGCGGCCGAGGCCGGGCCGCGGCTGCTTTCGGCGCTTGCCGCGGGGAAATCCGTGGCGCTCGTCTCCGATGCCGGCACGCCGCTCGTCTCAGACCCGGGCTATCGCCTGGCGCAGCTCACGATCGACGCCGGTCATCGGGTCGTGCCCATTCCCGGTGCGTCGGCGCCGCTCGCGGCTCTCGTCGGATCCGGTCTCCCGAGCGATGCCTTCCTCTTTGCCGGTTTTCTGCCCACCAAGGACAAGGCGAAGCGCGATCGGTTGGCGGAATTCGCCCACGTGCCAGCGACGCTTCTCTTCTTCGAGTCGCCGCACCGCATCGCCGCGACCGTCGCTGCGGCCGCCGAGATTTTCGGCGAAGGGAGGAAGGCGGCGGTCTGCCGCGAACTAACCAAAACCTTTGAGGAATTTCGCCGCGGCACGCTCGGCGAACTGAAGGCGTTTTACGACGAAGGCGCAAGTGTGAAGGGCGAGATCGTTCTGGTGATCGGACCGCCCGATGCAAAGCCAGCCCCCGGGGCCGCGGATGTGGACGCGCTCCTGAAAACACTTTCCCGCGACATGCCGACGGGCAAGGCCGCGACGGAAGCCGCCCGGCAAACCGGATTGCCACGCAAGGAGCTCTACGACAGGCTGCTGGGTCTCAAGGACAGCAATGAAGGTTGAGCGTCCGGATGCCCGCAAGCTGAAGGCGCTGAAGCGCGGCCATCTTGCCGAATACCGCGCCGCGCTCTGCCTGATCGTCAAGGGCTACCGCATCGTCGCCATGCGCTACCGCACCAAGCTGGGCGAGATCGACATCATCGCTCGGCGCGGCGACCTCATCGCCTGCGTCGAAGTGAAGGCCCGCGGCACTTTCGACGGGGCGGTCTTCGCCGTCTCCGATACGGCGCAACGGCGGATCAGGGCGGCCAGCGACGTCTGGCTCTCGCGTCAGGCGGATTTCCAGCGCCTCTCTGTCCGCTACGACATCGTCGCCGTTATGCCCTGGCGCTGGCCGCGGCACCTGCCGAATGCTTTTTGATCGACGAGCGGAACGAGGCAAAGTGCGCGCGGTTTTCCGCCCGCATCCCGCGACCAAGCGATCTCGGCAAATTTGTAATCGTTCCGACACAAAAGCATTACCGGCCTGTCATTGAAGATCACTAGTCCACTGCCAACCGGAACCACGGTGGAGAGGGACCCAGACATGCTCAAAACAATTTCGCTCGCAGCCCTTGCTCTTGCATTTTCGACGACCGCGTCGTTCGCCGCGACCAACATCACCTGGTGGCACGGCATGGCCGGCCGCAACGGCGAGGTGATCAACGAAGTCGCCCAGAAATTCAACGCATCCCAGAGCGCTTGCGCGCTGACGCCCGTCAGCAAAGGCACCTATGAGGAAGCGCTCGCTTCCGGCATCGCCGCCTTCCGCTCCGGCGAACAGCCGAACATCCTGCAGGTCTTCGACGCCGGCGCCGCAACCATCATCAACGCCAAGGGCGCTGTCATTCCGGCCGAAGACCTGATCAACAAGGCGGGCTACAACTTCGATCGCAACGCCTTCATCGACGGCGTGCGCTACTTCTACGCCGACGCCGAAGGCAAGTTCGTCGGCATGCCGTTCAATTCCTCGGCGCCGATCATGTACATCAATGACGAGGCCCTGAAGAAGGCCGGCGTCGAGGCGCCGAAGACCTGGGAAGAGTTCGAGGCGATCGCGCCGAAGCTGAAAGGGGCCGGCTTCATCCCGCTCGTCCAGTCGCAGCTCACCTGGCAGTTCACCGAGAATTTCTTCTCGCGCAACAACGTCCAGTTCGCCACCAACAACAATGGCTACGACAGCGTCGTCGATACGAAGCTCAACGTCACCGACCCGAATCTCGAAATGATGTTCGAGAAGCTGAAGGCCTGGAAGGACCAGGGCCATTTCGCCTTCTACGGTGCCGGCTGGAACGACAACCAGAAGGTCTTCGAAGAAGGCAAGGCAGCGCTTTGGATCGGCTCCTCCGGTTCTTTCGGCGGCCTGCAGAAGACCGCGCAGATGCCGTTCTCCGCGACGTTCCTCCCCTATTGGGGCTCGATCAAGGGCGCCGGTACCAACTCCTTCATCGGCGGCGCCGCACTCTTTGCCATGTCCGGCAAGTCGGACGAGGAAAACAAGTGTGTGGCCGGCTTCTTCCAGTTCCTGACCTCGCCGGAAATCCAGTACTTCTACCACAAGTCCACCGGCTACGTCGCCATCACCAAGGCAGCCTACGAGCTCGCCGAGAAGGACGGCTACTACAAGGAAAAGCCGGTCGCCGAAGTCGGCATCAAGCAGCTCCTGCTGCCGGCCGGCGAATGGTCCAAGGGTTACCGTCTCGGCTTTTACCCGCAAATCCGCGAGATCATGGAGCGTGAATACGGTCGCATCTTCTCCGGCGAAACGACCGTGAAGGATGCCCTCGAAACGATCGAGAACGAAGGCAACGAACTGCTGGCCCGTTTCGCCAAGACGGCCGGCTGATCTCGATGGTGATTGGAACAGATCTCCTCCCCGCGACGCGGGGAGGAACAGGAACGAAGGCTGGAGGACGTCGTCTCGGCGCTTTCCGGCTCTTTGGCGGCAAGTCGGACAGGGGCGAAATGGCTGCCAAGCGCGTGCAGTTCTCGTCGCCTTTCCTGCCCTATCTCTTTCTCGCGCCGCAGCTGGCGATCATCTTCGTCTTCTTCTACTGGCCGTCGATCCAGGCGATCCAGTCGTCCTTCTACTTGGAGGATCCGTTCGGCTTCGGCGCGACCTTCGTCGGCATGAGCAATTACACCGACGTCCTGAAGTCCTCGGAATATCTCGGCATCGCGCGTTTCACCGCGATCTTCACCGCCCTAGTCACCTTCTTCGCACTGTCGATCGGCCTTTTGCTTGCCGTCAAGGCGGACGGCGTCATTCGCGGCAATTCGGCCTATAAGACGCTGCTCATCTGGGTCTATGCGATCGCCCCGCCCGTTGCCGGCCTGATCGGCATGATGTTCTTCGACCAGCACATCGGCCCGATCGTCGAACTCGCCCGGTGGTTCGGCTGGGACATCAAGGTCGGGCTCGATTATTTCGATACAGCCTTCGCCATGATCGTCGTCTCGGTCTGGAAGCAGATCCCCTACAACTTCATCTTCTTCCTCTCAGGACTTCAGGGCATCCCGGTGTCGGTCCGCGAGGCGGCGGCGATCGACTGCCGCTCGGGTCTGCGCCGCTTCTGGACGGTCATCCTGCCGCTGCTGGCCCCGACTGCCTTCTTCCTGCTGATCATCAACGTCACCTACGCGCTTTTCGACACCTTCGGCATCATCGATGTGATGGTGAAGGACAAGGCCGCCAACAATCCGATCACGCTTGTCTACAAGGTCTACATGGACGGCTTCCGCGGCAACGATCTCGGCGGCTCCTCGGCGCAGTCGGTCATCCTGATGATCATCGTGTTCGTGCTCACCGTCTTCCAGTTCCGCCTCATCGAGCGGCGCGTGCACTATAATTGAGGTGACGCCGATGCATCGCACCCGGTTCTTCGACCACGTCATCCTGCTTTTCGGCGTCTTCATCATGTTGGCGCCGGTCGTGGTCGCCTTCATGACCTCGACGCACGAGGCGGCCGACATCCACCGCAACGGCCTCAGCCTGACCTGGGGCGGCCATTTTGCCGAGACCTATGAGACCGTACTGAGCCGCGAGGGTGGGTTCACCGGCAAGGTCACCGGGTTCAACATGATGATGAATTCGATGGTTCTCGGCCTCGGTTTCGCGGTCGGCAAGATCGTCCTTTCCATGCTGGCGGCCTACGCGATCGTCTATTTCCGCTTTCCGCTGGCGGCCTTCTTCTTCTGGATCATCTTCACGACCCTGCTCCTGCCGCTTGAAGTGCGCATCCTGCCCTCCTATGAGGTGATGAACACGCTGCGGCTGACGAATACCTATACGGGACTCATCGTGCCGCTGCTCGCCTCCGCGACCGGTACCTTTTATTTCCGCCAGTTCTTCAAGTCGGTGCCGGACGAATTGCTCGAGGCGGCGCGCATCGACGGTGCCGGACCCTTCAAGTTCTTCATCGACGTGCTGGTGCCGCTGTCGCGCACCATGATGGCGGCGATCTTCATCATCATGTTCGTCTATGGCTGGAACCAGTATCTCTGGCCGACGCTGATGACGACCGACGAAGGCTTCTTCACTCTGGTGCGCGGCATCAAGCAGATCCTGCTCGTCTGGGTCGGCTCCAACATTCCCGACTACAACGAAGCCCTTGCCTTGGCGATCCTCGCCATGCTGCCGCCGGTGATGATCGTCGTCATCTTCCAGCGCTGGTTCATCAAGGGGCTCACCGAAACCGACAAATAAAGCATTCCAGGCGAAGTGTGCAGCGGTTCGCCGTCCGGAAATGCTCAGAGCAAAAAAGCATTCCAGGCGAAGTGTGCAGCGGTTCGCCGTCTGGAAATGTGCAGAACGAAGATTGCGAACGGAACGAAGAGAGGGCGGCGCGGTTTAGAGGCCGCGCCTGACTCCCAATCCCGCAAACGGAGGCAGCCAATGGCCGCGATCGATATCGTCGAGGTTTCGAAATTCTACTCGGGCAATGTCGAGGCCGTGAAATCGGTCTCTATCGATATCGAGGACGGCGAATTCATCGTGCTCGTCGGACCATCCGGCTGCGGCAAGTCGACCTTGCTGCGCATGGTCGCCGGGCTGGAGACGATATCGAAAGGCAACGTGACGATCGGAACGCGGCTGATCAACGATGTCGATCCGGCCGAGCGCGACATCGCGATGGTGTTCCAGAATTATGCGCTCTACCCGCATATGACCGTCTACGACAATCTCGCCTACAGCCTGAAGAACCGCAAGACGGCGAAGGCCGAAATCGAAGCGCGCGTCGCCGAGGCGGCGCGCATGCTTGAAATCGAGCCCTATCTGGACCGCAAGCCGAGGGCGCTTTCGGGCGGCCAGCGGCAGCGCGTCGCCATGGGCCGGGCGATCGTCCGCAAGCCGGCCGCCTTCCTCTTCGACGAGCCGCTCTCGAACCTCGATGCGAAACTGCGTGTCTCGATGCGCGGCGAGATCAAGCGGCTGCAGAGGCGGCTCGGCACCACGTCGCTCTATGTCACCCACGACCAGCTCGAGGCGATGACGCTTGCCGATCGGCTGGTGGTGCTAAATGGCGGCAAAATCGAGCAGATCGGCCGACCGCTCGAGGTCTATCACGCGCCCGCCTCGACCTTCGTCGCCAGCTTCATCGGCTCGCCGGCGATGAACCTCGTCAACGGCACGCTCGAGGGTGGCCGGCTGCATATCGGCACGCATGTGATCGAGCTCGGCTATCCGGCGCCGTCCGAAGGCCCAGTGACGGTCGGGGTCCGGGCGGAAGATCTGCGTCCGGCAGCCTTCGGCGAACAGGCACTGGCCTTCCGGGTCGACTATGTCGAGGAACTCGGGGCGCAGCGCCTGGTGCACGGCACGGTCGAGGACCAGGCGCTGACAGCCGCGTTGCCGCCGGAAACGCCGCTCGCCGATCAGCTTGCCATCGCCATACCGACGGAGCGGCTGCATTTCTTCTCCGCGGAGAATGGCACACGGCTCCATCGCCACACAGCTGCCGCGCCGGCCCGCCAGCAAACCGTGAATCTGGAGCCTGTATCGTGATTGAAGAGACCGTATCGACGCTCGCTATACCCTCGCAGGAGGATCGCGACGGCTTTGCCCGGATGAAACGCAGCATCGCCGGCCATGACGCCGTCATGGCGAGGCTCGAGGCGATGAACACGATCGAGATCGGTGGCGGCACCTACACCAGTGGACCGCTCGCCTTTCCCCTCACCGTTGCGGCCTGGAACCTCGAGCGCTGCCTCTTTCCCGCAGAAAGCGCCGAGCATCTCCGCACGACCGGGGCGGCGCTGGTGCTGCTTTCCGAAATGGACAACGGCATGGCCCGTACCGGTCAGCGTCACACGACGACCGAGGTCGCGGCGGCGCTCTCGATGCAATACGCCTATGGCGTCGAGTACATTGAACTGGGCCTCGGATCCGATGCTGAACGCGAATTCTGCAAGGACGACTTCAACGAGAAGGGCTTCCACGGAAACGCGCTGATGGCGTCCGTTCAAATTCAGCGCCCCTTCCTGCTGAGGCTCTGGGGCGAGCGCCTTTGGTTCATGGATGGCGGCGATCAGCCGCGCCTCGGCGAGCGCATCGCTCTCGGCGCGATGATCGACACGGAGGCGGGCCCTTTTGTCGCCGTTTCGACCCATCTCGAAAGTCAGACGACCGCCGCCCATCGCGAGCGGCAGGTCAAGGAACTGATTGATAGGCTCGACGCTGCCTTTCCGGGCCTTCCCATCCTTATCGGCGGCGATCTCAATACGGGCAACCATGCGGGCGGTGATTTCGAGGCCGAAGGGCTTTTTGCGGTCAGCGCCGCGCGCGGTTTCACCCGACATGGCGGCCCGAACGACCAGATGACGACACGCCCGAGCCTCATCACCCGTTGGCCGAAGCGGGCGATGAAGCTCGACTGGTTCCTGACGTGAGGCCTGACGATCGCCGAAAGCCGCATCATTCCTTCGCTCGATGCGTCAGGCCGCCCGCTCTCCGACCACGATCTCATCACCAGTGTCGTCCAGGGTTTTGAATAGGCTTCGGTCTCCTTGCCTAAGCGCGTCACGCATTCTACATGTTGCGGGCGCCGTGGCGGACTCGCTCGTCGCTTCGGAGCCGATCAAGGCCGCCGCAGTGCTTTGAATCGCTGTATAATTCGCCGCGAAGCGATGTTCACACGGGTTTATGCGGCAAAGGTTCAACCAGGAACGGTAGAATGGCAAGAATCGTCAATGTCGGGGTCCAGATGGACCATGTGTCGGGCATCACCATTGCAGGCGATTCGACCTTTGCCATGAGTCTCGAGGCGCAGGCGCGCGGCTACCGCCTGTTCCATTATACCCCCGACAGACTTTCGCTGCGCGACGGCAAAGTCTTTGCGACCGCACAGCAGATGACGCTGCGCGACGTCAAGGGCGACCACTTCACCCTCGGCGAGCCGGAACGGATCGATCTTTCCACCATGGACGTTATCCTGCTCCGCCAGGATCCGCCCTTCGACATGGCCTATATCACCTCGACGCATCTGCTCGAGCGGCTGCATCCGAAGACGCTCGTCGTCAACGACCCGGCCTGGGTCAGGAATTCGCCGGAGAAAATCTTCGTCACCGAATTTCCCGACCTGATGCCGCGGACGCTGATCACCCGCGATGCGAGCGAGATCGCCCGCTTCCGCGAGGAGATGGGCGACATCATCCTGAAACCGCTCTACGGCAATGGCGGCGCCGGCGTCTTCCATTCGGCGCGCGACGACCGCAATCTCTCTTCGCTGCTCGAAATGTTCGGCCAGATGTTCCGCGAGCCCTTCATCGCTCAGGAATATCTGCCGGCGGTGAGAAAAGGCGACAAGCGTATCCTGCTCGTCGACGGCGAGCCGGTCGGTGCGATCAACCGGGTTCCCGCAGAGCACGACGCGCGATCAAACATGCATGTCGGCGGACGGGCCGAGGCGACCGAGCTCACCGCCCGCGAACGGGAAATCTGCGCCCGCATCGGGCCGGCGCTCAAAGCCCGCGGCTTCCTCTTCGTCGGCATCGACGTGATCGGCGATTATATGACCGAGATCAACGTGACCTCGCCGACCGGGATTCGCGAGGTCAGGAAGTTTGGCGGCGCCGACGTTGCGAGCCTGCTCTGGGACGCGATCGAGAAAAAGCGCGGCTGATCAAGCCGGTTCAACACCGGCCAGCGGCATTTGTTCTATTATTGTTCTTGTTTTTAAGCGTGTACCGTGCAAGATTTGACGTGCTACCGGCGGCGGTTGTGCGGTGCGCGCTGGAGCAATGGGGGCATCATGGTCGCGCGCGTCAGTACGGTTGCGTTTCAAGGTATCGAGGGCGTTCCGGTCGACGTCCAGGTGATGGTGGCGCCTGGAAAAGTCGGCATGCAGATCGTCGGTCTTCCGGACAAGGCGGTTGCCGAAAGCCGCGAGCGCGTCCAGGCGGCGCTCCACGCCTCAGGCTTGGCGCTGCCGGCGAAACGGGTGGCGTCAATCTCGCACCCGCGGATCTGCCGAAGGAAGGCAGCCACTTCGATCTTGCCATCGCACTTGGCCTGATGGCGTCGCTGGGCGCAATCCCCGCGGACGCCCTTTCCGGCTATGTCGTCATCGGCGAGCTCAATCTCGACGGCACGATTGCGCCGGTCGCCGGCGCTCTGCCGGCGGCAATCGGCGCCAATGCGCTCGGCAAGGGGCTGATCTGCCCGGCCGAAAGCGGAGCGGAAGCCGCCTGGGCCGGGTCGGACATCAACATCCTCGCGCCGCGCAGCCTGATCGCCATCGCCAATCATTTCCGCGGCACGCAAGTGCTCTCGCGACCCGAACCGGCGATCCGGGCCGCGGCCGCCAACCTTCCGGATCTCGCCGACATCAAAGGCCAGGAGAGCGCCAAGCGGGCGCTCGAAGTGGCGGCCGCCGGCAACCACAATCTCTTGATGGTGGGCCCGCCAGGGTCCGGCAAGTCGATGCTCGCGGCGCGGCTGCCTTCCATCCTGCCGCCGCTCTCTCCGTCCGAATTGCTCGAGGTCTCGATGATCCATTCGATCGCCGGGCAATTGCCGGGCGGCAAGCTTTCCGACCGCCGGCCGTTCCGCGCGCCCCACCATTCCGCCACCATGGCGGCGCTGATCGGCGGCGGCCTCAGGGCAAAGCCGGGCGAGGCGTCGCTTGCCCATCACGGCGTGCTGTTTCTCGACGAGTTTCCGGAGTTTCCGCCGCAGGTGCTCGATGCGCTGCGCCAACCGCTCGAAACTGCAGAGTGTGTCATCGCCCGTGCCAACCACCGCGTCAGCTATCCGGCGGCGATCCAGCTCGTCGCCGCCATGAACCCGTGCCGCTGCGGCATGGCCGGCGAGCAGGGCCGCAGCTGCGCCCGTGGTCCACGCTGCATGGCCGATTACCAGGCGCGGATTTCGGGCCCCTTGATGGACCGGTTGGATATCCGCATCGACGTGCCGGCCGTCAGCGCCGCCGATCTGATCCGGCCCGGCGCGGCCGAGTCGAGCGCCGCAGTCGCCAGTCGCGTCGCCCGCGCCCGGGCTCTTCAGGTGGACCGCTTCGCCGCCCTCGGCCACCCAGGGCTGACCAGCAATGCCCGCTGCGCGACCGCGATGATCGAGAAGATTGCCGAGCCGGACGCCGCGGGGCTGCAGTTGTTGAGGGACGCCGCGGAAAAGATGAAGTTCTCCGCACGCGGCTACCACCGCGTCTTGAAGGTGGCCCGCACGCTTGCCGATCTCGACGAGGCGCCGACGGTCGGCCGCATCCATCTTGCCGAAGCGATCTCCTACCGCGTCGCCGGCGATCGGCTGCCGGCGGCGGCGTAGCGATGCTGACTGGCGGCCGCCGCGCCTCTACGCGCCAAGCCCCTCGAACAGCACCGTCGAAAGATAACGTTCCGCAAAGGACGGAATGATCACGACGATGGTCTTGCCGGCGTTTTCCTCGCGCTGGCCGACTTCGATCGCCGCCTGGAGCGCCGCACCGGAGGAAATGCCGACCGGTACGCCTTCGAGCCTGGCAACGAGGCGCGCCGCCTCGACCGCTTCGCTCGCGTTGACGGTAATCACCTCGTCATAGACGCTCGTGTCGAGGATCGCCGGCGCGAAACCGGCACCGATGCCCTGTATCTTGTGCGGACCGGGCGCCCCACCTGAGAGAATCGGAGACTCCTCGGGCTCGACGGCGATTACCTTGACCGAAGGCTTGCGGGCCTTCAGCACCTGGCCAGCGCCGGTGATCGTGCCGCCCGTACCGATGCCGGAGACGAGGATGTCGACTTTACCTTCGGTGTCGTTCCAGATCTCTTCGGCCGTCGTCCTGCGGTGGATCTCCGGATTGGCAGGATTTTCGAACTGCTGCGGAATGATCGCGTCGGGCAGCGTCTCGACCAGTTCCTGCGCCTTGGCGATGGCGCCCTTCATGCCCTTCGCCCCTTCCGTCAGCACCAGTTCGGCGCCAAGCAGCGCCAGCATCTTGCGCCGCTCGACCGACATCGTCTCGGGCATTGTGAGGATCAGCTTGTAGCCCTTGGCGGCGGCGACGAAGGCAAGCGCAATGCCGGTATTGCCCGACGTCGGCTCGATCAGCGTCGTGCGGCCGGGCGCGATCTTCCCCTGCGCTTCGAGCGCTTCGACCATGGCGACGCCGATGCGGTCCTTGACCGAGGCGATCGGATTGAAGAATTCCAGCTTGGCGAGCAGGTTCGCCTTGACGCCCTTTTCCCCGGCGAGCTTGTCGAGCCGCACGATCGGAGTGTCGCCGATCGTTTCGGTGATCGATGAAAAGACGCGGCCGCGGCCGGGCTTGCGCGCTTCAGGCATGGATTTCTCCCTTCATTTAAGTGCTGTGGCGAGAATAGGGACAAAGGGACGGCCGTACCAGAGCGGGGCAGCCGCGGAACGACGCGACGGAGAGAAAAAGCAGCTGCAAAACCGCCGGTTGGGAAATCATTATTTCGCAAGAAATTTGACCGGGTGACAAGAACGCCGTTGTCGGCACCAAGGAGAAAGGACACCTTCCGGAAAATTGCGGAAGGGGCCCATCATGCCGGCCATTCAGAACCTCATAGGCTTTGCCCTGATCGCGCTCGGCATGGTGCTGACGCCGGGGCCGAACATGATCTACCTGATCTCGCGTTCGATCTGCCAGGGCCCGGCCGCCGGCCTCGTCTCGCTCGGCGGCGTGGCGATCGGCTTCGTCTTCTATATGGTCTTTGCCGCGCTCGGCATCACTGCGTTGCTGCTGGCGGTCCCGTTCGCCCACAACGCGCTGTGCTTCGCGGGTGCCCTCTATCTCCTTTACCTTGCCTGGCAGGCCGTGAAGCCCGGGGGCCGCTCGCTGTTCCAGGTCCGAGACCTGCCGAAGGATGGACCGCGCAAGCTCTTCGTGATGGGGCTTGTCACCAGCCTGCTCAATCCCAAGGTGGCGGCGCTCTATCTTTCACTGCTGCCGCAGTTCATCCGACCGGAGACCGGAAGCGTGCTCCTGCAGTCGCTCGTCTTCGGCAGCCTGCAGATCATGATTAGCGTCACCGTCAATGCGCTGATCGCGGTGACGGCCGGATCGATCGCCGCCTTCCTGGCTGGGCGTCCGCTTTTCATGCTGGTGCAGCGCTGGATGATGAGCACGGTGCTTGCAAGCCTCGCCGTCAGCCTGGCTGTCGAGGCTCGCAAGTAACAGGCGTTACTCGAAGACCGGGCGCATGAAGCTGCGCTCGTAACTCAGAATGCAGCGCGTCTGTTCGGCAAAGGCGAAGGCCGCTTGGCATTCGGGATCCGCAGCCATCTTCTCGCGATAGGTTTCGTAAGTCGCGAGCGAGGGAAAGCTGAAGAGCGCGAGCGCGATGTTGCTGGCGCCCTCATGTGGCATGAAATAGCCGTGATGCGTGCCGCCGAGCCTGTTCACCAGCGGAATGTGCTCGAATTCCGCAAGCTTGTAGGGGTCGATGACATATTTCAGATAGCAGGTAATCATCAAGCGCTCCGTTCGACTTTCCTCTTGATAAGCGGGACCGAACGAAGCGTCCAGCCGAGATTGGTGCCGGCCGCTGCGAGCAAAATCGCGGCTGATCCGGCAATCTGCACCGGCTGCAATTCATGCCCGAAGGCAATCCGGTCGACCAGGATCGCCGCGATCGGGTAGATAAAGGAAAGCGCGCCCGTCACATGGGTCGGCAGCCGCTGGATCGCGCCGTAGAGCAGAATGTACATTATGCCGGTGTGGACGACGCCGATGGTGATCAGCAGCGACCATTGGAACGCCGATTGCGGCAGCGGCGCAGTGATGGCGAAGGGGGCGAGCATCGCCGCGCCGGTGACGACCTGGATCAGCGCGATGAGCTGCGGCGGCGTGCCTTTCAGAAGCTTGGTGACGATCGCCGCAATGGCGTAGAAGAAGGCGGCGCCGAGTGAGAGGGCGATGCCCGCGAGATAGTGGCCGGTCCCGGCGCCGCCCGCCGGCTTGGCGGTGACGATCGCCATCATGCCGACAAAGGAGACCGAGAGCCAGATGAGCTTGGTAGGGGTGATCTTCTCGCCGAGGAAAAGTGCCCCGAGACCGAGCAGCATGAAGGGCTGCGTATTGTAGACCATCGTTGCGATCGAGATCGAGGCGTGCGAATAGGCTTTGAAGAGCAGCAGCCAGTTGACGACGATCGCCACACCGCCAAGCACGGCGAGGGCGACGATCCTGGGCCGCAAATGCCTGAGATCGATGAGGCGGAGCGCCGCGGCGAGGATGGCGAGCGTGACGGCCCCGAAGACGCAGCGCCAGAAAACGACGCCGGCCACCGGCTGGCCCGACATCAGCACGAACCAGCCGATCGTTCCTGAAATCAGCATTGCCGCCGTCATCTCCGCGCTTCCGCGCCCTAAATCGCCGTTCATCGCATGGCTCCTTGTGACAGCGAAGAGGATAATGAGTCATGCGGCGATTTTATATGGAAAACAAAAGGACGTTGTGCGAACATGCCTAATAGTGAAAGGCAAATTTGCCGATCTGGCTTTAAGAAGGCTGCCGATGTTGGACGAGCTTGACCGTCGCATTCTTGAAATTCTCGAGGCGAATGCCCGCGTTTCGCTGAAGGAGCTCGCGCTGGAAGCGGGGCTTTCCTCGCCGAGCGTGGCCGAAAGGCTGCGCAAGCTCGAGGAGCGCGGAGTGATCAACGGCTTCACCGTCTCGGTCAACCCGGCGCGGCTCGGCTATCCGCTGCAGGCGGTGGTCCGCGTCAGGCCGATGCCGGGCATGCTGCACATCGTCGAAAGGCTGATCCAGGAGACACCGGAGATCGTCGAATGCGACAAGATTACCGGCGATGACTGCTTTATCGCCAAGATGCTCGTGCGTGACATGGGAGAGCTCGACACGATCCTCGACCGCATCGCCGAAAAGGCCCAGACCAACACCTCGATCGTCAAGTCGACCCCGGTCAAACGACGCCTGCCGCCGCTTATTTAGCGCCCGTCGAGCCGAAGCCGCCGGCGCCGCGAGCGGTCGTCGTCACGCCGTCTGCCTCGCGGATCGCTACCTGGGTCACCGGCGCGATCACCATCTGGGCGATGCGCATGCCGCGCTCGACGATGAAATCCTCGTCGCCGAGATTTGCGAGCAGCACCTTCACCTCGCCGCGATAGTCGCTGTCGATCGTGCCCGGCGAGTTGAGGCAGGTGATGCCATGCTTGAAGGCAAGCCCGGAGCGCGGCCGCACCTGGCCTTCGTAGCCGGCCGGGATTTCGAAGATGAAGCCCGTCGGCACCAGCTCCCGTGCGCCAGGTCGTATCGTTATCGGCTGGTCGGCGGGAAGGGCGGCGCGCAAGTCCATGCCCGCAGCCCCCGCCGTCTCATAGGCCGGCAGGTCGAGATCCTGCGCGTGCGGCAGGCGGATCAGGGTGAGAGCGGGGCGGTCTTCGGAATTGTGCATGGCCATTCCGCCATAAGCAGGGTCTGCCTCCCAGCAGTCAATTGCATATTGCCGCCCGAGCCTGTAAAGGACGCCGCAACTCACAGGATACTCAGATCATGGCCGAAAGCATTGCCGAGGCGGTCTCCCGCCGCCGCACATTTGCGATCATTTCGCACCCGGACGCCGGTAAGACGACGCTCACCGAAAAGCTGCTGCTCTTCGGCGGCGCGATCCAGCTCGCCGGCGAGGTCAAGGCCAAGAAGGATCGTATCCAGACCCGCTCCGACTGGATGAAGATCGAGCGCGAGCGCGGCATCTCGGTCGTCACCTCAGTGATGACCTTCGAATACAACGACACCGTCTTCAACCTGCTCGACACGCCCGGCCACGAGGACTTCGCCGACGACACCTATCGCACGCTGACGGCGGTGGACGCCGCCGTCATGGTGATCGACGCCGCCAAGGGTATCGAGCCGCGAACCTTGAAGCTCTTCGAGGTCTGCCGCCTGCGCGACATTCCGATCATCACCTTCGTCAACAAGATGGACCGCGAGAGCCGCGATCCCTTCGAGATATTGGACGAGGTCGAGCAAAAGCTGGCGCTCGACTGCGCGCCGGTCACCTGGCCGATCGGCCGCGCGAAAACCCTCTGCGGCACCTATCATCTCGCCACCAACGAGGTGCGCGGCGCCGACACGCAGGAGCGGCTGACCAAAGTCAACGATCCGGAAACGGCCTCGCATCGCCTGCCAGAAAACGAGCGCGACGCCTTCATCGAGGAGACGATGCTGGCAATCGAGGCCTGCAAGCCCTTCGACCGGAAGGCTTTCCTCGAAGGCCATCTGACGCCGGTCTTCTTCGGCTCGGCACTCCGCAATTTCGGCGTCCGCGACCTGATCAATGCCCTCGGCGACTTCGCGCCGCCGCCGCGCGCCCAGGTCGCCGACATCCGCACCGTCGAGGCGACCGACGACCGGATGACAGCCTTCGTCTTCAAGATCCAGGCCAACATGGACCCGAACCACCGCGACCGCATCGCCTTCGTCCGGGTCTGCTCGGGCAAGCTCGAGCGTGGCATGAAGGCGCGGTTGTCGCGCACCGGCAAACAGATGGGGTTGACCGCACCGCAATTCTTCTTCGCCTCGCAGCGCCAGCTTGCCGACACCGCCTTTGCCGGCGACGTGGTCGGCATTCCGAACCACGGAACGCTGCGGATCGGCGATACGCTGACCGAGGGCGAGCCGCTTGTCTTCCAAGGCGTCCCGAACTTCGCGCCGGAAATTCTCCGCCGTGTCCGGCTCGAGGACGCGATGAAGGCAAAGAAGCTGAAAGAGGCGCTGCAGCAGATGGCGGAAGAGGGCGTCGTGCAGCTCTTTTCGCCGGAGGATGGCGCGCCTGCAATCGTCGGCGTCGTCGGCGCTCTGCAGCTCGACGTCTTGAAAGAGCGCCTGCAGGCGGAATACGGCCTGCCCGTCTCCTTTGAAATGTCGCGCTTCTCCGTCTGCCGCTGGGTCTCCGCCGACAATCCCGCCGAACTCGACAAGTTCCTCACGGCGCGCCGCGGCGACATCGCCCGCGACCTCGACGGCGATCCGGTCTTCTTGGCACAGGACGGCTTCTCGCTGCGCTACGAGGCGGAACGCTATCCGGCGATCAAGATGGTGGCGATCAAGGAATATCACGTCGCCAAGGCGGCCTGACGAGATCCGTCGAATTCCATCTCAACGGCCGCGGGAGTTCGGGCGGAATTGCCCCTCACCCCAGCCCTCTCCCCGCATGCGGGGAGAGGGGATTCGGAGGCCGCGGCATATCCCTTCGCCCCGCTTGCGGGGAGGAGGTGCCGGCAGGCGGATGAGGCGCCACTGCGCGACAGCCGATAGGCGCCGTGCGCGGCGGTCAAAAATCGAAACGCGGTGCCGAGCGTTCTAACATCGCGGTTCCCGGATCAACGGACCATATAGCGCGGATGGCCATCTGCAGGTCGTCCACGAGCCGCCTGACATCGGCTTCGTCGCCGGCGTGCAGCGCCTCGGCAACGATCAACACGCTCGCAGTGTCGTCCCGGACGGCCGAATAGCCGCTCTGACGATTGGTCCAGCGGCGCGCATGGGCGCGGCCTTCCACGTCGGCATAGATGACCTCGTGCGGCTCGGGGTGCTCGATCTCGCCGGCGAACGTCACGTAGATCTCGTCTCCGGCAGCGTGCCGTACCTCGAGATGGCCCGCCACTTTGGCGAGATCGAAGACGGCGACGGGAACGGCAAAGGCGAGCGAAGCCGCATTGCAAAGATCGATCAGCGGATGGATTTTTGGCAGCGTTCCCTCCTTCCTGAACCGCCGGAGCAGCGCCTCGGAGGCCGAGCGATATTGCGTCGGCTTCAGCCCCATGCGCGAGAAGGCGCGGCGCCAGGCCTGGATTTCGGGTAGCTCGCCCTCCGCAGCATCTGCAAGTCGGGCTTTCGCCACGGCCTCGAACTGCGCGACATGGGCTGCGACGGATGCGTCACGATGGATGCCCTTTACATGAAGGACACCCGCCGCAAGCTCGGGAAACTCGCTCCAGATATCGCTCGAGTGACGGAAATACATAGGGTCCTCTTTCTCACTGTGCCTTGGATTGCGGGCTGAGGGCGCTCGGAGTCCTCGATGCAGGCAGGCCAATGCCGACGACTGCGGCGAGAACGCAGCCGATGCCGAGCAACTGGTTGAGCGCCAAGGGCTCGCCGAGCACCGCGAAGGCAAGAAGCACGGCGGAAACCGGCGCCAGCGCGGTGAAGACCGAAGCCTCCGAACCGCTCACTTTCGCCAGCCCCGCATACCAGAGCACGAAGCCGCCGACGGTCGGCACGAGCGCATAATAGACCACCGCCGCGATGGCCGACACGGTCATCTGGCCGGTCCAGGGAAGCTCCGCAAGCGCAATCGGTGCGGCGATCGCGCCACCGAGACCCGCCATCAGGCTCGACAGGGCGAGCGGCGGGATTTCCGTTTTCAGACGCTTGTTGAGGAGGATGAAAAGGCCCTCGCAGACGACCGCGCCGAAAATCAGAGCGCTGCCCGCGAGTGAATGCGGATGGTCGGCATCGGGTCGGAAAACGATCGCCAAGACCCCCGCGGCGGCAAGGGCGACCGCCAGGAGAACCGAGCGCTGCGGCCGTTCACCGAGGACGACGATGGCGATCGCGGCCGAGACGACGGGAAGCGTACCGATGATCACGCCGGCGTCCGTTGCGGGTGTGAACTTTAGACCGGAAATCAGCAAGGTCGTATAGCCGACGCTGCCGGCGCCGGCCTGCAGGAGCAGGATGACCCAGTCGCGTCTTGTGGCGCGCGGCCACGGCGTTGCGGTCAGCCGAATGAGGACGAGGAAAAGCGGCAAGGCAATGGCGAAACGCAGCGCCGTCGCCGTGAAAGGCGGCAAGCCGGAGGCGATGATCTTGCTCGCGACGACCGTGCTGCCCACCAGCAGCATCGCGAGCGACAGATAGAGATATCCTTGAAATTGCTTCGACATGCTGCCGCCACTCTCATGATTGTGGCGGCAGAAAACCGGATCAGGGACTGGCGGTCTTGAACGGAATTGCAGGGTCCGAATTCAATTCACAGCCCGCGCATAGGCGCCGGGCGAAAATCCGTATTTGCGGACGAAGACTCGCGTCATGTGGCTCTGGTCGGCAAAGCCGCCGGCAATCGCCGCCTCCGCAAGCGGTGTGCCCTCGCCAAGCAGCCGGCGGACGATGTCGATCCGCCGCTGCATGAGATAGGCATGCGGCGTCAGGCCGGTTGCCCTGTCAATGCCGCGCACGACCTGAAACCGGCTCAATCCGCTGGCGGCGGCGAGGTCGGTGAGGGTGAGGGGCGCCAGCGGATCGTCGTCGATCAGGGCGACAGCCGCCGCGATTGAAGCGGGCACTTTATGCCTGTCGGGGGACCGGGGCACGAGATGCATCGCATCGGCGAGCAGCGTCACGGCCAGTTCCTCCCACTGAAGCGTCGCCTCGGCGGAGCCTCCGGTCGCCGCGACCGCGAAGATCGAGCGAAAACGGGCGGCAAGAGCGGCGCTGCGGATGACAGGATCCGCGAACTCGCGGGTTTTTGTTCGGCCTTCGCTGATGTCGCTTACAGCGGCCTCGACCAGCGACGGTTCGAGATAGAGCATCCGCCAGGAACGGCCGGCGTCGCCGATCGGCGCTCCGTCATGGACCTCACCCGGATTGACGGTGATCATGTCGCCGGCTTCCGCTTCGACGGTGCCGCGCCCGCTCAGCGACGTCTGCGCGCCTTGATGAATGAGCCCGATGCCGAACTGCTCGTGGGTGTGGCGCGCAAAGGAATGGCGCGTCGCGGCTTCGACCACGTCGACGCCGGCAATGCGGCGCGGCATCACCCTGAATTGGCCTTTCGTCACGCTTCGATCGCCATTGCTTTTCTTCGTTGAGCTGGAATGCTTGTATAGCCTTTCCATTGTCCGGCGGCAAAGCGGGCGCGCGGTTCGGCTTCGAAGGAGGTGGCAATGCTTTACACAGGGCGAGCGTTGAAGCGCCTGCGGCTCTTGCGCGGCTTCAAGCAGAGTCATGTGGCGGAACTCCTGGACGTCACGCAGGCAACCGTATCGCGCTGGGAGACCGGCGTTCTCATACCTGCCGAGGATCAGCGGGCCACCCTTGAACGCCTCTTCGCACGTCCGGCATCGACCGCCGATGCCGCCGTCAAGCGACTGGTCGAAACCTCGACGGCTCGCACCCACCTCATCTGCGACCACTCGCATCGGCTGCTGGCGGCATCACCTCTCCGACGGAGCGAATGGCGGCGAGACCTGCTCGGGACGCCGATGTTCCGTTACGCATCTGACGCTATCCAGCAGGCCGAGGGCACGCTTCCGGACCTTGGCTGGTACGACGGTCGAACGACGCTTGTCGTCGAAACCGGACCGAACGGTTGCGACGACGTGCCGATCGTCGCGAGCCGGGTGCTCTGGGAACGCATTCCGCTCGCCGATGGGGCGACGGGGCGCCTGGTGACGACGTTGATGTGATCGCAACGCATAATTTATGCGTTGTTGCTCTCGTCCGACCGCGGTTAGCCTCAAGGAAAACGAGGAGAGACGCATGACTATACTGGTGACGGGAAGCGCCGGCCATCTGGGCGAGGCGCTGATGCGGGTGCTGCGCGGGGCAGGGCGTCCGGTGCGCGGCATCGACATCAAGGCTTCGGATTTCACCGACCAAGTTGGCTCGGTCGCCGATCCCGCCTTCGTCCGCCACGCCACCAAGGGCGTGCGCGCCGTCATCCATGCGGCGACGCTGCACAAGCCGCATGTGGCGACGCACGGCTATTCCGAATTCGTTGAAACCAATATCGCCGGCACGCTCAATCTGCTCGAAGCGGCATCGGACGCGAATGTCGGCGCCTTCGTCTTCACCAGCACGACCAGCGCCTTCGGTTCGGCGCTGACCCCGCGGCCCGATGCCCCGGCAGCCTGGATCACCGAGGACGTGACGCCGATCCCGCGCAATATTTACGGCGTCAGCAAGGTTGCGGCGGAAGGGCTTTGCGAACTCTTCGCGCGGCGCCACGGTCTGCCCGTCCTCATCCTGCGCACCTCGCGCTTCTTTCCCGAGGCGGACGACGACGCGGAAGTCCGTGGTCGCTATGAAACGGAGAACGCCCAGGCGAACGAGTTGCTCTACCGGCGGGCGGACATAGAGGACGTCGTAAGCGCGCATCTCTCGGCGTTGGACAGGGCGAAGGAGATCGGCTTCGGCCGCTATATCGTCTCGGCGCCGACGCCTTTTACGCCGGACGATCTGGCCGCGTTGCGCGTGGATGCGCCATCCGTCGTCCTGCGTCACTTTCCCGAATGCGAGGCGCTCTACGCCGAGCGCGGGTGGCGGCTCTTCCCGACGATCGACCGGGTTTATGTCAGCGCCCGGGCGACGGCCTCGCTCGGCTGGCGGCCGAAATACGATTTTACCCACGTGCTGAGAAGCCTGCGGCGCAGCGAGGACTTCCGCAGCCCGCTCGCCCAGGAAATCGGCTCGAAGGGCTATCACGACACGGTCTTTGCCGAAGGGCCCTATCCGGTCGCGTGACCATGCTGTGGCGGGCATAGCACGGAGCCGCATCTGCAAGAGCTACCCAGGGTGATACCCCCTCTGCCCTGCCGGGCAGAGGGGGTATCAACACTTTCCGCCCCCTCTAGCCCCGAGGCTGCCCCGGCAGTTTGCCGATGTCGCCGACCCAGGGCAGGGCGGAGGAACACCAGATTTGCGCCCGCGGCGTGAGCTCGCCCCGCTGGTTGATCGTGCCGACGCGGATGCCGATCTCCTCCGCATCCTCGTCGGTGCCGGTCGTATAGATGGGCGAGCCGCATTGCGGGCAGAAGAATTGCAGGCGTTTGCGGCCGTTCTCGCCGATCTTGACGTAGAGCTTCGGCTCGCCGCCCCTCAGCCGGAACGATGTGGACGGCGTGCTCGCCGTCACGCGATAGGCGGAGCCGGTCAGTCGCTGGCAGTCGGTGCAGTGGCAGATCGTGACGTCCTCGGGGTCTATCTCCGCCTCATAGGTCACGAAGCCGCAATGGCATTGGCCGTCAATGTGCATGGGAGAGCTCCTCGTCGCTTTGCCTCAGCAGGATACGATAGGGCGCCCACTCCTGTCGCCGAGTGAATGGCCGTAGCGGCTCAGATGCCGGTGAACAGCCACTCATGCTCCTTGGCATTGTGGAACTTCCAGATCCGCTTCGGCCCGGCCATGACGTTGAGATAGTAGGAATCATAGCCGTGGATCGCGGCGACCGGATGGTAGCCCTTCGGAACGAGCGTCACGTCGCCGTCTTCCACCGCCATGGTCTCGTCGAGCGAACGATCGTCCGTATAGACGCGCTGCATGGCGAAGCCCTGCGGCGGGTTGAGGCGGTGGTAATAGGTTTCTTCCAGATAGCTTTCGGCCGGCAGGTTGTCCTGGTCGTGCTTGTGCGGCGGGTAGGAAGAAGTATGGCCGCCCGGCGTGATCACCTCGACGACCAGCAGCGACTGCGCCGAGCCGTCGTCCTCCGGCATGATGTTGGTGACATAGCGGGTATTGGTACCCTTGCCGCGCGTCATCTGCGGGTGCGTGCCGGGGCCGATGACCTTAGCCTCAAAACCCTCGCCGCCGGGTGCGGAGCAGACTGCTAGGTCGAGGTCCGTCGTCGCCTCGGCCTGCCACTTGCTGCCCTTCGGCACATAGACCGCATAGGGCTGTCCCTCGAAGGGCGTCATGCGCTCGCCGAGTTCGCCGAAGCTCTCGCCGTCGACGGAGATCTTCGCCTTGCCGCTGACGAGCACCAGGCAGAGTTCCTTGTCTCCCGCCTCGCCACCGGCCCTCTCGCCGGGCTTCAGGCGGTTGAGCGCGAAACCGACATAGGTCCAGCCGGCGCTCTCGGGCGTGATGTCCTGCATCAAGCCGGATTGTGCTTTCGGTTTAACGAGCAGTTTGGACATATGAGGGGCTCCTGATCTTGGTGTCTGTGGTCCGCCCTCACCCTAGCCCTCTCCGCGCGCGGGGAGAGGGGACTTGGACGGTGCGGCATATCCCTTCTCCCCGCCAGCGGGGAGAAGGTGGCGGCAGCCGGATGAGGGGCAGCTATGCCCGGTCGAGCCCCGCTTCTTTCGCAAAGGCCTTCAGCGATTTCAGTCCGAGCGACTGGTATTCGAAGGGGTTGCGCACGACCGAATCCTGCTCGGCCTCGATCACCAGCCAGCCATCATAGCCGTGTTCGGCGGCGATTTTCAGCACAGGCAGAAAATCGACGCCGCCCTCCGAGTCGCCAGGGACCGTGAAGACGCCGCGGCGCACGCCTTCGAGGAAGGAGAGGCCTTCGCCCTCGACCAGCTTGCGGACCGCGGGACGAACGTTCTTGCAATGGATGTGGCGGACGCGGTGCATGTATTTCTCGGCCACTTCGGCCGGATCAGAGCCGCCGAACCAGGCGTGGCCAGTATCGAGCAGCAGCTTTGTCGCCGGGCCGGTGTTCTGCATCAAGAGGTCGATTTCCTCGCCGGTCTGGACGATCGTCCCCATGTGGTGGTGATAGACGAGGTCGATGCCTTGGTCGGCGCAATACGCAGCGATTGCCTCGAGATCGGCGCCGAATTTCTTCCACTGATCCGCCGGCAGGACCGGCTTGTCCTTGACGAGCGACTTGGAATCGTCGCCGTGGATGGCGTTCGAGGTCTCGCAGACGATCGCCACCTTGCAGCCATTGTGCTTCAGCAGATCGAGATGCGGCTGGATCGCCTTCTTCTCGGCTTCGACATCGTGGGTCAGCAGGTTGGTCGAGTGCCAGCCGGAGACGAAGACGAGATCATAGGAGCCAAGCTTCTCCTTCAGCCCTTCCGGATCGGACGGCATCTTGTGGCCCTTCTCGATGCCGTCGAAGCCGATCTTCTGGCAATCGGACAGGCAGTCTTCGAGGGTCAGATGCGCGCCGATCGAATGGTCGTCGTCATTGCTCCAGGCGATCGGGTTGGTTCCGTAGCGGATCATGTCTTTTGCTTTCCATTGCATTATCCGCGGAGGCGGACGGTTCGTTGTCTTTTGTTCGGGGGGCGACAAGGCCCCTCATCCGGCTGCCGCCACCTTCTCCCCGCAGGCGGGGAGAAGGGATGTGCCGCGCCCTCCATATCCCCTCTCCCCGTTTACGGGGAGAGGGTTAGGGTGAGGGGCAATCACATGCAGAACGGCGCCCGCGCGAGAACACGCAGGCGCCGAGTTCTGATCAGCCGAAGCGCTGCGATTGGAGCGCTTTCTCATAACCCTCGCGCGCCGTCTTCACTTGCTCGCGGTCCGAAATCTCCGGAACCGCGACGTCCCACCAATGGCCGCCGGCCTCTGTGGTGATCAGCGGATGGGTGTCGATGACGATCACGGTCGTGCGCTGCGCGCTTGCGGTTTCCGCAAGCGCGGCTTCGAGTTCCGTGATCGAGCGGACCTTGCGGGTGACCGCGCCCATCGCGGCGGCGTGCGCGGCAAAGTCGATCTCAGGAAGTTCGACGTGGTGGGTGTCCTGCAAGAGATTGTTGAAGTTGGCGCCGCCGGTTTCCATCTGCAGCCGGTTGATGCAGCCATAGCCGGCATTGTCCAGAAGCACGATCGTGACCTTGGCGCCGAGCATGATCGAGGAGGCGATTTCCGAGTTCAGCATCATGTAGCTGCCGTCGCCGACCATGACGATCACGTCACGTTCGGGTCTGGCGAGCTTCACGCCGAGGCCGCCGGCCACCTCATAGCCCATCGTCGAGAAGCCGTATTCCATATGATAGCCGCCGGGCTCTTCGGCCTGCCAGAGCTTGTGCAGCTCGCCGGGCAGACCGCCGGCCGCGCAGACGAGCGTCGTCTTCTGGCCGCCGCGGGCGCGCTGGACGGCGCCGATCACCTGGGCGTCGGAGGGAAGCGCCGCATTGGTCGTGGCCGTCGCCTTGTCGGCCTCGGCAAGCCACTCGGCCTTGCCGGCCCTTGCCTTCTCGGTCCAGCTTGGGTCAGCCCTGTAGCCGCCGAGCCCGCCGGAGATCCGGTTTAGGCCGGCCCGTGCGTCGGAAATCAGCGGCAGGCCGTTATGCTTGCCGGCATCGAAGGGCTGCACATTCAGGCCAATGATCTTCAGTTCGTCGTTCTTGAAGAGCGCCCAGGAGCCGGTGGTGAAATCCTGCAGCCGCGAGCCGACGGCGAGCACCACGTCGGTCTCCTCGGCGAGTGCATTGGAAGCGGAGGTCCCGGTGACGCCGACGGAGCCCATATTGAGCGGATGCGAGTGCGGCAGTGCTGACTTGCCAGCCTGCGTCTCCATGACGGGAATGCCGTGCTTCTCGGCGAAATCCTTAAGCTCGACGGTTGCTTCCGAGTAGAGCACGCCGCCGCCGGCGATGATGATCGGCTTCTTGGCTTCCTTCAGCGTTGCGATCGCCAAGGCCAGCTCGTCGAGATCAGGCTCGATGCGGCGCGGCATCCAGACCTTCTCGTCGAAGAAGGATTCCGGATAGTCGTAGGCTTCCGCCTGGACGTCCTGGCAGAGCGACAGTGTCACCGGGCCGCAATCGGCCGGGTCGGTCAGGACCTGCATGGCGCGGCGAAGCGCCGGAATGATCTGCTCGGGCCGGGTGATGCGGTCGAAATAGCGCGACACAGGGCGGAAGCAGTCATTTGCCGAGATCGTGGCGTCCCCAAAACTTTCCACCTGCTGCAGTACCGGGTCGGGGCGGCGATTGGCGAAAACGTCGCCGGGTAGGAAGAGGACCGGCAGGCGGTTGACATGGGCGAGTGCCGCCGACGTCACCATGTTGAGGGCGCCGGGACCGATCGAACTCGTGCAGGCCATGAAGCGGCGACGGAAGCTCGCCTTGGCGAAGGCGATCGCCGCGTTCGCCATGCCCTGTTCGTTCTGGGCGCGATAGGTCGGTAGGGTTTCCCGGATCTGATAGAGCGCCTCGCCGACGCCGGCGACATTGCCATGGCCGAAGATCGCGAAGACGCCGCCGAAGATCGGCACGCGCCTGCTGTCGATGACGGTCATCTGCCGGGTCATGAACCGCGCCACGGCCTGTGCCATGGTCAGGCGCACGGTTTTCTGGCTCATTTGGAATTTCCTCCAGGTGGCGAAGTCCGCTCCGCCCATTGTCGTTTGATGCCGCCGGCGGCTATCGATTCCGTAAGGTAGAGCAGGAGGCGGGCGCTTCCCACTTTATCCTCGTCATGATCAGGCAGCCTTGGTTTCACCCAATTGCAGCCACAGATCCACCAAGGCCTTGAATTTCGCCGCCATGTCGGCGACGGCCTCTTCGTCGGTCATCGAGCCCGTGAGCCAAGCCTTGGCGGCATCGGCAAAGATCGTCCGGCCGACGGCAAATCCTTTCACGGTCTTCGAGGTCCTTGCCGCCGCAAAGCCGTCCTTGAGGACATCGTAGGGGGCCTCGAGCCCGAGGAGGACGACGCCCCTGCAGAGCGGATCGCGTGTCTCGATCACGGTGTCGATGGCGGCCCAGGCGCTGCGGCTCGCCTGCGGCTCGAGCTTCCACCAATCGGGTTTCAGGCCGGCATCATAGAGCTCGGTGAGCGCACGCGGGATTGTGTCGTCGTCGAGCGGGCCGTGCTTGCCGGCAATGATCTCGATCAGGATTTCGCGGCCGACCTTGCGTGCCGCCTCGAACGCCGAGCGCAGCTTGGCGACCTGGGTGGCTTTGAGTTCCGCCGGATCGTCCGGGTGGTAGAAGGACAGCACCTTGATGCAGTGATCGACGGGCCAGTCGATGAGGCGGCTGCCGAGATCCTGGCTGAATTCGAACTGCAGCGGCCGCGAGCCCGGAAGCTCGATCGGCTTGCCGATCCAGAAGTCGCGGTAGGCACCGGCGGCATAGAGCGCGTCGCGGCCATATTTGTCGTCGATCAGCAAGCCGAAGCCGGCCCGGCCGCCGGCGACGTCGGCGGCGGCCTTGACGGCGAGCGCCTTGAAAGCCGGGATGCGCGCCAATAGTTCCGGATTGCCCTCGGCGAGATCCTCCAACTGGCTGCGGTGGTCGATGGCGAGCGCCATCAGCAGCGGGATCTCGCGGCGGCGCGTCGTCGCCCAGTGCACGTGGTTGATCGCCTCGTCCTTCCGCAGCGCCTTCTCCTTGCTGCCGTTTTCCAGGAAGAACTGCAGTTCGACCCAGGTCGGAATTTCCGGCGCGCAGAGCAGCCGCGACACGGCAAAGGCGCCGCAGGCATTGGCCCAGGTGGCGGAGGTTGCATGCGGCTCTCCCTTGAGCCAGCCGCGCAGAAAGCCGGACATGAAGGCGTCGCCGGCGCCGAGGACGTTATAGACCTCGATCGGGAAGCCCTTGCCGACGATGCCGTCTTCGAGATCGTCCGAGATCGGCCCGTCATAGACGATGCAGCCCATCGGCCCGCGCTTCAGAACGATCGTCGCCTGGGACAGGGAACGGATCGTCTTCAGGGCCTGGAGCAGGTCGCTCTCGCCAGAGGCGATCAGGACCTCTTCCTCGGTGCCGACGATCAAGTCGCAGTCGCCGAGCACGATCTTCAAGTGCGCCGAGACGCGGTCGGAAGCGATATAGCGGCTTTCGCCGGCATCGTGGCCGGCAAGACCCCAGAGATTCGGGCGATAATCGATATCGAAGACGATCCTCGCGCCGCTCTCCTTGGCAATCCGGATCGCCTTGCGCTGCGCGGCATTCGTGTTGGGCTTCGAGAAATGCGTACCCGTGACGAGGATGGCGCGGGCGGAACGGATGAAGTCTTCCGCGATATCGTCCTCATTGAGGGCGTTGTCGGCACAGTTGTCGCGGTAGAAAAGCAGCGGGAAGGATTTCTCGTTTTCTACGGAAAGAATCGCGAGTGCGGTCAGGCGTTCCGGATCGGTGACGATGCCGCGGGTCTCCACGCCCTCGCGTTGCAACTGCTCGCGGATGAAGCGGCCCATCTGCTCGTTACCGACGCGCGTCAACAGCGCCGATTTGAGACCGAGGCGCGCGGTGCCGACCGAAATATTGCAGGGGCAGCCGCCGACCGACTTGGCAAAGCTCGCCACGTCTTCAAGTCGCGTGCCGATCTGCTGACCGTAAAGGTCGACCGAGGCTCTGCCGATCGTGATGATGTCGAGGGGCTTGGCGCCCTGTACCGATGGAATTTGGGCCGACGGACTCTGGCTCACTGCTTCCTCCCCGCGAACGCCGCGCTGGCGCCGACAGTTATCTTTATGTCATGGGCGATGCGCATATGAAACATAAATTCCGTCATTTCGTCAATATGGAATTTCCGTTCTATATTGACGCGGGGTCCTCCGCACGCCGGCGCTTTTCGGCGATGGCCACCGTCAGCGCCATGGCGAAGGCCATGCTGGCCGAAAGCGAGCGGAAGCCGGCGTGATCAGCCTCGACGAGTTCGAACCAGACCTTCGACGACTCGGCAAGCGGCGAGAAGGCGGAATCGGTCAGCGACACGACGGGCACCCTGCGGCCGGCGAGCAGGCGTGCCTGGGCCGCACTTTCCGATGCATAGGGCGAGAAACTGACGGCGAAGGCGGCATCCTGTTTCGTCGCCATCGCCAGCATGTCGTCGTCGATGCCGGCGGCCGTGCCGACATGTTGGTACTTCACCTTCAGCTTGCCGAAGGCATAGGCCATGTAGCTGGAAATCGGGTAGGAGCGGCGCTTGGCGATCAGGTAGATCGTATCCGCCTTGGCGAGAATGTCGACAGCCTGCTCGAAGGCTTTCGGGTCGACCGATGTCGCAATGTTTTCGAGCGAGCGATGCGCCGCCGCGACGAAGCCGTTGAAGATCGAGCCGCTTTCGAGCTTGCTGTGCTCGTTGCCTCTGAGCGCCTTCAACCGGTCCTCGTAGCCCGGCGTCCGCTCGCGCAGGCGAGCCCGAAAGATCTGCTGAAGGCTTGAAAAACCTTCGAAGCCGAAATGCTGGGCGAAGCGCACGAGCGTCGAGGGCTGGACGTCGGCGGAGGTGGCGATGCTTGCCGCCGTGCCGAAGGCGATCTCGTCCGGATTGTCGAGCGAATAGGCGGCCACCTGCTTCAGCCGCTTCGGCAACTGCGCCTTGCGCTCCAGGATGACGGCCTTCAGTGCCTCGAAATCCTGCGGGACATCCGTGGTCGTCTCCGGCATTGACATCGTTCAGCGTCTCCAGGCCAGCTCGCGTTCCGTTTGCCTCACTCTAATTGGTTAGCCGTCGCCGGCATAGAACAAACATTCTATTTCGCAGATGTTTTTCCGCCTGCAATCGAGGATTAGCCGATGTCGACCCACTCGTTGGTCCTGGCCGACCGGTAGGTGGCCGAAAGCACCTTCTGGACCTCATAACCTTCGCGGAAATCGGTCGAAGGCTTTCCGCCCTTGGCAATCGCCTCAAGGAATTCGTGCACCTCGATGGCCTTAAGGTCGTTGAAGCCGATCTGGTGTCCGGGCGCCACGCAGAAGGCGCCATAGGGTGGATGTTCCGGCCCCGCCCAGATGGTGCGGAAGCCGCGGCTGCGAATGTCGTCGCCGGCATAATAGACCTTGATTTCGTTCAGTCGCTCCTGGGTAAAGGCGATGCTTCCCTTGGAACCGTAAATTTCGAAGTCATGCTGCATCTTGCGGCCGGTGGCGATCCAGTTCGCCTCGAAACTGCCGCTCGCGCCGTTCTCGAAGCGAACGAAGGCACGGGCGATGTCGTCGACTTCGACCGCACGGGTCTCTGTCGCGTCGCGCGAGACCGGACGTGCCGGTATATGGATCACGGTTTCGGCGAGAACGGATTTGATCGGCCCGACGAGGTGGCGCATGCAGGCGATGATGTGGCTGCCGATGTCGGCAAGCGCGCCGCCGCCGCTCCTCGGATCGAGACGCCAGGCCCACGGAATGTTGGCGTCGGCCATGAAATCTTCGGCATGGATGCCGCGGAACGATCGGATCTCACCGATCTCGCCGCTGTCGATGATGTCCTTGGCGAGGAAGATCAGCGGATTTTTCAGATAATTGAAGCCGACCTGGGTGACGAGGCCCGCCTTCTCGGCCGCCGCGACCATTTCGGCGCAGTCGGCAACGGTCGGCGCCAGCGGCTTCTCGCAATAGACGTGCTTGCCATGGGCGATCGCCGCCAGCGCCATCTCCTTGTGCAAGAGGTTCGGCGTGGTGATGTCGATGATGTCGATTTGCGGATCGGTCAGGAGATCGCGCCAGTCGGCGGTCGCATTCCTGAAGCCGAGACGCGCGCGGGCGACCTCGGCGCTTTCGGCGGTCGCGTCGGCAACGGTCACCAGATCCAGTTCGAAGGGCAGGTCGAAGACCCGTGCTGCGATCGCGAAGCCAAGCGCATGGGCCTTGCCCATGAAGCCCGTACCGATCAAGCCGACGCCCAGTTTGCGCTTGCCGCTCATGTCGTTCCTCCCGGGCCGAGCCCCTCGCATGACGGGTGGAAATGAAATGAAATGTGCGAAGCTTGTCAATGTGGAATGTTTGTTCGAAATTGCGTTTGCGTGTGCTGAGCGTTACAGCTCCGAGGTTTCGCTACTTTGAAAAGCACGCCATGCAAAAAGCGTTAACGCATTTTTACCATGTTCCGTGGGAACATCGCCGTGACGCTGGTCGGCGAATCGCGTTTTATCAGAAGACCTTGAACCGGAGTGATCGACGCATGTGCCGCTGGGCAGCCTATCGTGGAGAGCCGCTTTATCTTGAGGAACTGGTCACCTCACCGGCCCATTCGCTGATCGAACAGTCCCATTGCGCGACGCGAGCGAAGACGGCCACCAATGGCGACGGCTTCGGCATCGCCTGGTATGGCGATCGCGACGAGCCGGGCCGCTATCGCGACATCCTGCCCGCCTGGTCCGACTGCAACCTGAGGAGCATTGCCCGGCAGATCCGCTCCCGTCTCTTCCTCGCCCATGTTCGCGCGGCGACCGGCGGCGGCACGCGACGCGACAATTGCCACCCTTTCGTGCATGGCCGCTGGGCTTTCATGCACAACGGCCAGGTCGGCCATTTCGAGCATCTGCGCCGGCCGATGGAAAATGTGCTCGCTGACGATCTCTATGCGGCCCGCACCGGCACGACGGATTCGGAGCTGCTGTTCCTCCTGGCCCTGCAGTTCGGCCTCGACCGCAATCCCCTCGGCGCGGTTGCCGAAGCACTCGGCTTCGTAGAACGCCTGGCAGAGCAAATGAGCCTGAGGGTGCTCGTCCGCTTCACCGCGGCGTTTTCCAACGGCAATGATCTCTATGCGGTCCGCTATGCCTCCGACCGCAAGGCCCCGACCCTCTACGCCGCCCCGATGGGACCGCAGGGCGGCTATTGCCTGGTCTCGGAGCCACTCAATGACGACGACAACGCCTGGGCCGAGATTCCGGACGGCTCGGCCGTCATCGTCGGCGAAAGCGGCGTCGACGTCCGGCTTTTCAGCGCGACCGACGTTCCGGTTCGGGAGCCCGTTGCCGCGGCCTCCACGTCCTTGAAGCGCGCAAGCAGCGCCCCTGTCGCCTGATCGAGGGCGGCCGTTACGGCAAGAGCTTCGTGGCGATCAGCGCTGCGAGCTTGTCGGCCACGTCGTCCTTCGCCATCTCCGGCCACTCTTCGGTGCCGTCGCGGCCGATCAGTTTGATCCGGTTGCGGTCACCCCCCATGATGCCGGTCGCCGGCGAAACGTCGTTCGCCAGAATGTAGTCGGCGCCTTTCCTTTCGAGTTTGGCGCGGCCGTTCTCGGCGACGTTTTCCGTCTCTGCCGCAAAGCCGATCACCAGTTTTGGTCGTGATGCATGATGCCCGATGGTCTTCAGGATGTCGGGGTTCTCGGCAAGCTGCAGCGGCAGCGGGGCATCGCCCGGCCGCTTCTTGATCTTGTTGCCGGCGGCCGAGGCGACGCGCCAGTCGGCAACCGCCGCGACCATCACGGCGACATCGGCCGGCAAGGCGGTAACGACCGCGTCGCGCATCTCCTCGGCGCGCTCGACGCGGATGACGCGCACGCCGGCGGGATCGGGGATTGTCACTGGCCCGGAGACGAGGGTGACGTCCGCCCCGAGCCGCGCCAGCGCTGCGGCGATCGCATGGCCCTGTTTCCCGGATGAGCGGTTGGCGATATAGCGAACCGGGTCGATCGGCTCGTGCGTCGGCCCGGAGGTGACGATCGCCTTCCGCCCGGCAAGCGGCTTCGCGCCGGCGAGCAGATCCTCGATCGCCGCGACGATCTCCAAGGGCTCGGCCATCCGGCCCTCGCCGGCCTCGCCGCTCTCGGCCATCTCGCCCCAGGCCGGGCCGACGAAGCGGATGCCGTCGGCGGCGAGCGTCGCGCTGTTCCGACGCGTCGCCGGATGCGTCCACATCTTCGGGTTCATCGCCGGGGCGACGAGCACAGGACGATCGGTCGCGAGCAGGACGGTCGAGGCGAGATCGTCCGCGTGGCCGTTTGCCATCTTGGCCATCAGGTCGGCCGTCGCCGGCGCCACGACGACGAGGTCGCATTCGCGCGCCAGCCGGATATGGCCGACATCCTGCTCGTCCTCGCGCGAAAAGAGGTCCGTATAGACATAGGAGGCGGAAAGCGCCCCGACTGCAAGCGGCGTCACGAACTGCTGCGCCCCCGCCGTCATCACAGGCCGCACCGCGGCGCCGCGCTCGCGCAGCCGGCGGATGAGGTCGAGGCCCTTATAGGCCGCGATGCCGCCGGAAATGATGAGGAGAATACGCTTGCCCGACAGTGTCATTCCGCTTCGACCCTTGGCCGCTCCTTGTCCCTTTGTCCGGACCCTAGCCGACGGGATCGCCGCGCGCAATTGGAGCGCCGCCGGCGAGGACGTGGCCGGCAACGCTTGTACCTGCGGCGGGAAATCCGCAGCAGGTACAAGAGCGTTTCTGCCTCTGGCGCCGGTCAGCGCTCGTACGTGACCTCGATCGTTGCCTGGTCCAGCGCATTGGCCCGGACGAAGAACCCAACCATGGCGGCCGGGGCGTCTTTGTCGAGTGGGAGTTTGTCGAGGGACAGAGCGTAGACCGTGAACTGGTACCGGTGCGGCCCATGGCCTTCCGGCGGGCATGCACCACCGTAGCCGGACGAACCGAAGTCGGTGCGGCCCTCTATCGCGCCCGAGGGGAGCTTTCCCTCTCCGCTTGCGCCGGTCGCAATCTCAGTGGCATCGGCGGGAAGGTTGAACACCGTCCAGTGCCACCAGCCGGAGCCGGTGGGGGCATCGGGATCGTAGGCCATGATGGCGAAGCTCTTGGTGCCCGAGGGCGTACCCGACCATTTCAATTCTGGCGAGACATTCTTGCCGCTGCAGCCGAAGCCGTTGAAGACCTGCATATCGGCCATGGATTTTCCGGCCGCCAGGTCGCTCGAGGCCAACTTCATTTCTGCGTGCGCAGCAGTGGCGCCGATGAAACTCAGGGCGAGAAGTGTCGTGATGAAACGCATGGGTCTTTCCTGCAGTTGCTAGAGCAATTCCACGAAAAGTGTGTAACGGTTTTTCCGTCCGGAATTGCATAATTCAAAGGGTTAGGTCATTCAGCGTTTCCATGAAACAGCGAAACGATCTAATTCAGCAACCGTATTCTCAGGCGGACACGCTGTCTCTCCTGATATGCTCAACTTCTGTCCCGATCCGCTCAAATAGTCCGAAATCTCCTCGTATCTCGCGCGGATTGATGCCGAACCGCTCCTTGAATCGGGCCGAGAACTGAGATGGCGAGCCGTAGCCCACCTCCTGGGCGACATGGGCGATCGGCAGGGTGGTCGTTTGCAGCAGCGCCAGCGCCCGCGTCATGCGCGTATCGCTCAACGTTTCGCTGAAGCTGGTGTTTTCCGCTGCCAGCTTACGTCGAAGCGTGGCCTCGCTCATGTGGAAGCTGCGGGCCGCCTGGCCCAAGGTCCAGTTGTGGGCGGGGTCCAACTCGATCATCTGGCGCAGGCGATGCTGCAAGAGAGGGCTTCCTTGGTCTCCCAACACGGCGCCGCTGAGCGCGAACCAGGTGATGAGTTCGATCAAGCGGACCGTGGCGATGGGGGTGGGGAGTTTCGCGAAGCTTTCCGAAGAGCAGCAGAGATCAAACAGCTCCACTGCCTCGGCGGGCAACTCCAAAGCCTTCACCGGTAGCGCTGTTCGGGGAGGCGTGATGAAAGCCAAACGGGCGTAGGTTTCTTCGAAGAAGGCACGTGGTACAGGCAGGATGCGCGCTTTGTAGTTCTGCGGTGCCCTTGGAATGTTCTCCATGGTCATGGGCTGGTGGTCGGGCAACAGCCCAAACTCGCCGGCTGAGAGGCGCAAAGGGGGTCGCGAATAACCACGACCTTGTTGCCCGAGCGCACATGAATAAGCACGGGAGTGGTATTCGTCAGACGATGAAAGCACGTCCTTCCTCCCTGACGGATGACGGCGCCGGCTGGAACAGGAGGGGTTTCGTACTTCATGCATCCTCTTAACCTCCTCGGTTGACGAATGCCAGGCCGGTCATCGATCCCGATACGCCCGCCGCCCGCAAGTTCTGCCCATTGCTACCATTCTTTCATCGGCGCAGCCGAGCCATGGTCAGCACGTCGGTGAGTTGACCGTCACGCAAGGCGTAGGACTTCAGGACGCCCTCGGTGACGAAGCCCGCGTTGCGGTAGAGGCCGATCGCCGCTTCGTTGTCGGTGAAGACCGTCAATTCGATGCGGGAGATGCCGAGCCAGCGGTCTGCCGCCTTGATCAACGCCTCGAGCAGCGCCTTGCCGATACCGCGCCGGCGGTAGTCGTCATGGACCGACATGCCGAGGTCAGCCGCATGCTGCCGCCGCCCCTTGTGGCGGTGCAATCCGGCGAGCCCGACGATCTGTCCCTCGAACTCGGCGACGATGATCATATCGTTTTCCGTTAGGCTTTCGAGCCAACGGCGCGTCTGCTCCGGCGGTGCGAAGGGCAGGCGCAGCGTTCCGTTGCGAACGCCGGGCAGATCGCGTAAGGCGGCGAGCGCTTCCCAGTCGGCAATGGATGCGGCGCGGATATGGAGTGCGGGCGAACCAGCGTTCATTGTTTCCTCTCTCTTTTTTCCGAGGAAACAGAGCCGAACCCTGCTCGCCTCGGCAGGGTTGGCTTGAAGACACTTCGCTTAACGCAACAGGTCTCCCGCACACCCTGAGGTCTGCGTGGTCACCAGCATCACGAGCGAAAAACGATTGTCCATGGGCGGATACTATTCCAGGATACAGGAATTCTGAAGCGATTTTCCCGACGCTCAGACAAGCTGCCAGGCGATGAAAACGAGCGTTGCCGCGATCACCCAGAGTGCTAGGCGGCCCGAGCGTGTATGGCGCGCCTCCGCCTTGCCGATCGCCTCCGCCGTTTCTGGATCGAAGCGCAGGCCGTTCTCGCTCATCGCCATGATTTCCGCGGAGAAGCGTTCGGTGCGCGCCGCGATTTCCGGAAGGGCTTCGGCAACCCGAAGCGCCGCGTGCAGCCCGTCGCGCAGATCCGTGACAATGCGTTTCGGGCCAAGATTGTCGCGGATCCACTTGCCGACGACCGGCTCGGACGCCTTCCACATGTTGAAGCGTGGGTTGAGGGTGCGGGCGACGCCCTCGACGACGACCATGGTCTTCTGCAGCATGACGAGCTCGGGACGCGTCTGCATGTCGAAGAGCTCGGTCACCTCGAAGAGCAGCGTCAGAAGCTTGGCCATCGAGATCGTTTCGGCCGGCTGGCCGTGGATGGGTTCACCGATCGCCCGGATCGCCTGGGCAAAGCTCGCCGCGTCGTGATGTGAGGGTACGTAGCCCGCCTCGAAATGCACGTCGGCAACGCGCTGGTAGTCGCGCGTGATGAAGCCGAAGAGGATCTCGGCGAGGAAGCGGCGCTCCTTCTTGCCGAGCCGGCCGACAATTCCCATGTCGACGGCGACGATATGGCCGGCGTCGTCGACGAACAGGTTGCCCTGGTGCATGTCGGCGTGGAAGAAGCCGTCGCGCAGCGTGTGGCGCAGGAAAGACTGGATCAGCGTTTCGGCGAGCCGGTTGAGGTCGTGGCCGGCGCGCTTCAGACCTTCGATGTCCGACATCTTCACGCCGTCGATCCATTCCATCGTCACGACGTCGCGACCCGTGCGTTCCCAGTCGACCTTGGGTACGCGAAAACCGGAGTCTTCCTTGGTGTTCTCACCGAGTTCGGAAAGTGCGGCGGCCTCGAGCCTCAGGTCCATTTCGACCTTGGTCGTCTGTTCGAGCGTTTTCGTCACCTCGACCGGCCTCAGCCGCCGGGTATAGGGCAGGAACCGCTCCTGCATGCGCGAAACCAGGTACATCGCCTCGATATCCGAGGCGAAGCGCTGGCGCACGCCCGGACGGATGACCTTGACGGCCACCTTTTCCCGCCTGCCGTCACGCAGGACCACGGCCGGATGGACCTGAGCGATCGACGCGGCTGCCATCGCTTCGGAAAATTCGACGAACAGCGCCTCGACGGAGCGGCCGAGGGAACCTTGTATGGCGGCGCGGGCCTCGCTCTCGGGAAACGTCGCCATCCGATCCTGCAAGAGCGAGAGGTCGGCGGCGAGTTCCGCGCCGACGACATCCGGCCGTGTGGCGAGAAACTGGCCGATCTTGACATAGGAGGGGCCAAGCCGTTCGACGGCCCGGGCGAGCCGGCCGCTGCGCGCCTCGGACCGGGCTCTGCGGCGGGCAAGCAGCCCGGCGAGCCGCTGCACGAAACGCGCCAGCGGAGGAAGGTGTTCGGACGGAACCGCTGCAAAGGCGTCCTCGCGCGCCAGCACCCAGCCGATCCGCACGAGACGGAAATATGCTCCAGGCGTGCTCATGCGGTCAGATTTTCCAGCCGGAATGTAACGCTGCGATGCCGCCGGTGTAGTTGGTGAAGGAGACGCGGCCAAAGCCGGCGGTGCGGATCATCGCGGCGAAATCACGCTGGTTCGGGAACTTGCGGATCGATTCGACCAGATACTGGTAGGGCGCGTCGTCGCCGGTGACGAGCTTGCCGAACTTCGGTATCGCGTTGAACGACCAGGCATCGTAGAAGCGGTCCAAGAGCGGCATCTCGACGTCGGAGAATTCGAGCACCAGGAGCCGGCCGCCGCGCTTCAGCACGCGGTGGGCCTCCGCGAGCGCCACCTCGATGCGCGGCACATTGCGAATGCCGAAGGCGATCGTATAGGCATCAAAGGAATTCGCCGCGAAGGGCAGGTCCTCGGCATTCGCCTCGACGAATTCGAGATTGGCGAGGAGCCCCTTCTTGCGGGCCCGTTCGGCGCCGACGGCGAGCATCGAGCCATTGATGTCGAGCACCGTCGCATGCGCCCGGCGGTCGGAGGCTTCGACGATGCGGAAGGCGACATCGCCGGTGCCGCCAGCGACGTCGAGCACCCGGTAGTGCTCCCGGCGCGGCGGGTTGAGCGCGGCGATCATCGCATTCTTCCAGACGCGATGCAGACCGGCCGACATCATGTCGTTCATGATGTCGTAGCGTTTGGCGACCTTGTGGAAGACGTCGTTGACGAGCGGCTGCTTTTCGCCCGTGCCGACTTCGCGGAAACCGAAGGAGGTCTCCATTCCGCCATCGGCCGATACGCGCTCATCCGTCATACGAAAACTCCACTCCAACGAATTTTGCCGGCACCATAGCGAAATCATCCCGCCCGCGCTATCTCAGCGGCGGGATCTGGGCGCGACATAGCGCATCCCTATAGGATATCAATCTGGCTATGGGAATGGCGCGTTCACAGCACTCCGGCGTTGTGCGTCTTTGAGACACACAACGCTCCCTGTAAGAATGTTGCGGACGGAATGAACAAAGAATGAAGGACGACGGCCGATGCCGGAACTGCCTGAGGTCGAAACGGTCAAACGGGGATTGGCGCCGACGATGGAGGGGGCCCTGCTGGTGCGCGCCGAACTGCGCCGGCCGGACCTGCGCTTTCCCTTTCCCGACAATTTCGCCACCGCCATTTCTGGCCGCCGCATCCTCGCGCTGTCGCGTCGGGCCAAATATCTGATGATCGACCTCGAAGGCGGCGATGTGATAGTTGCGCATCTCGGCATGTCCGGGTCGTTCCGCATCGAGGCCGGCGCGGAGCCGACAGTGCCCGGCGAATTCCATCGACCGCGCAGCAAGGATGAGAAGCACGACCATGTGATCTTCCATCTCGAGGGAGGGTCCGGCCAGACGCGCATCATCTACAACGACCCGCGCCGCTTCGGCTTCATGGACCTGGCGCGGCGCGATACGATCGCCGAGCACGCCTTCTTCCGCGATCTCGGCGAGGAGCCGACTGGCAATGCGCTCGACGCCGCTTATCTGGCTGTCCGGTTCACCGGAAAGTCGCAGCCGCTGAAGACGGCGCTGCTGGACCAGAGGACGATCGCTGGCCTCGGCAATATCTATGTGTGCGAGGCGCTGTGGCGATCGGGCTTGTCGCCGAACAGGGCTGCCGGAACGCTGGTCGACAAGCGCGGACGCCCGAAGCAGGCCTTGTTCGCGCTTGTGGAGGCGATCCGCGCTGTGATTGCCGACGCGATCGCTGCCGGTGGCTCGTCGCTCAAGGACCATATCCAGGCAGATGGCAGCCTCGGCTATTTCCAGCATGCCTTTTCCGTCTACGATCGGGAGGGCGAGGCTTGCCGTACGCTGGACTGCGGCGGTACGGTCGCCCGCATCGTTCAGGCAGGGCGTTCGACCTTCCATTGCCCGCGCTGCCAGAAATAGAGCTTGCCGCAATCGAGATCGAAGTGGAGGAGACGACATGAGTTACGAGACGCTGCTGGTCGAAACGCGCGGGCGCGTCGGCCTGATCACCCTCAATCGGCCGCAGGCGCTGAATGCGCTGAATTCGACGCTGATGCGCGAGCTTGACGCGGCGTTGAAAACCTTCGATGCGGACAAGGGCGTCGGCGCGATCGTCATCACCGGCTCGGACAAGGCATTCGCGGCCGGCGCCGATATCAAGGAAATGCAGTCGCTCGATTTCGTCGACAGCTACCTTGGCGACTTTCTCGGCGGTTGGGAGCATGTCGCCGGGGCCCGCAAGCCGATGATTGCGGCCGTTTCCGGCTTTGCGCTTGGCGGCGGCTGCGAGCTCGCCATGATGTGCGACTTCATCATCGCATCGGAGACGGCGAAATTCGGTCAACCGGAAATCACCCTCGGCGTCATTCCCGGCATGGGCGGGTCGCAGCGCCTGACGCGCGCGGTCGGCAAAGCGAAGGCGATGGACCTGATCCTGACCGGCCGCATGATGGACGCTGCCGAGGCGGAGCGGGCGGGCCTCGTTGCGCGCATCGTCGCACCCGAGAGGCTGATGGAAGAGGCGCTCGCCGCGGCGGAAAAGATCGCCTCGCTCGCGCTTCCGGCGGTGATGATGGCGAAGGAGGCGGTCAACCGCTCGCTGGAAGTGACGCTTGCCGAGGGCCTCCGTTTCGAGCGGCGGCTCTTCCAGGCGCTTTTCGCCACCGAAGACCAGAAGGAAGGGATGGCCGCCTTCGTCGGCAAGCGCAAGGCGGATTTCAAACACAGGTGAATGCGGAAGCGCGGGTTTTCGCAAAATGCGCGTTGACGCAAGGGCGGTTTCCCGCTATACGCCGCCCTCAGTTTGAAACGCCATCTCGCATGGCTTTCCGATACTGCTCCCGAATTGCTTTGGTTGACAGGTCGCAGTGACCCGGCACGGCGAAGGCGGAGTTCATGTCAGTTTTCGAAGAGAGGCATCAATGGCCAATACAACTTCGGCGAAAAAGGCGACTCGCAAGATCGCGCGCCGTACCGCAGTGAACAAGGCTCGTCGTTCGCGCGTCCGCAACTTCGTACGCAAGGTTGAAGAGGCGATCGCTTCCGGCGATCAGGCGCTCGCCGCTGCTGCCCTGCAGGCAGCCCAGCCGGAGCTGATGCGGGCCGCCACCAAGGGCGTGCTGCATGGCAATACCGCATCGCGCAAAGTGTCTCGTCTGGCGCAGCGCGTGAAGGCCCTTTCGGCCTAACCCGGCTAAATAATAAGCAATTGACGAAAAGCCCGGCGCACGCGCCGGGCTTTTCGGATTCATAATTCTGCCATTGTCATAGCTAACCTGCCCGGATGGCGGTTGTGTCAGGGCCGTGACAGAAATGTGCAAGTGATTTCAACGGGTTGCGCGAGGTTCCCGCCAGCGTCACGTCTCCGTGTGGCGCCGTCTTCGACGCAATGTGAGTCAAGAAAATTTTTATTTTTTTTCTTTTTCGCCAGCTAATCATGGCGGCAAAAATCAAAACCCTTGATTCAAAAGCGATTCTTGCGGGACTCGCAAACGCCCATGCAAAACGCCGCACGAGAGTCAACCGGCAGCGCTTAAGAAGCGGTAAAAATCGCCATTGATCTTGCCCCTCGATCCTGCCTAAATGGCTTCCACAGGGGACACGGATCACATCTGTATAAAGAGGTTTGAAGTCATTTCAACGAGATGGCTTTGGATTATCTGTTCCCTGTGGCGGGGGAAATCCACGTCGTTCAATCAGACAAGTCGAGATGGTTAAGCCGGACGAGCTTCGTCGCGGAACGAGGACATTTCGCCTTACGGTTGTGGGTGTGGTTCCCATCGATACTGTGTCGGTGTGCGTTCAAGAGGAAAGGAGACCACCTCGGCTACCCGCTTCGTACGAGGGGTGCGGTGTAGTCACAATGGGTAGGACCGGATGGCTTGAAGACGGCCGCACGGAATCGATAGGACTAGGCGCGAGGGGACATTCGCTTGATCGAGGCGAGCGGGTGAGCGCAGCGCGCGGCGGGACGGGATATGAGGAGCCCGGTTTCGTTGCGACAGGGCGTTCGTCGGGCGCGGCATGGCTTTGGAGGCAGCCGTGTCCGATGGACATAAAGATGAGGCCGGCAGCGAATGACGGCATCGGATAATGATATTGGAAGGCGGCAAAATGCAGATGAATTTGGCGACGGCGTCTGAAGGAATTCAGGCCGGAAGCAATCAGTCTCAGGCGGCGGGGGAAAAGCACGACATGCGGCATGACGCACTTTTCGAGCGGGTAAGTGCGCGTTTAAAAGCCCAGGTCGGTCCGGATGTCTTCGCCAGCTGGTTCGGGCGTCTCAAGCTCCATTCGGTATCGAAAAGTGTCGTGCGCCTGTCGGTGCCTACGACTTTTTTGAAGTCGTGGATCAACAATCGCTATCTCGATCTGATCACCAACCTTTTCCAGCAGGAAGACGGTGAGATCCTGAAGGTGGAGGTCCTCGTCCGTACCGCGACCCGCGGCCAGCGTCCGGCGGTTCACGAAGAGGCAGTGCTTGCGGCAGCCGAACCGGCGCCGGCTGCCCCTGCCCGCCGTGCGGCCTCGCCACAGCCGGTCGCCGCTGCCGCTGCCACGGTCGCAGCCGCCGCAAGGCCGACGCAGGCGCCGCTTTTCGGTTCGCCGCTCGACCAGCGCTACAATTTCGAGAGCTTCGTCGAGGGCTCGTCCAACCGCGTGGCGCTTGCTGCGGCGCGCACGATCGCGGAGGCCGGCGCCGGCGCCGTGCGCTTCAATCCGCTGTTCATCCATTCCAGCGTCGGCCTCGGCAAGACGCATCTATTGCAGGCGGTCGCGCTTGCTGCGCTGCAAAGCGCACGGGCGCCGCGTGTCGTCTATCTTACGGCGGAATATTTCATGTGGCGTTTCGCCACCGCGATCCGTGACAACGACGCGCTGTCGCTGAAGGAATCGCTGCGTAATATCGATCTTCTCGTCATCGACGACATGCAGTTCCTGCAGGGCAAGTCGATCCAGCATGAATTCTGCCATCTGCTCAACATGCTGCTCGACTCGGCCAAACAGGTGGTCGTGGCGGCGGACCGGGCGCCCTGGGAGCTGGAATCGCTCGACAGCCGCGTTCGTTCGCGCCTGCAGGGCGGCGTGGCGATCGAGATGGAGGGGCCTGACTACGACATGCGCCTCGAAATGCTGAAGCGCCGTCTCGAAGCGGCCCGCCAGGACGATGCGTCGCTCGACATTCCGCAAGATATCCTGAGCCATGTAGCGCGCAATGTCACAGCCAGCGGCCGCGAGCTGGAAGGGGCCTTCAACCAGCTCCTCTTCCGCCGCTCCTTCGAGCCGCAGCTGTCGATCGAGCGTGTCGATGAGCTGCTCGGCCATCTCGTCAATGCCGGCGAGCCGCGCCGCGTCCGCATCGAGGATATCCAACGGGTCGTCGCCAAGCACTACAATGTCTCGCGCCAGGAACTGGTCTCGAACCGCCGCACGCGCGTCATCGTCAAGCCGCGCCAGATCGCCATGTACCTGTCGAAGACGCTGACGCCGCGCTCCTTCCCGGAAATAGGCCGCCGTTTCGGCGGCCGCGATCACACGACCGTTTTGCACGCGGTACGCAAGATCGAGGAACTGATCGCCGGCGACACAAAGCTCAGCCACGAAGTCGAGCTCCTGAAACGACTGATCAACGAGTAGGTGCGATCGTTTGTGTAATCTACAGCTTACGAAGGGCCCGGGTTAGCCGGGCTTTTTTGTGCGAAGCTGCCGGCAACCTGTATTCCACAGCATGGCCGGCAACCGAAACGCCGCTTGGCTCGAAGTCAGACGCATTGCCAGATGGCATTTTTTTCGTCCCGTTTGTCGGCTATCTCTTTCGTCATTCGTCCTTTTGATCGAAGCGGGAGAGGTCTCGATGCTTTACGCTGTGCTTTGCTACAACAATGAAGACGTAACGAGCGCCTGGAGCCAGGAGGAGGAAGACAAGGTCATGCGTGATCTTACCGCCGTCCAGCGAAAGTATGTCGAGGCCGGCAAGCTCGGCCCCGTCGCGCGGCTCCTGCCGACGACCGCGGCCACCACATTGCGCCACAGCCGGGGAGAGACCGTTGTCATGGATGGTCCCTTTGCCGAGACCAAGGAGCAGTTGCTCGGCTTTTACCTGATCGATTGCGTATCGCTCGATGAGGCGCTGGATTTCGCCCGCGAATTGAGTGCCGCCAATCCGGCCGCGGGTTCCTACGAGATTCGCCCCCTGTCTCTGTTCAAACCGGGTGAGCTTGCCCCATGACCGACACGGCCTGGATCGACCTTGCCCTGGTATCCGCGCGGCCGCAGGCAATGGGCGCGCTGCTGCGCTATTTCCGCAGTCTCGATCTGGCGGAAGAGGCCTTCCAGGAGGCCTGCATCCGGGCATTGAAGACCTGGCCGAAGAACGGACCGCCGCGCGATCCTGCCGCCTGGCTGATTTTCGTCGGCCGCAACAGCGGTATCGACAAGGTGCGGCGGCAAGCGCGTGAAACGGCGCTGCCGCCGGGAGAGCTGCTCTCCGATCTCGAGGACCGGGAGAGCGAACTGGCCGACCGCCTCGACGGGGCGCACTACCGCGACGATATCCTGCGGCTGCTCTTCGTCTGCAGCAATCCGGCCCTGCCGGCCACCCAGCAGATCGCACTGGCGCTCCGGATCGTTTCCGGCCTGTCCGTCAAGCAGATCGCCCGCGCCTTCCTTGTCGGCGAGGCGGCGATGGAACAGCGCATCACCCGCGCCAAGGCGCGAGTGGCTGCCGCCGGCATCCCGTTCGAAACGCCCGACGCCGCCGACCGCGCCGAGCGGCTCGCGGCGGTCGCCACGATGATCTACCTCGTCTTCAACGAGGGCTATTCGGCCATGAACGGCCCGGACGGGGTCTCCGCCGATCTCTGCGACGAGGCAATCCGCCTGTCCCGGCTGTTGCTCCGGCTGTTTCCGTCGGAGCCGGAGATCATGGGGCTGACGGCGCTTTTGCTCCTCCAGCATTCGCGCGCGCGCGCCCGTTTCGACGCTCATGGCGCCATCATCCTGCTCGAGGACCAGGACCGGCGGCTGTGGAACAGGCCGATGATCACCGAGGCCTTGGCGATGATCGACAAGGCGATACGTCATCGTCGCCCCGGGCCCTACCAGATTCAGGCCGCGATCGCAGCGCTGCATGCACGCGCCGAGCGTCCGGAGCTGACGGATTGGAACGAGATCGAGCTGCTCTACCAAGCGCTCGAGCGGCTGCAGCCATCGCCGGTCGTCACGCTCAACCGGGCGGTCGCCGTGTCGAAACGCGACGGGCCAGAAGCGGCGCTGGCGCTGGTCGAACCGCTCGCCGATAGGCTCTCCAGCTATTTCTATTATCACGGCCTGCGCGGCGGCCTGCTCAAGCAGCTTGACCGCAGCCGCGAGGCGCGCGTCGCCTTCGACCGGGCGATCGCGCTTGCCACCAATGCCGCCGAGGCCGCCTATATCCGCAAGCAGCTCGACCACCTGGAGGCCGACGCGATCGCTTCGATAACGCCGGCAGAAGAAAAACAATAAAACGTCGTCGGCAGCTGTCGGAATCCGAACGTCCCGGTCGTCCTAGGTTCGAACCCACCACGGAGGAATTGGAAATGACTGCAGCTACCGAAATCGACCCCATCAATGACCGCGAACTGGTTCTGATCCGCCTGATCGATGCACCGCGCGAAAAGGTCTATCGCGCCTTCACGGATGCCGAGCTCCTGAAGCAATGGTTCGCTCCCTTGCCGTGGACGATCACCGAAGCGGAGCTCGACGTCAGGCCAGGCGGCACGAACCGCTTCGTCATGCGATCGCCGGAGGGCGAGCTCTATCCCAATCAGGGTGTCTATCTGGAGGTCGTGCCGAACGAGAAGCTGGTCATGACGGACGCATATACGGAAGCCTGGAAGCCCTCCGAAAAGCCGTTCATGACGGCGATCCTGACCTTTGAGGACGAGGGCGGGAAGACCCGCTACACCGCTCGCGCCCGCCACTGGAGCGTCGCGGACCGCGAGACCCACGAGAAGATGGGCTTTCACGAGGGCTGGGGCCAATGCGCCGACCAGCTAGCGGCACTCGTCGCAAGACTCTGAGAGGAGGATAATTCATGTCCATCACCGAGAGCAGCAACGCCGCGGAGATTCGCGCAGTGATCGAAGACTGGGCGGAGGCCATGCGGCAGAAGGATGCGGGCCGCGTCCTTTCCCACGGCACGGAGGATTGCCTGGTCTTTTCTCTGGCGCCGCCGCTCAAGGCCTCGGACGCCGGTGCCGGGGAACTTGAGCAGTGGTTTTCGACGTGGAAAGGTCCGCTCGGCTACCGGCTTCAGGACCTCGAGATTTCGTCAAGCGATGACGTCGCGTTCGCCACGGCATTGGCGCATCTCTCCGGCGAAAAGCAAAATGGCGACAAACCGGCGCTCTGGTACCGCCAGACGCTCGGTCTGAAGCGCACCGACAAGGGATGGAAGATCGCTCATCAGCATGAATCCGTCCCCTTCTATATGGACGGAAGCGTCAAGGCGGCGATCGACCTCGATCCTACGTCGCAGGTCGACTGGGACGCGCCCTCGCATCCGCCGATGGCCGGCGTCGTCGCTTATCTCAACGTCGAGAATGCGGACGCAACTGCCAAATTCTACAGCCGTGCCTTTGGCGCCAAGGAGGAGGACCGCAAGTATGCCGAGGACGGCAAGCGCCTTATTCATTGCCACCTGACGATCAATGGCGGCGCGCTGATGCTGAACGATCCCTTCCCGGAATTCGGCATTCCCTGGAAGCCGCCGGAGGGCTTCGTGCTGCACCTCATTGTCGACGACGCCAATTTCTGGTGGAAGCGCGCGGTGGCCGCGGGGGCGGAAGTGACGATGCCGCTGGAGATCGCCTTCTGGGGCGACTATTACGGCCAGTTGCGCGACCCCTTCGGCGTCACATGGGGGATCGTCGCTCCGGTGAAGAAGAGCGACTGACGAGACCGGCGGGGCATAAGCTACCGCCCGGCGTGAACGAACTTGTGCGTCGGGCGGTGAAACAGAGCGCAATTCTTGCGGCTGATTTCTTAATCTTCGCGAAGTGCCGATGGACGGCCCACGCGAGGTAACATGATCCTGCATTATCAGACCCACTCTCCCTTTGCCCGTAAGACGCTCGTCTTTGCCCACGAAGCCGGGATCGCGGACCGGCTGGAGATCCTTCATCATGAGACGAGCCCGACCTTGCGCAACGATCGGGTTTACGCCGAGAATCCGCTCGGCAAGGTGCCCGTGCTGCTGCGCACCGAAGGGGCACCGATCTTCGATTCCGACGTGATCTGCGCCTATCTCGACACTATCCATGACGGCACGAAACTCATTCCAGAGAGCGGTGATAGCTGGTGGCAGGCACTGACGCTGCAATCGGTCGCGCAAGGTCTGGCGCAGACCGGCATAGCGCTACGCTGGGAAACCGTGCGGCGGCCGGAACCGTTACGCTACGGTGCGCTTCGGGACGGCTATAACGAAAAGATCGAGGCGACCTATGACTGGTTGGAGACGGTTCCGGACCTCGATGCGCCGCTGCATGTCGGCCATATTGCGCTGGCGACTGCGCTTTCCTGGATGGCGTTCCGCGCTCTGCCGTCCTTTCGCGACCGACCCAGGCTGACCCGGTGGTTCGACCAATTCGAGCGGCGTCCTTCTATGAGGGCGACGCCGCTCTCGGGCGATACACATGACTGAACGACTGAACGTTCCGGCAAGCGAGCGGCGCTCTGACACGGCCGCCGCGCTCAAAATTTTCAGCAGGCGAGATCGGCTACGACCGCGTCCAGGATGAGCATGCCGGCTGGAGTGCAGCGCAGGCGTGAATTGCCGATGCGTTCGATGAAGCCGTGCTCGATGAGGAACTGTTCGCGGTCGGGATCCGGATCGCGGCCGGAAAGTGTCTGCCAGCGAGCGAGATCGACGCCTTCCCGAAGCCTCAGGCCCATCAGCAGCAATTCGTCGGCCTGCGCCTCGAGGTCGAGCGGCTCCTGCTCGGTGATGCCTTCGCCGCGCTCCTCGACGAGCCGCAGCCATGCCTCGGGATTGCGTTCCGTTGCAGTCGCAATCTTGCTAGGGCCGTCCGTAAGCCGCCCGTGGGCACCGGGGCCGATACCCGCATAGTCGCCGTAGCGCCAATAGGTGAGGTTGTGGCGGCTTTCCGCCCCCCGCAGGGCATGGTTGGAGACCTCATAGGCGGGCATGCCGATCGCCGCTGTGATCTCCTGCGTCGCCTCGTAGAGCACCGCCGACTGTTCGCCGTCCGGCACGGTCAGCTTGCCTGCCTTGTGCAGCCCGAAAAAGGGCGTGCCCTCCTCGATGGTGAGCTGATAGAGCGAGAGATGGTCGACGGCGTAGGATACCGCTTCCTTCAGCTCGCGCTCCCATTCCTCGACGGTCTGGTTCGGACGGGCGTAGATCAGGTCGAAGGACATGCGCGGGAAGATCTCGCGCGCCAGCCGTACCGCCTTCAGCGCATCCTCGACATTGTGCAGCCGGCCGAGGAATTTGAGATCGCGGTCGTTCAGAGCCTGGACGCCCAGCGAGACGCGGTTGACGCCGGCCGCCCGGTAACCGTGGAAGCGCGTCGCCTCGACGCTCGAGGGATTGGCCTCCATGGTGATCTCGATGCCGTCCGGCACATGCCAGTGCCGGGCGATGCCCTCGAGGATCGCACCGACGGTCGCAGGCTCCATCAGCGACGGCGTGCCGCCGCCCATGAAGATGCTGGTCACGGTTCTCGGGCCGGACAGCGCCCGCACCGACGCCATTTCCTGGAGGAAGGCAGCGATGAAGCGCGGCTGGTCCACCGGCTGGTGGCGGACATGGCTGTTGAAGTCGCAATAGGGGCATTTGGCTGCGCAGAACGGCCAGTGCACATAGACCCCGAAGCCGGGGTCCATGCCGTCACCGATTGCCGAAAGCGGGACCGTCTGGATCATTGGTTTCTCAGGCGCCGAGGCAGGTCTCGGCAAAGAGCTTGAAGGCCCGGGCGCGATGCGAAAGCGCTTCGCTGTCGCCCGGCTTCCAGCCGTGCTTTTCTTCCGCGCTCATCTCGCCGAATGTGGTGTCGTAGCCCTGGGGCTGGAACACAGGATCATAGCCGAAGCCGCTCGTCCCGCGCGGCGGCCAGACGACCTTGCCCTCGACCTCGCCGCGAAAGAGTTCGACATGTCCGTCCGGCCAGGCAAGACAGAGCACCGAGACGAACCGGGCCGTCCGATCCTCCGGCTCAGTAGCTCCGTTCTCCTGAAGCGCCTTCTCGACCCTTTCCATCGCCATGGCGAAATCGCGGCTGCCGTCTTCGCGCTCCGCCCAATTGGCGGTGTAGACACCGGGGGCGCCGCCGAGCGCATCGACGGCAAGGCCGGAATCATCCGAAAGCGCTGGCAGGCCGGAGGCTCTGGCCGAGGCCAGTGCCTTGATCGCCGCATTCTCCTCGAAGGTCGTGCCGGTTTCCTCCGGCTCGATGAAATTGAGATCGGCGGCCGATTTTGCCTCGAAGCCGAGCGGTCCGATCAAATCGCGGATTTCGCGGATCTTGCCGGCATTGTGGCTCGCGACCACGAGCGTCTTGTCAACGAGTTTGCGCATCTATTCTTGTTCCGTCCAAACTTCAAAGCCGCATCAATCGATTGCCCAGAGGCCGGGTTCCGCGCACTCCAGACTGTTTCCGGCCGGGTCGCGGAAGTAGAAGGAGCGGGCGCCGTTCGGCCAGCGGATATCCGCCTCGATCGCCACGCCAGCCGTCTCCAGCTTCGCCTTCCAGGTGTCGAGCGCCTCTGCCGCGATGCGGAAGCACATATGCCCCTCGCCCTTAGTGCCATGCGGCGGCACGGGCAGCGCGCCGGTCGCGGGCGGCTTCATCGTTTCCGCCGCGTTGAAGATCAACAGCACGCCGTCGCCGCAGCGGAAGAAGACATGGCGGTCGCCGACGCGGGTGATCCGCTCAAGGCCGAGCACGTTGCCGTAGAACGCTTCGGCGGCGTCGAGATCATCCGCGTAGAGCGCGGTTTCGAGGATGCCTTCAAGAGCGGGAGCCAACGTCGATCCTCTCGAATTTCAGGGAACCCGGGCGTAGGCGCCCGCGCAGCCCTAGCCGGCGATCGCCTGCTTCTGCAACGCGACGAGCTCGGAAATGCCGTCCTTGGCGAGTCGCATCAGGCTTGCGAATTCTTCCTCCGTGAAGGGTTTTCCTTCCGCCGTTCCCTGGATCTCGACCAGTCCACCGCTGCCCGTCATGACGAAATTGGCATCGGTCTCAGCGGCCGAGTCTTCCAGATAGTCGAGGTCCACAACTGCCTGGTTGGCAAAGATGCCGCAGGAAATGGCGGCGACATGGTCCCTGAGCACCCTTTCGAGCTTGATCATGTTGCGCGCTTCCATCCATTTCAGACAATCGTGCAGCGCGATCCAGGCGCCGGTGATCGAGGCGGTGCGGGTGCCGCCGTCCGCCTGGATCACGTCGCAGTCGATCGAGATCTGACGCTCGCCGAGCGCCGGCAGGTCGACGACGGCTCGAAGCGAACGGCCGATCAGCCGCTGGATTTCCTGCGTGCGGCCGCTCTGCTTGCCGGCTGACGCCTCGCGCCTCATCCGCTCGCCGGTCGCCCGCGGCAGCATGCCGTATTCGGCCGTGATCCAGCCCTTGCCGCCGTTGCGCAGCCAGGCGGGAACCTTTTCCTCGAGGCTCGCCGTGCACAGGACATGCGTGTCGCCGAAGCGCACGAGGCAGGACCCTTCCGCATGCTTGGAGAAATTGCGCTCGAAGGAAACCTTGCGCATTTGGTCGGTTTTTCTGCCCGATGGCCGCATCGTCGACTCCTATTTATCTGCTGAGCCTTCTAGATCATGGCGGGGGTAAAGGGAACCGGTTCGTATCGGGACAGGGCGGTGATTTTTCCCTTTTGCCATTGTCCCCGCTGGCCACTATATTCTGCGGGGACACGAACGGCTGTTTGCATGGAGTGACATGGTACTGCGCAACCCTGAAACGAAGGGGGTCGCATCGACGCTGGATGAGCGCTCCGGCGAGATCTTCCGCCGCATCGTGGAGACCTATCTGGAAAGCGGCGAGCCGCTCGGGTCCCGCAATCTCTCGCGGCTCCTGCCGATGTCGCTGTCGCCGGCCTCGGTGCGCAATGTCATGAGCGATCTCGAGGGTCTGGGGCTCATCTATTCCCCTCATGTCAGCGCAGGACGGTTGCCGACCCAGACGGGATTGCGCTTCTTTGTCGATGCTTTCATGCAGGTCGGCAGTCTTTCCCCCGAAGAGCGGACCTCGATCGAGCGGCAGGTGCGGCGTGCAGAACGTGATCAGCCGATCGACAGCCTTCTTGCCGAGGCAAGCCAGATGCTTTCCGGCATGTCCCGCGGCGCCGGCCTCGTCATCACGACGAAAAGCGATCCGGTGCTGAAGCATGTCGAATTCATCCGCCTCGCCCCGACCAAGGCGCTTGCCGTTCTCGTCGGCGAGCACGACCAGGTGGAGAACCGCATCATCGAGCTGCCGGCGGGCGTCACCAGCGCACAGCTCACCGAAGCGGCGAACTTCGTCAATGCCCATCTTGCCGGGCAGACCATCCCCGAACTGCGGTCCCAACTCGAGAAGGTCAAGCAGACCGTGCGCGGCGAACTCGACGCGCTGTCGCAGGATCTGGTCGAGCGGGGGCTTGCGATCTGGTCGGGCAGCGAGGGCGACGAGAAGCCGGCACGACTCATCGTTCGCGGCCGTGCCAATCTGCTCGAGGGCCTGGAAGGAACCGAGGACATCGAACGGCTGCGCATGCTGTTCGACGATCTCGAAAAGAAGGACAGCCTGATCGAACTCCTCAATCTTGCAGAAAGCGGCCCCGGAGTGCGCATCTTCATCGGCTCGGAAAACAAGCTGTTTTCGCTCTCCGGATCGTCGCTGATCGTCGCCCCCTATCGCGACAGCGACGACCGGATCATCGGCGCCGTCGGGGTCATCGGACCGACGCGGCTCAACTATTCGCGGATCGTCCCTATGGTGGATTACACTGCCCAGCTGATGTCGCGCCTATCGCGCTGAGCGAATCCTTTTGGGCGATAGACCGATTGGACCCTTGATTTTTCGGGCCCAAACCTCGATATCGGCTTCAAATCCAGGCAACAGAGCGTTCAAGCAAAGCGACTTCCGCTGGTTTGATGATACCGAACACATCAATGAGAAGACATTCGGAGAACGTCATGACCGACGAAACGAACAAGAACGGACCTGAGGCTGCAGCGCCGGAAGAGACTGTAACGACGGCCGCGCCGGAAGCGGAAGCGCCGGAAGCCGATGCTTCCGCCGCTGCGCCCGATGCGCTGGAGCTCGCCAAGGCGGAAAGTGCGGAGCTGCGTGACAAATATCTTCGCCTCGCCGCCGAGATGGACAATCTGCGCCGCCGCACCGAGCGCGAGGTGAAGGACGCAAAGTCCTATTCCGTTGCCGGTTTCGCGCGCGACATGCTGGCCGTGTCCGACAATCTGCGCCGCGCGCTGGAGGCCATTCCGGCCGAGGCGAGGGAATCCGGCGATGCCGGCCTCATGGCGCTCATCGAAGGCGTCGAAATGACCGAACGCTCCATGTTGGCGGCGCTCGAGCGCCACGGCGTGAAGCAGTTGGACCCGACCGGCCAGAGGTTCGATCCGAACTTCCATCAGGCCATGTTCGAAGTTCCGAACGCCGAGGTCCCGAACAACACGGTCGTTCAGGTCGTCCAGGCCGGCTACACGATCGGCGAACGAGTCCTGCGCCCGGCCATGGTCGGTGTCGCCAAGGGCGGCCCGAAGGTCGCCGCAGCGGAAAGCGAAACGCCCGCCGCCTGACGGCGGACGCGGATTAAGACTATGAAAAGAGCGCCGCGCCTTCCCCGGATGCGCGGCGTTTGCCTATTTGGAGCTAAGGCGGAAATCCGATCCGATTGCTGCCGCTGAAGTCGGAAAAGGGGTCGATACCCCCTCTGCCTGCCGGGCAATCTCCCCCACGAGGAGGGAGATTGGCCAGAAGCAAAGGCCCGCCCGACAGCGAGTTTGCAAACCGCCGAACCGCTGAATTCAACGGCATGCTCGCCAGCCAGATTGGGTTGCCCTAGGCAAAGAGCTGCCGTAGGTGGTCGTTTAGAAACCGACATTCCGGGTCGACCTTCGCCCTTAGCGCCCGAAAATCGCCGGAGCGCGGATAGAGCGCCGTCACGTCTTCGGCGCCGAGGAAGTGCAGCTTGCCCCAATGCGGCCGCGAGCCGTATTGGCGCAGGATCGTGTCGACGTCCTTCAGGTAGTCCCAATAGTCGGTGCCGGGCTCGCCGGAAACGGAGAGCGTGATCGAGTCCTGCTCGTAGAACGGGCTGATCCAGCCGGAATCGCCGGCGGTGAAGCGGTATTCGATCGGATAGATGCAGGTCGGGTGCTTTTCGAGCATCAGCTTGCGCACGGCCTTGACGGCCTCCTTGCCGTGCGCGACCGGCACCGCATATTCGAGCTCGTGGAAGTTGGGGACATATTCGATCGGGTAGATTTCCGAGGAATAGGCGATCCGTTCGAAGGCGTCATCCATCGGCGGCCGATCGGTGATGTCGATCACCTTCATTTCGCAGACGTCGGCGGTCTTCTCCGTCGTCGAGACGGACGACGTATCTGGAAGGCAGTAGCAATGACGGCTTTCGGGAACCGGGCACCAGAAGAAGCCGAAATGACGGTGCTTGGCGGCGAGTTCGTCATGCTGCTCCATGCACTCGTCGAAGTCGCAGCGCCAGAGCTTTTCGTGCAGGTTGTAGCTGTCCATCACCTGCAGCGTGATTTCTGAGATGACCCCCAGCATGCCGACGGAGACGCGGGACGCCTCCAAGAGATCCGGGGTCGTCTCGTCGACGACGAGGATCGAGCCGTCCGGCTGGACGAGGCGCATGCCGACGATCTGCGACGCCATGTTGCCGAGCGCCGCGCCGGTGCCGTGCGTGCCGGTGGTCAGCGCGCCGGCCAGCGCCTGGCTGTCGATATCGCCCTGGTTGATGAGCGACAGGCCGTTCGATTTCAGCGCCTTGCCGAGTTGGTTGATCGTCGTCCCGGCACTCACCGACACGCGTTTGCGCGTCTGGTCGATATTGGCTACGCCCTGCATGCCGGAAAGCGTCAGGTGCAAGCCGCTGGTCAAGGCGACGGGCGTGAAGGAGTGGCCGGAGCCGGCGCAGCGCACGTTGAGACCGGCCGACGTCGCTTGCCGCACCATCTCGGCAAGTTCCGCTTCGCTCCCCGGCACGCCCCGGTGACGGACGATACACGACTGATTGCCGACCCAGTTGCGCCAATGACCACCCGCTTGCAGCATCCTTATCTCCTCAGACAGCCGTGAAGCAATTGTCGACGAACAGGTGCGTGCCGTTGACGAAGCTCGACTCGTCGCACGCCAGGAATAGGGCGGCGTTGGCGACCTCCATCGGATCGCACATCCGCCCCTGCTGGGCGGCGATCGCCGCTTCGGACACGTCGACCCCGTATTTGCTCAAGCCGGCGACCTCGCGCTTGCCGTGATCGGTGGCGATGAAGCCGGGGCAGACGGCATTGCAGCGAATGCCCCGGTCGCGAAACTCGACGGCGATTGCCCGGGCGAACATGTGGCACGCGCCCTTGGTCGTATCGTAAAGCACTTCCATCGGCGTCGCCGCGACCGCGGAAATCGACGAGGTGCAAACGATGCTGCCGCCACCGGCGCCGATCATCCCGGGAAGCACCGCCTTGGTCATCAGGAACATGCTGCGCACGTTCACCGCCATCAGCCGGTCCCACTCTTCCTCTTCCGTTTCGAGGAAGGGACCGACGGCAAGAATGCCGGCATGGTTGAAGAGGACGGTTATCGGACCGAAAGCATCTTCGACGGTACGCACCGCGGCGCTGACCTCGGCCGAGACCGAGACATCGGCGGCCGCGAACACGGCTTGCCCGCCCTCGGCGCGAATGGCCTCGGCAACCTCCTCGCCCTTGCTTTTCGGCAGGTCGACAATGCCGACCTTGGCGCCCTCGCGCGCGAAGAGCTGGGACGCCGCCAGCCCGCAGCCACCGGCGCCGCCGCTGATCAGCGCGACCTTGCCCGCAAGCCTGCCCGTCATGATGTCCTCCTCCCGCATCCCCGGTCGTGGATCGGATGCTGTGGTGGATTATTGTTGACGGCGGGGAAACTGTCGATAGCCCCTCGGAATATGCGGCAGCAGTCTTTCGGAGATTGGCGAGGAGCAGCGTAACGCTTGAATTACTTGGTCAATCCGGCCTCACGCAGCCCGCGTTGCGTCGACAAGCCGACGGAAACACGATCGCCGCTCGTCGGCGTAGGCCGAGCTTTCAGATGAGCCTTGCCGCTCCTGGCGGCCGCTTCTCACGCGGCGTGCGAGGTCGTGTCTTCGTTGAGAAGCATGTAGATGGCGCTTGCGGAGTCGGTCCCGCGGATTCGCGTCACCATGTCGTGGTCGCGCAGCACCCGCGCAATGCGCGACAGTGCTTTCAGATGATCGGCTCCGGCTCCCTCCGGCGCGAGCAGAAGGAAGACGAGATCCACCGGCTGGTCGTCGAGCGCCTCGAAGTCCACCGGCGTATCGAGCCTGGCGAAGATGCCGATGAGCGAAGAAAGGTTGCCGAGCTTTCCGTGCGGGATGGCGATGCCGTTGCCGACGCCGGTCGAACCGAGTCGTTCGCGCTGCAGGATGACGTCGAAAATCTCCCGCTCCGGCAGACCGGTGAGTTTCGATGCTCTTGCCGCCAATTCCAGAAGGAGTTGTTTTTTCGAGTTGGCCCTCATGGCCGGGATGATCGCATTTTGATGCAGCAAGCCTGCCAATGCCATTCTTTTATCCTCGTTCGCCGGTTAGGGCCCGACAACTTGATCACAAATATGCCGCAATGGCTCTAACCATCTTTAGCCTGGCGGATCCCATGCACAGGAAAATCGAGCTTTCCCGGCGGCCCGCCGATCGGAGCGGCGGGGAAGGCCGACCGTGCCGGCGTTCCCCAATCCCACTCATCTTTTGATATTGGCGGCGTCGATCCAGCCAATATTTCCATCGTTGCGCCGATAGACGATGTTCAGATCTTCCTTGCCGGGGGTACGAAACATCAGCACCGGTTCGTCCGTCATGTCGAGCGCCATGACGGCGTTGGCGACGGACATCGTCCTCAGTTGTTTCGTGGTTTCGGCAACGATGGTCGGTGCATAATCATCGGGAACTTCCTCGTCCTCGAAAGGCACCGAGTCCATTACCATGTAGGCCACCTCGGCGGCATTCTGACCATTGCCGTTGTGATGGTCCTTGAGCTTGCGCTTGTAGCGCCGGAGCCGCTTCTCAATGCGGTCCGAGGCCGCGTCAAAAGCCGCCTGTGGCTCATTCGCCTGACCATTCGCCTGCAAGACCACGCCCGTATCGAGATGAAGCTTGCAGTCGGCGCTGAAGCGTGAGCCGGATTTTTCCACAGTGACCTGGCTTGAATATCCTCCGTCGAAATATTTGGTTACGGCCTCGCGGACCTGCTCGCCTATGCGCGAGCGAAACGATTCGCCGATTTCCATATGTTTACCGGATACACGCACACTCATGGAGTTTCCTCTCTCGTTCGTGACTTGCGTATCCAGTCTATTCCAAGCGCTTCCGTCATCCAAGCGTTTCAGCAAGGGCCAGGACGGGCCGCCTAGAGCCGCCGAAGTGGAGTGGTGGCCTCGGCAATTCGCGGCGGCCTCATATCGTCTGCGCCGCGGGGAGTCAATTGCCGCCGCGAAAAAACCGCAATCAGAACCCGGCCGCCTTGGCAAGAGCGCGCTTCTCGCGACGCCGCTGGACCGAGGAGGGGATGTTCATTGCCTCGCGATATTTGGCGACGGTGCGTCGCGCGATGTCGACGCCGGCTTGCTTGAGGATATCGACGATATCGTCGTCGGACAGTACCGCATCGGCACTTTCCTGATTGATCATCGTGCGGATGCGGTGCCGGACGGATTCGGCCGAATGGGCGTCTCCGTTCTCCGCCGAACCGATCGACACGGTGAAGAAATACTTCAGTTCGAAAAGGCCGCGGGGGGTCAGCATATACTTGTTCGAGGTGACGCGACTTACCGTCGATTCATGCATCTTGATCGCGTCGGCGACGATCCTGAGGTTCAGCGGCCGCAGTTGATCGACGCCATGGACCAGGAAGGCGTCCTGCTGCCGGACGATCTCGCTCGCGACCTTCATGATCGTCCTGGCGCGCTGGTCGAGGCTGCGCGTCAGCCAGTTGGCGTTTTGCATGCATTCGCTGAGGAAGGTCTGATCGGTACTGTTCTTCCGGCTGTGGCGCGAGATCTCGGCAAAATACGCGTGATTGACGAGAACCCGTGGCAGCGCGTCGGGATTGAGCTCGACCAGCCAGCCGCCGTCTGGCGCTGAACGGACGATAACGTCGGGTATGATCGCCTCGGTGACGCTGGTCTCGAAGCTTGTCCCCGGCTTCGGATCGAGCTTGCGGATTTCGGCGAGCATGTCGACGAGATCCTCCTCGTCGACCCCGCAGATCTTCTTGAGCGTCGCGAAGTCGCGGCGCGCCAGAAGCTCGAGATTGGCGACAAGCGCCTCCATGGCCGGATCGAGGCGATTGCGCAAGCGCAATTGAATGGCGAGGCATTCGCTGAGCGTGCGCGCGAAGACGCCGGGTGGATCGAACTGCTGGAGCACGAGAAGGACGCGCGTCACATCTGCCGCGCTCGCACCGAGCCTGGCCGCCGTTTCCCCGATTTCCGCATGCAGATAACCGGCCTCATCGAGCTGGTCGATGAGATGCTGCGCGATCAGCCGATCGGAGGGGGCGCCAAGGGCAAAGGGGATTTGCTCGAGCAGGGTCTCGCGCAGGGTTTTCCGGCCGGCGACGAAATCGTCGAGATCGTATCCCTCGCCGTCGTCGCTGCCGCCGGCGCCCGGCATCGATTTCCATTGGCCGAGCAGTTCCGGCGCATCGGCGCGCTGCGGCGCCGTGTCGTCCTGGAAGACATTGGCAAAGTCTGCGTCGAGTTCTTCGCTGAGCCGCTCGCTGGAGCTTGAAGTAGCGCTGTCGTAGAGGTCGCCCTGGCCGATCGGCTCCTCCGCCCCGCCGCCGGCCTCGGGGGCCAGGCCTGCCTCGTCGCGTTCGGCACGATCCGAGCCGAAGCCCGTCTCCTCGCCTGATTGAAATTCAAGCAGCGGGTTCTTTTCGACTTCCTGGGCAATGAACTGGGCGAGCTCGAGATGCGTCATCTGAAGCAGCTGGATCGACTGCATCAGTTGCGGCGTCATGACCAGCGACTGTGACTGTCGCAAGTGAAGGCTGGCGGACAAAGCCATGCAGGCGCGAAACTCCCGTCAAATCTCGGCCTGTCTTGCGTGGACGGGCCATTTTTCTAATTGGCCCAAAAATTGCTTATAAGTTAGATTTGGTCAAGCGCCGAGGCGTTGTATGCCGGCCAATTCGCCTGCACGCGTCGCTACAAGCTGAAATTATCGCCGAGATAGAGCCTGCGCACATCCGGATTGGTAACGATGTCGTTGGCACGCCCATGGGTCAGCACTTCGCCGGCATGGATGATGTAGGCCCGATCGATCAGTCCGAGCGTTTCGCGCACGTTGTGATCGGTGATCAGGACGCCGATGCCGCGCGAGGTCAGATGCCGGACCAGCGCCTGAATGTCGGCGACCGAGATCGGATCGACGCCCGCGAAAGGTTCGTCGAGCAACATGAAGGTCGGATCGGTCGCAAGTGCGCGGGCGATTTCAAGGCGCCGGCGTTCGCCGCCCGAAAGGGCGATGGCCGGCGCTTTGCGCAGATGCGTGATCGAAAATTCGCCAAGCAGGTCGTTGAGTTTGCTCTCGCGCCGATCGACGTTCTTGTCGTGGATTTCGAGCACCGCGCGGATGTTTTCCTCAACCGTCAGCCCACGGAAGATCGAGGCTTCCTGCGGCAGGTAGCCGACCCCGAGCCGCGCCCGGCGGTACATGGGCATGGTCGTGACGTCGTTGCCGTTGATCTCGATCGAACCCTCGTCGACCGGGACCAGCCCGGTGATCATGTAGAAACAGGTGGTCTTGCCGGCGCCGTTCGGGCCCAGCAGACCGACCGCCTCGCCGCGCCGCACGACGAGCGAGACGCCGTTGACGACCCGCCGCGAGCGGTAGGATTTTGTCAGACCGCGGGCGATCAGCGTGCCATCATAGCGCGCCTTGTCGACCGGCCGCGCAGCAACGGCTGCCGCCGACGGCTTCTTGACCCGTTTGCGTTTGGGAAAAAATGGAATCTGCACGTCCGAATCTTGCATCAATTCTGCTTGCGGGACTGCGGATCGAGCTGAATCTGCACGCGGCCGCCGCAGGCCTCGAGCTGGGCTTCGCCCGTATCCATTTGCACATTCAACTGGCAGCCGACGAAGACGTTCTTGCCCTCGGACAGGACGACCTTGTCGCCCTTGAGAACCAGAGTCTGCCGGGTCAGGTCGAAGGAGCCGGTGTCGGCGGTCGCCTGCTGCACACCGGAATTCAGGAAAACCTGTTTGCTGACCTCGATCCGGTCGATATCGGCATTGCCGCCGGAGATCGTGCCGCCGCCGGTCTTGTAAAAAACAGTCATGCTGCCGGCCTGCAGCGTCGTCGTGCCCTGCACGACCTTCACGTTGCCGGTGAAGATCGCCTTGCTTTCCGGATCCTTGATCTCGAGCTTGTCGCTCTCGATCTGGATCGGCTTGTCGTTGGAAAGCTGCATGCCCTTCATGCGGCTGGATGTGGCCTGCGCCAGGGCGCCGGATGCAATCATCAAAGCGCCGATCCCGGCGACAGCCAGGGTGGCAGATACCTTAAAAGAAACGGTAGAAGTGACCGACATGGGTGCACCAAGTCCTATTTGGCGTTCTTGCGGATGGCGCTGGGTTCGACATTGACCCGGACCATGCCTTCGAATGTTACAACACGTCCCTTATCTGTCATTCGCAGCGACTGCGCAATGATCGATCCGCCCTTCATGCTGATGGCAATCGGGCGTTTCGTTTCCATTTCGCCGGCGTCGATATCCAGATAAGCCGACTGGAAATCGGCATTGACGCCATTATTCATCGAAATAGTGAACGGGGCGTTCATGTCGAGTGTATTTCCGCCGCGATCGTAAATGCCGCTTGTTGCGTCCACCGTAGCGACCAGCGTGTCGTTGACCGGCATTTCGGCATGGATCTGCTCGAGCGTGATGATATCCGGATTGGCGATGTCCTGCAGCGCACGCTGGGCCTTCATGGAATAGCTGATGTCCTGCCGGTTACGGCCGGAAATCGCCGGATTCTGCATGACGATCTTGCCGTTTTCGATCGTCGCGGTTTCGAGCTGCAAGTCTTCCGGCAGAAATGCGCGCACGAAGGAAACGGCTGCAAAGATGAGAGCAATCACGCCGGCCGCGAGCGGCAAGACGACTTTCAGGCGCTTCACCCGCGCGGAGTGCCGCGCCGCCGATGCATAGGCATCCGCGGAGCTCGTGCCCGAATCGGAGAAGATATCGGGGAAGCGCGCTTGGTTCAGCATCAAGGGTCCGTCAGTTCCGTTGGGTTCCTGCGATATCCGCAAGATCCGCATTTACATGCAATGGCGTAAGTCACGGCGAATATGGTTATTCTGCTATCGTCGGGCAATGGAGCGGCAAAAACTTTGAAAGGGCTGCGAAAAACGCGGATTTCGGCTTTCCTCGGCCGCCAGCCGCGCCTATCTAGCCTGCCACCGCGGGCGCAGATAGCATGTTCCTGAGGAAACTGACAGGACCCGCGCCAAAATTTGGGAGATGCCCATGGACGAACTCGCCATTGCCGATCGCCGCAGCCTGCGCAGGAAGCTGAGCTTCTGGCGCTGGACGGCAGCTGCCATTCTCGTCCTGGGCGGCTTCGCGCTCATCGCATTCTCCGGCTGGACCGAGGTCAGCGAACGGGCCCGCGAGCACGTCGCGCGCGTTACCGTGTCCGGGCTTATCCAGGACGACCGCGAACTGGTCGAGAGACTGGAGAGGATCGCCGACAATAATTCCGCCAAGGCTCTGATCGTCACCATATCGTCGCCGGGCGGCACCACCTATGGCGGCGAAGTGCTCTACAAGGCGATCCGCAAGGTCGCAGCCAAAAAGCCGGTGGTCGCCGACGTCAGGACGCTCGCCGCCTCTGCCGGCTACCTGATCGCGCTCGCCGGCGATCGCATCGTCGCCGGCGAAACCTCCATCACCGGCTCCATCGGCGTCATCTTCCAGTATCCGCAGGTCAAGCAATTGATGGACAAGGTTGGTGTGTCGCTCGAGTCGATAAAGTCGCGGCCGCTGAAGGCCGAGCCATCGCCGTTCCACCCGCCGAGCTCGGAGGCGAGGGCGATGATCCAGACGATGATCGACGACAGCTACAACTGGTTCGTCGATCTCGTGGCCGAGCGGCGCAAGCTGCCGCGGCCGGAGGCGCTGGCGCTGGCCGATGGTCGCATCTTCACCGGGCGGCAGGCCCTCAAGGGAAAACTCGTCGACACGATCGGCGGAGACGACGAGATCAGGGCCTTCCTCGCCGAGCGCAAGGTGTCGAAGGACCTGCCGGTGGTGGATTGGGAAGAACCGGGCGGCTCCTTTCCGTTCGGGCTTTCGACGGTCGTCTCCCATTGGCTCAAGCTGTTGGGATATGATGCTTTTCCGGCGATGAACGGGCTCGAAAAGATCGGCGGCGACAAGTTGTTTCTTGACGGTCTTGTTTCGGTTTGGCAGGTTGATGCCCAATAAGGAAGGCGCCATCAGGCTGCCCCTGAGGCGCGATGAGGCCCGCACCGAGTTCGGTGCGTCCGGAGAGACCTTCCAAGCGTCACAAAGCAGACAGAAAAGCAAAAAATCCAAGGGGGCGAAAGTGATCAAATCAGAACTGGTGCAGATTGTGGCCGCGCGCAATCCGCACCTCTATCACCGTGATGTCGAAAATATCGTCAATGCGGTTCTCGATGAGATCACTGATGCACTCGCGGGCGGCAACCGGGTCGAACTGCGCGGCTTCGGTGCCTTCTCGGTGAAGAACCGGCCGTCGCGCTCGGGCCGCAACCCGCGCACCGGCGATTCCGTCTTCGTCGAGGAAAAATGGGTTCCCTTCTTCAAGACCGGCAAGGAGCTGCGCGAGCGGCTCAATCCCGGCATGAACGATAAGGATGAAGACTGAACGAGAGGCGCAGCGACCAGGGCGGCCCGCTTTCCGAAAACGGCACCGTCCCTTTCATTCCAATCTGCGCGCCGTGCCCGCCTGAGAGCATTCCGAGCCGGTGCCATAGCCGGAGCCGTGCATGTTCAAGAAAATCGTCAACATCGTCGTGCTCGTACCGCTGGCGGTGATCCTCATCGCCTTGAGCGTCGCCAACCGCCAGACCGTCACGCTGGCGCTCAATCCGTTCGATACGGCCGACAGCGTGCTTTCCGTATCCGCGCCCTTTTTTCTCTTCCTGTTTCTCGCGGTTACCGTCGGTCTGATCCTCGGAGCGGCCGCGGTCTGGCTCAGCCAGGGAAAATACCGCCGCCGCGCGCGCAACGAGGCCCATGAGGCGCTGAAATGGCATCGCGAGGCTGAAAAGCACCGTAGCGAGGCCGAAAGGCTGGCGCAGACGAACCTGCCGGCACCGCAGAACTGACGGGTGTCGGCGCAGGCTTCTGTTTCAATCCGCCGCTTCGCCGCTGACGGCGAGGTTCAAATTGGCGAAGAACTGCTGCGCGAGCTTCTTGGCCGTCGAATCGATCAGGCGAGAGCCAAGCTGAGCGAGCTTGCCGCCGACTTCGGCCTTGACATCGTAGCGCAGCACCGTTTCATCGCTTGCTTCGGTAAGCGTGACATCCGCACCACCCTTGGCGAAGCCGGCGATGCCGCCCTTTCCTTCACCCGATATCCTGTAGCTCTCGGGCGGGTTCAGGTTGGAGAGCATGACCGTGCCGTTGAAAGTCGCCGAAACCGGGCCGATCTTGACCTTCACGACGGCAGTGAGTTCCGTCGGCGAGACCGCTTCGATCGCCTGGCATCCGGGGATGCATCGCCTCAGGATGTCGGGGTCGTTCAGGCATTGCCAAACCGCTTCGCGGCGTGCCGCGAGCCGCTCCTCTCCAGTGATGTCCATAGAGCTTCCTCCCGTCTGGTGACGCCACCGATCTTCGCAGACTGGAAACGGCTTTGCCAATAGCATCCACGATGCTATTGCACGCACTGAGCATGCCGCGCATCCATCCGGGCGCGCGGGCGCGGCGCATTCCGTCTGATTGTAGGCGAGAGCGGATGTGCCGGTGGTCGAGCGAAAATCCAAGGGTCAGCGCGTGAAGGAAAAAGATCGGCGATCGAAGAACGCCTCGGTCACGGCGGCAAGGGGACGCGGCGCGGAAGCGCGTGGCGGTCGTCACGAGCACGGGCATCTCCCGGCAAAGAGCGGCCCTCCGAAGGGCAAGGGCGTGCCGCCGCCGCAGAAATTGCAGCGACCGGCTGCACAGGAGAGCGCGCCGGCGCGCGCCATAGAGCCGCGGACCGGCGAGAAGCCGGCCGAGACGGTGCCGCTCATCCTCGAAACGGTGCCGACCGCGGGCTATCATCTGATCGATAGCGGCGACGGCGAGAAGCTGGAACAATACGGCCCCTATCGCATCGTCCGGCCCGAGGCCCAGGCCCTGTGGCCGAAAGCATTGCCGACCGCCGTCTGGGAGAGGGCGGACGCGATCTTCACCGGCGATACCGACGAGGACGGCATGGGCCGCTGGCGCTTCCCGAACGAGGCGCTGGGGGAAACCTGGCCGATGCAGCTTCTCGACACGGATTTTCTCGGCCGCTTCACGTCTTTCCGCCATGTCGGCGTCTTCCCGGAACAGCTTGCCCATTGGTCGTGGATGAAGGACCAGGTGGCGTCGGCCGGCCGACCGCTGAAGGTGCTCAATCTTTTCGGCTATACCGGCGTCGCCTCGCTGATCGCCGCAAAGGCGGGCGCGGAGGTGACCCATGTCGACGCCTCGAAGAAGGCGATCGGCTGGGCGCGCGAGAACCAGACGATGGCGCGCGCCGAGAAACTGCCGATCCGCTGGATCTGCGATGACGCTATGAAGTTCATCCAGCGCGAGGAACGACGCGGCAGCCGCTACGATATCATTCTGACTGACCCTCCCAAGTTCGGCCGCGGGCCGAACGGCGAGGTCTGGCAGCTCTTCGATCATCTGGCTGCGATGCTCGACATTTGCCGCGAAATCCTCTCGCCAGACGCCCGCGGCCTGGTGCTGACCGCCTATTCCATCCGCGCGAGCTTCTATTCGATCCACGAGCTCATGCGCGAAACGATGCGCGGCTGCGGCGGCCGGGTGGAATCGGGCGAGCTCATCATCCGCGAGGGCGGTCTCGACGGCAAGGCGCCGGGGCGGGCGCTTTCCACTTCCCTCTTCAGCCGCTGGGTACCCAAATGAACTCTGACAGAAGCGATCACCGCACGCCGCGCGTCGGCCAGGTGAAGGAGGTCACCAGCCTCACCAATCCAATCATCAAGGATATCCGCGCGCTCGCCCAGAAGAAGCATCGCGACGAGACGCGTTCCTTCATGGCCGAAGGGCTGAAGCTGGTCATCGATGCGCTCGATCTCGGCTGGAAGATCAAGACGCTCGTCTATGCCAAGGGGGCCAAGGGCAAGCCGCAGGTGGAGCAGGTCGCGGCGAAGACTGTGGCAAAGGGCGGGCTCGTCCTCGAGGTTAACGAGAAGGTGATCTCGACGATCACCCGCCGCGACAACCCGCAGATGGTGGTCGGCATCTTCGAGCAGCGCTACCACCCGCTGAAGGATATCCGTCCCGGGGAGGACCAGACCTATGTGGCGCTCGACCGGGTGCGCGATCCGGGCAATCTCGGCACGATCATCCGCACGGCAGACGCCGCGGGGGCGTCGGGCATCATCCTGATTGGCGAGACCACCGATCCTTTCTCGCTCGAAACCGTGCGGGCGACGATGGGCTCCGTCTTCGCCATGCCGATCGTCCGGACCAGCGTCGAGGATTTCATCCGCTGGCAGAGTTCGGCGGGGGTCCAGGTGGTGGCGACGCATCTGGCGGGCTCCGTCGACTACCGCACCATCGACTACCGGTCGAAGCCGGTCGTCCTGCTGATGGGCAACGAGCAGGCCGGCCTGCCGGTCGAACTCGCCCGCGAAGCCGCCGCGCTGGCACGCATTCCCCAGGCTGGACGCGCCGACTCGCTCAATCTGGCGATTGCCACCGGCATCATGCTGTTCGAAGCGCGCCGCCACCTTCTGTCGATGGATGCCCGCTGATGAGCGAACGCAACACCCTGTTTTCCCGGCCGCTGCCGATCGCGCTCTTCATCCTCGTCGCGATCGTTGCCGACCAGGCCGTCAAATATCTGGTGGAAGCGTTCCTGCCCTTCCAGGAGGCGGTGCCGGTCGTCCCGATGCTGGCCCTCTACCGGACTTATAATTTCGGTGTCGCCTTCTCGATGCTCTCGGGAATGGAAGGCTGGTTCATCGTCGGCATCCGTCTGGCCGTGGTCGGCTTCGTGCTCTGGCTGTGGCGCCGCACGCCGAAGGACCGGTTTTTCGCCCATCTAGGCTATGCGATGATTATTGCCGGCGCGCTCGGCAACCTCGTCGACCGGCTGCTTTTCGGCTATGTCATCGACTACATCCTGTTTCACACCACCAGCTGGTCCTTTGCGGTCTTCAATCTTGCCGATAGCTTCATCACCGTCGGCGCCGGGGCGATCGTTCTCGACGAGCTTCTGCAGGCGAAAAGAACGCGGTCGCTAAAACTTTAGAAGTCTGTTGAAGCCATTCGGAAGGCTTGCGATGTCAGATTGAAGACATGAGCGAGCCTTCATCAGTCATGCCGCGGAAACAAGCCAGCTCGGGCGCAAGATCCGCAGCCGTCGACCTCGTGCCATCGGCGGTGGGCGCGGCGACTGTGCGCCGGTCGGCGATTGATCGCGAAACGTCCCTTGGCCGCATTCTCTTCGCTCTCGCCGGTCTCGTTGCGGCGGCGCTTCTCCTCGTCGTGGGCGCGCGCGCCGGTCTTCATCTGCTGCCGGCCCTTGCTGCCGTCGGCGCTCTCGCCGGCGCATTCCTGTTGCTCGCCGATGATAGTGCGGCGTCCGTCCGCGCCTCGGCGACGGGCGAGATTACAGGCAAAGCGGAGCGGCAATGTTCCGCAACGGCGAAGCTGCTTTCGACGATCCATGACGCGCTGGGGGACATCGCTCTCATCCGGGGGATGGACGGCCGGATCGTCCAGGCGAACGCCGTGTTCAGCCGACTCTGCGGTCATGCCGACGTGCGGGGTCTCACCTGCGCTTCGCTGGGCCTGAGTTTTGAGCCGCGGCCGGGTCCCGACCGTTTCATCGTCCGTTTCGCGACGCCGGCCGGCTTGCGCCTCTACGATTGGCACGACGTCGTCATTCGCGAGCCGGCAACCGGTCGGCTGATGCGCCACAGCATCGCCCGGGACGTAACGGAAGAGGCGCAGTCGGCGCGCCGGGGGGAGGAGGCACGACTGCGCGCCGAAGAGGCAAGCCAGGCGAAATCGCGGCTGCTTGCGACGGTCACGCACGAGATCCGCACGCCGCTTTCCGGCATTCTCGGGATGAGCCATCTGCTCGCCCAGACGAAACTGACGGCCGAGCAGCGGAACTATCTTGCCGATATGCAGCAGTCGGGCCACGCTTTGGTTCAACTTGTCGAAGACCTGATCGATTTCTCCTCGCTCTCGGCCGGCCGCTTCCAATTGCATCCGTCTGAGCAGGACCTGCGCCTCGTGATCGAGAACGTGGTGGAGATGCTTTCCCATCGCGCCCACGAGAAAGGCATCGAAATCGGCGCCGCGATCGATACGAATGTGCCGTCTCGCGTGGCGTTTGATGCCGCGCGTCTGCGGCAGGTGCTGTTCAACGTCATCGGCAATGCCGTTAAATTCACCGAAGCCGGCGGCGTGCTCGTCACGGCCGACTTCGGCGAAGGACGGGTCCGCATCCGAGTCGATGACAGCGGCCCCGGTATGGCGGCCGACGAACTGGCGCGCGTCTTTGAGGAGTTCGAGCAGGCCGGTGACGACGCCCAGCGCTCCAAGGGAACAGGTCTTGGACTGGCGATATCCCGTCGGATCATGGAGGCTTTCGGCGGCTGCCTGACCGCGTCAAGCGTTACGGGAGAGGGAAGCCGCTTCGAAGTCCGCTTTCCTGTCGAAGCGGTTGATGCAGCGGCACAGCTCCGCCGGGGCGTTCTCGCCGAGGCGCATGTGCTCCTGCTCGCTCCCGACGGCCCCGCTTCGGCGGCGCTTGCTGCGACCGTAGAGACGCTCGGCGGCCGATGCCGTCGCGCGCAGACTCTGGCGGCGGCGCGCGGCGTGGTGGCCCAGGTGCTCGCCGGTCACTTGCCGCTGACGGATATCATCGTCGATCACCGCCATGCGGCACAATTCCGCGAACTCCTGTCCCTGGAGCCGGGACTCGAACGACTCCGATTGCGCAAGACCTGCCTGATCAGTCCCGAAGAGCGCACCAGCCATCCGGTGAACCGGATGGGCGGGTACGAAGCCTGGCTGATCCGCCCCTTGCGGGAGAAATCGCTGGTGGAAGTGCTGCTCGGCCGGCTGACGGGCATCGAAAAACGTGACGGGATCAACGACAACAGACCGATCCTCAGGGCAGAGCCGCGGAAGGCCGCGGCGGTCTCGCAGGATGGCCGCCGGGTGCTGCTCGCCGAGGACGACCCGGTGAACGCCCTGGTCCTGCGGAAGATGCTGGAGAGAGCCGGGCACACCGTAGACCACATCGGCGACTTCGCCGCGCTCGAAACCGCCCTGCAAGGCAAGGAGGCGCCGGGACTGATCGTAACGGACTTCAATATGCCGGGCGGTGACGGGCTCGCCCTGCTTCGGCGCCTCCGCGGGAGGGAAGCGCCCGGGAGCTGGAGCCGGGTGCCGGTGGTCGTTCTGACGTCGGACCTGCGCAGCGATCTTCATCATCTGCTGCTTGCAGCCGGTGCGGACGCCGTACACACAAAGCCGGCCGAACCGGCGCGGTTCCTCGCCGAACTCGCTCGGCTGCTCGAAACCGGGCAACCGTAGCCTCGGTTCTCCGACATTGTCCCGGATCGGGGTTGCCTCGCGTCCGCGTGTCACTATGTTGTTGCAGAAACGTGGTTTAAGCCCGGGCAGACAGTGACGACTCGGGATGACACGGCATGACGATCGACCTTCTGGATTCGACGAGCGTGGTTGACACCTCACAGGCTTGCGTCCGCAAGACGATTGCCGCACCGGCAACCGATGTTCTCGGCCGCATTGCCAATCTCGAAACCCGGCTTGCCCGTTCCGCAGCCGAGATCGACGCGGCGCAGGCCGTGCGTTACCGGGTCTTCGTCGAGGAGATGAAGGCGCAGGTGGCGCCGGAAGCCGAACGGCGCAAGCGCGACGTCGATGGCTGGGACGCGATTTGCGACCATCTGCTGGTCCTCGACACGTCCATCGAGGGCGATCCGGAGGAGCAGATCGTCGGCACCTATCGCCTGCTGCGCCAGGAGGTTGCCGCGCGGGCGGGTGGCTTCTACTCGGCTTCCGAGTTTGCGATTGGCAATCTTCTCGCCCACCACCCGGGCAAGCGCTTCATGGAACTCGGCCGCTCCTGCGTGCTGCCGGAATACCGGACCAAGCGCACGGTGGAACTGCTCTGGCAGGGCAACTGGGCCTATGCGCTGAAACATGGCATCGATGCCATGTTCGGCTGCGGCTCCTTTCCGGGGGTCGTTCCCGAGGAGCACGCGCTGGCGCTTTCCTTCCTGCACCACAATGTCCTGGCCAGAGACGAATGGACGGTCGCCGCCCGGCCGGAACTCTTTCGCACGATGGACCTGATGCCATCCGAAGCGATCAATCCGAAGAAGGCGCTTGCGGCCCTGCCGCCCCTCATCAAGGGCTATATGCGTCTCGGTGCCATGGTCGGAGAAGGTGCCGTGGTCGATCATGCCTTCCGCACGACGGACGTGCTGATCGTTCTGCCGATCAGCAATATATCCGGCCGCTATCTCAACTACTACGGTGCCGACGCCGGACGCTTTTCTTCGTCAGTTTCCTGATCCCTCTTCCACAGCGCCGTGCCATCAGATGCACAAAGGTCGCTGTAGCACTTTGAATTGCTGCACGTTTTTATCCTTAAATCGGCTAGGATTTGAGGAACCATGCAGCAGGCCGACCAGCAGTGCCGATCCGGCCCGGCGAAGCCATGCCTTTTTTAGGCACGGTTCAAGTATTAACCAATTATTAAGTATATGTTTGACTTCTAAGTTAGAAGCATTGAATTTTATCGTCGTGGTTGGATCTCAGTTTCATCACGAAGCAGTGTAGAAAACAAAGGGGATGATCGTCGATGCGGCTGGAGGGAGCCTCGATCGCGGTAAGTTCCTGCCATTTTGTATGACGTAAGGTGTAGGTCGGCCGCATTATATTGAGCCCACTTCCTTTCCCAAGAAGTGGGCTCTTGTTTTATTTGGAGACTTTGTACCGTTACCGGACAGATTTGCTAATGCGTTCTGTCGCGATGAGGCGGGCTGCGCCAGAATGGCACGTGCAGCGGCTTATGTCCCGGCATTATAGGCGGCGATCGCGGCCAGGTTGACGATGTCGGAGTCCTTGGCCGACATCGAGGCGATCTGCACCGATTTGTCGAGGCCGACGAGCAGCGGGCCGATGACCGTCGAGCCGCCCAGCTCCTGGAGCATTTTGGTAGAGATGGAGGCCGAGTGGAAGGCGGGCATCACCAGCACGTTGGCGGTGCCCGAAAGCCGGCAGAACGGATATTGCTCCATCACCCGGTGATTGAGCGCCACGTCGGCGGCCATCTCGCCGTCATATTCGAAATCGACGCGGCGCCGGTCAAGGATCTTCACGGCCTCGCGCACCCGCTCGGAACGCTCGCCCGACGGATGGCCGAAAGTCGAGTAAGCAAGCATGGCGACGCGCGGCACGTAGCCGAGCCGCTTGGCAAGGCCGGCTGCCTCCTCGGCGATGTCGGCGAGTTCCTCGGCCGAGGGCATGTCGTGCACCGCGGTGTCGGCGACGAGCACGGTGCGCCCCCGGCACAGGGCTATCGATACGCCAATCACCCGGTGGCCGGGCTTCGCGTCGATGCAGCGGCGGACGTCCTCGAGCGCCGTCGAGTAATTGCGCGTGAGGCCGGTCACCATGCCGTCGGCATCGCCGAGCGCGACCATCGAGGCGGCGAAGTGATTACGGTCGTTGTTGATCAGCCGCTGTACGTCGCGGAAGAGATAACCCTTGCGCTGCAGCCGGGCATAAAGGAAGTCGGTATAGGCGCCGACGCGTTTCGACAGGCGCGCATTGACGATCTGGATGCCGGGCCGATCGAGGTCGATGCCCTCCCGCTCGGCGGTTTCGCGCATCTGTTCCTCGCGCCCGAGCAGGATGGCCGTGCCGAGCTGCTGGTTCGCATAGGCAATGGCCGAGCGCATCATCTGCACTTCCTCGCCCTCGGCAAAGACGATGCGCTTCGGCTGGCGGCGGACGCGCTCGTAAATGCGCTGCAGCGTCGAGGCGATCGGATCGCGTCGGGCGGAAAGCTGCTGCCCATAGGCATTGAGATCCGTGATCGGCTTGCGCGCAACGCCGGTTTCCATGGCCGCCTTGGCGACCGCCATCGGGATCGCCGAGATCAGGCGCGGATCGAAGGGCACCGGAATGATGTATTGCGGTCCGAAGCGCGGCCGGTTGCCCTGATAGGCGGCGGCGACGTCGTCCGGAACGTCTTCCTTGGCGAGGCTGGCAAGCGCTTCCGCCGCTGCGATCTTCATCGCGTCGTTGATCGTCGAGGCGCGCACATCGAGGGCGCCGCGGAAGATATAGGGGAAGCCGAGAACATTGTTGACCTGGTTCGGATAGTCGGAGCGGCCAGTCGCGACGATCGCATCGTCGCGGATCTGGGCGACTTCCTCGGGGGTGATTTCCGGGTCCGGGTTGGCCATGGCGAAGATGATCGGCCTCGGCGCCAGGGAGCGCACCATGTCGGGCGACAACGCGCCCTTTGCCGAGAGACCGAAGAACACGTCGGCGCCCTCGACCGCCTCGGCCAGTGTTCGGCGGTCGGTCTTGACCGCATGCGCCGACTTCCACTGGTTCATGCCCTCGGTGCGGCCCTGGTAGATCACCCCCTTTGTGTCGCAGAGGATGATGTTCTCCGGGTTGAAGCCCATCGCCTTGATGAGCTCGATGCAGGCGATGGCGGCAGCACCCGCGCCGTTGCAGACGAGCTTGGTGGTCTTGAAGTCGCGGCCGGTCAGCGCCAGCGCATTGATGAGCCCGGCAGCGGCGATGATCGCCGTACCGTGCTGGTCGTCATGGAACACCGGGATGTCCATGACCTCGCGCAGCCGCTGCTCGATGATGAAGCAGTCCGGTGCCCTGATGTCCTCGAGATTGATGCCGCCGAAGGTGGGGCCGAGGAAGCGGACGCAGTTGATGAATTCGTCGACATTCTCGGTGTCGACTTCGAGGTCGATCGAATCGACGTCGGCAAAGCGCTTGAAGAGCACGGATTTGCCCTCCATCACCGGCTTCGAGGCAAGCGCCCCGAGATTGCCGAGGCCAAGGATCGCCGTTCCGTTCGAAATCACCGCCACCATGTTACCGCGTGCCGTGTAGTCGTAGGCCGTCGCCGGATCCTCGGCGATTGCCTTGACGGGCACGGCGACGCCCGGCGAGTAGGCGAGCGACAGGTCGCGTTGCGTCGCCATCGGCTTGGTGGGCGAGATCTCCAGCTTTCCGGGACGACCTTGGGAGTGGAAGTCGAGCGCCTCCTGGGCGGTGACGCTCGTCATCGTGCGGTCGGACTTGTCGGTAGCCGGCATGTTTCCTCAACCTCCTGTGGGCGACCGTTCCGGTCTGCCGCTTTGTTGTTGTCGTCTATAAATGCTTGCGGATAGTGTGACATCTCTTTTTTTGGAACAATCATGAATTTCATGAGTGACGCATCGAGCCGCACGGGCGACGTCCTTTCCGTGTCCGAACTCGCGAGTGAGGAGAGCCGCTCCACTGCCACGCCGATGATGGAGCAGTTCATCGAGATCAAGGCGAACAATCCGGATTCGCTGCTGTTTTACCGCATGGGCGATTTCTACGAGCTGTTCTTCCAGGATGCTGTGGAGGCCTCCCGCGCGCTCGGCATCACCCTCACCAAGCGCGGCCAGCATCTCGGTCAGGATATCCCGATGTGCGGCGTGCCGGTCCATGCCGCCGACGACTATCTGCAGAAGCTGATCGCGCTCGGCTTCCGGGTCGCCGTCTGCGAGCAGGTGGAGGATCCCGCCGAGGCCAAGAAGCGTGGCAGCAAATCCGTCGTGCGCCGAGACGTCGTGCGGCTGGTGACACCCGGAACGATCACCGAGGACAAGCTGCTGTCGCCCTCGGACTCCAACTATCTGATGGCGCTTGCCCGCATCCGGAGCGGCTCGGAGCCCGCCTATGCGCTTGCTTGGATCGACATCTCGACCGGCATCTTCCGTCTCGCCGAGACGGGCGAGAGCCGCCTGCTGGCCGACATCCTGCGCGTCGAGCCGCGCGAGCTGATCCTGCCGGATACCGTCTTCCACGATCCGGAACTGCGCCCGGTGTTCGACGTGCTCGGCCGCGTGGCGGTACCGCAGCCCGCCGTCCTCTTCGACAGCGCGACCGCCGAGGGCCGGATCGCCCGTTACTACGGCGTCAAGACCCTCGATGGCTTCGGTACTTTCTCGCGCGCCGAACTTGCGGCCGCCTCGGCGGCGATCTCCTATGTCGAGAAGACGCAACTCGCCGAGCGTCCGCCGCTTGGTATTCCCGAGCGGGAGAGCGCCGCCTCGACCCTCTTCATCGACCCGGCAACCCGCGCCAATCTCGAACTCGTCAAGACGCTGTCCGGCGCCCGTGACGGCAGCCTGCTCAGAGCCCTCGACCGGACCGTCACCAGCGGCGGCGCGCGTCTCGTCGCCGAGCGGCTGATGTCGCCGCTGACCGATCCGGAGCGGATCAACCGGCGGCTCGATTCGATCGAGGTCCTGCTCGACCAGCCAAGCTTCGCCATGGATGTCCGCGACACCTTGCGGCGCGCGCCGGACATGCCGCGCGCCCTGTCCAGGCTCGCACTCGGCCGCGGCGGGCCGCGGGACCTCGGCGCCATCCAGGCCGGGCTCCGGGCGGCGGCGGCGACCTCGACGCTGCTTTCGGGCGCTCGGTTATCGGCGGAGCTTGCCGAGGCGCAGGCCGCGATCGCCGCGCTGCCGGCATCCCTGTTGGCACGTCTCGATTCGACGCTTGCCGAAGACCTGCCGCTCCTGAAGCGCGACGGCGGCTTCCTTCGCGAAGCGGCGAGCGGCGAGCTCGACGAGGTTCGGGCGCTGCGCGACCAGTCGCGCCGCGTCATCGCCGGACTGCAGCTTCAATATTGCGAAGAGACCGGCATCAAGTCGCTGAAGATCAAGCACAACAATGTGCTCGGCTATTTTATCGAAGTCACCGCCGGCAATGCCGGGGCGATGACCGACACGGATGCCGGGCGCGCCCGCTTCATCCATCGCCAGACCATGGCGAGCGCCATGCGCTTCACCACAACGGAACTCGCCGAGCTCGAAACGAAGATCGCCAATGCCGCCGACCGGGCGCTGGCGATCGAGCTCGAGGCGTTCGAGGCGATGACGCGCGAGGTCGTCGCCCATGCCGAGGCGATCAAGGCGGCGGCGCTGGCGCTCGCGACGCTCGACGTCTCGGCGGGACTTGCCGTCCTGGCGGAAGAGCAGAACTATGCGCGGCCCGTCGTCGATCACTCGCGGATGTTCTTGATCGACGGCGGACGCCACCCGGTCGTCGAGCAGGCGCTGAGGCGCCAGGCGGGCAATCCTTTCGTCGCCAATGGCTGCGACCTGTCGCCAACGGACGGTCCTGAGGCCGGCGCCATATGGCTGCTCACCGGCCCGAACATGGGCGGCAAGTCGACCTTCCTGCGCCAGAACGCGCTGATCGCCATCATGGCGCAGATGGGTTCCTTCGTGCCCGCCAACGCCGCCCATATCGGTATCGTCGACCGGCTCTTCTCGCGCGTCGGCGCCTCGGACGACCTCGCCCGCGGCCGTTCTACCTTCATGGTCGAAATGGTCGAGACGGCGGCGATCCTCAATCAGGCAAGCGACCGATCGCTGGTGATCCTCGACGAGATCGGCCGCGGCACCGCGACCTTCGACGGTCTGTCGATCGCCTGGGCGGCGGTCGAGCATCTGCACGAGGTCAATCGCTGCCGAGGTCTCTTCGCCACCCATTTTCACGAATTGACCGTGCTTTCCGAGAAGCTCGGACGCCTGTCGAACGCCACCATGCGGGTCAAGGAGTGGGACGGCGACGTGATCTTCCTGCACGAGGTCGGCCCTGGCGCTGCCGACCGTTCCTATGGCATCCAGGTCGCCCGGCTTGCCGGCTTGCCCGCGTCGGTCGTCGCGCGGGCGAGGGACGTGCTTGCCAAGCTCGAAGATGCCGACCGCAAGAACCCGGCAAGCCAGCTCATCGACGACCTGCCGCTCTTCCAGGTCGCGGTTCGGCGTGAGGAAGCGGCAAGGGTTTCCGGCCCCTCCAAGGTCGAAGAGGCGCTGAGGGCGATCAATCCCGACGACATGACGCCGCGCGAGGCGCTCGATGCGCTCTACGCCTTAAAAAAGGACCTCGCCGGCCGCTGACTTGGCGCGCGCCTCGTGTCTTGTAATGCACCGTTTTTCCCTGTCAATCGACAGGCAAAAAGGCTATACAGCGCCGCGTGCCTTTTCATGGGGGCACGCGGTAGTGCTTGAAATGCTGCATGATTCCGGCCCTACAGCGCCGCGCGTCTATCTGACGCGCAAAGATCGCTGTAGCACTTCGAATGTTGCATGTTTTCATCCTTAAATCGGCTACGATTTAAGGAGACATGCGGTAGACAGAAGCCGATCCGAATGACATGCAGGATCGCTTGCACCTGCAGCGAACCATACGATCAGTCGGACAGGACGCCTCCCGGCACTATATGGCCAGACACGAAACTTCCTTTCTCGAAATTCTCGACGTCGCCGCACTGCGGGCGAAGTGCGGCTTCATTGCTTCGGCCCATGCCGAGCAACGCGAACCGATGCGCCGTGCCTTGCTTGCCGCCTTCAAGGAGGCGAACAATGCAGGCCGAGCCAAGGCCCGCGAACTGCTGGCCGCCGACGGCGCGGGGATCAAATGCGCCGAGCGCATTTCCTGGCTGCAGGACCAGCTCATCACCGTGCTGCACGATTTCGTGTTGAACGAGGTGTTCGACGCCGCCCATGCGCCGCCGGCAACCCGGCTTGCCGTGACGGCTGTCGGCGGCTACGGCCGCGGCACGCTAGCGCCGGGCTCGGATATCGACCTGCTCTTCCTGCTGCCCTCCAAGAAGGCGGTCTGGGCGGAACCCGCCATCGAGTTCATGCTCTATGTCCTATGGGACCTTGGCTTCAAGGTCGGCCATGCGACGCGGACCATCGACGAATGCATCCGCCTATCGCGCGCCGACATGACGATCCGCACGGCGATCCTCGAATGCCGCTACATTTGCGGCTCCGAGGCCCTGGCGGGTGAACTCGAACAGCGCTTCGACCATGAGATCGTCCGCAACACCGGCCCCGAATTCATCGCCGCGAAGCTTGCCGAACGGGACGGGCGCCACCGTAAGGCGGGCGACACCCGCTACCTCGTCGAGCCGAACGTCAAGGAAGGCAAGGGTGGCCTGCGCGACCTGCACACGCTGTTCTGGATCGCCAAGTATTTCTACCGGGTCAAGGATCCGGCCGACCTCGTCAAGCTCGGCGTCCTGTCGCGGCAGGAATACAAGCTTTTCCAGAAATCGGATGATTTCCTCTGGGCGGTACGCTGCCACATGCATTTTCTGACCGGAAAGGCAGAGGAGCGGCTGTCCTTCGACATCCAGCGCGAGATTGCCGAAGCGCTCGGCTATCACGACCATCCGGGCCTCTCGGCGGTCGAACGCTTCATGAAGCACTACTTCCTCGTCGCGAAGGACGTCGGCGATCTCACCCGCATCTTCTGCGCGGCGCTTGAAGACCAGCAGGCGAAGGATACGCCGGGGATTTCGGGCGTCTTCAGCCGCTTCAGGCACCGCACGCGCAAGATTGCCGGCACGCTCGACTTCGTCGACGATGGCGGCCGCATCGCGCTCGCGAGCCCGGAGGTCTTCAAGCGCGATCCGGTCAACCTGCTGCGCCTGTTCCACATCGCCGATATTCACGGCCTGGAATTCCACCCGGCCGCGCTCAAGCAGGTGACGCGCTCGCTCAGCCTGATCACTCCGCATTTGCGCGAAAACGACGAGGCCAACCGGCTCTTTCTGTCGATCCTGACCTCTCGGCGCAATCCGGAACTGATCCTGAGGCGCATGAACGAGTCGGGCGTGCTCGGCCGCTTTATTCCGGATTTCGGCAAGATCGTCTCGATGATGCAGTTCAACATGTATCACCACTACACGGTGGACGAGCATCTCCTGCGCACCGTCGACGTTCTCTCGCGGATCGATCGCGGCCTCGAGGAGGAGGCGCACCCGCTGACGGCGATGCTCATGCCCAGTATCGAAGACCGCGAAGCACTCTACGTTGCCGTGCTGCTGCACGACATCGCCAAGGGTCGCCCAGAGGATCATTCGGTGGCCGGCGCCAAGGTGGCCCGCAAGCTCTGCCCGCGCCTCGGCCTGTCACCGAAGCAGACGGAAACCGTGGTCTGGTTGGTCGAGGAACACCTGACCATGTCCATGGTCGCCCAGACCCGCGACCTCAACGACCGAAAGACTATCCTCGACTTCGCCGAACGGGTGCAATCGCTCGATCGCCTGAAGATGCTGCTCATCATGACCGTTTGCGACATCCGGGCCGTCGGCCCCGGTGTCTGGAACGGCTGGAAAGGGCAGTTGCTGCGCACGCTCTACTATGAGACGGAACTGCTTCTTTCCGGCGGCTTCTCGGAACTGTCGCGCAAGGAACGGGCAAAGCACGCCGCGCTCATACTCGGCGACGCACTCAAGGATTGGCCGAAGAAGGAGCGCGACGCCTATGTCCGGCTCCATTATCAGCCCTATCTCCTCACCGTGGCAGTCGAGGATCAGGTGCGACACGCCGAGTTCATCCGCGAGGCGGACCGCGCCGGCAAGACTCTGGCGACGATGGTGCGCACCCATCACTTCCACGCCATCACTGAAATCACCGTGCTTTCGCCGGACCATCCGCGCCTGCTGACGGTCATCGCCGGCGCCTGCGCAGCCGCGGGCGCCAACATCGTCGATGCGCAGATTCATACGACCGCGGACGGGCGGGCGCTCGATACGATCCTCGTCAACCGCGAGTTTTCGGTCGACGAGGACGAGACGCGGCGGGCGGCGAGCATCGGCAAACTGATCGAGGACGTGCTCTCCGGCCGCAAGCGCCTGCCGGAGGTGATCGCCAGCCGCACCCGGGCGAGGAAGCGCAGCAAGGCCTTCACCGTGACGCCGGAGGTGACGATCAGCAACACGCTGTCGAACAAGTTCACTGTCATCGAGGTCGAGGGCCTCGACCGGACCGGCTTGCTTTCGGAGGTGACGGCGGTGCTCTCCGACCTTTCGCTCGATATCGCCTCGGCCCATATCACCACGTTCGGCGAGAAGGTCATCGACACCTTTTATGTGACCGACCTGGTGGGCGCGAAGATCACCAACGAGAACCGGCAGGCCAATATTGCCGCGCGCTTGAAGGCGGTGCTCGCCGGCGAGGTCGACGAGGCGCGCGAGCGCATGCCATCCGGCATCATCGCGCCGGCCCATCCGCCGCGGATCTCGAACGCGTCCAAAACGACAAAAGCCGAAACATGAGCCTAGTCAAGAAATTCGCAACCGTCGGGGGCGCGACGCTCGGAAGTCGCGTTTTCGGCTTCGTGCGCGAGACCTTCATGGCGGCCGCACTCGGCACCGGACCGGTCGCCGACGCTTTCAACACCGCCTTCCGGCTGCCGAATACCTTCCGCCGGCTTTTCGCCGAAGGAGCGTTCAACGCGGCCTTCGTGCCGCTCTTTGCCAAGGAGATCGAAGCGCGCGGCATGGAGGGCGCCCGCCGCTTTTCCGAAGAAGTCTTTGGTGTGCTTTTCACCGTTCTTCTTCTCCTGACGATCGCGATGGAACTCGCGATGCCGTTTATCGTGCGCGAGCTGATCGCCCCCGGTTTCGCCGACGACCCGGCGAAATTCGCGAGCACTGTCACCTTCGCGACGATTATGTTCCCTTATCTCGCCTGCATGTCGCTGGCGGCGATGATGGCGGGCATGCTCAATTCGCTGCATCGCTATTTCGCCGCCGCCATCGCCCCGGTGTTCCTGAACTTCATCCTGATCGGGGTACTTGTTTATGCATGGTACATCGGCCAGGACGCGGTTGCCGTCGGCTACGGCCTTTCCTGGGGTGTCATGGCCGCCGGTCTCGTTCAACTGGCGATCGTCTGGATCGCCGTCCGCAACGCCGGGATACGGATCGGCTTTCGCCGCCCGCGGTTGACCGCCAATGTCACGCGCCTGCTCGTCCTGGCGCTGCCGGCGGCGATCACCGGCGGCATTACCCAGATCAACCTGTTGATCAACACCAACATCGCCTCGGCCAAGGAGGGGGCGGTCTCCTCGCTCGTCTATGCGGACCGTATCTACCAGCTTCCGCTCGGCGTCGTCGGAATCGCAGTCGCGACGGTACTCTTGCCGGAGTTGGCGCGCGCGCTTCGTGCCGGCAATCTCAGCGAGGCGTCGAACCTCCAGAACCGTTCCGTCGAATTCACCCTGTTCCTGACCCTGCCGGCCGCCGCCGCGCTGCTCGTCATGTCCGAGCCGATCGTCAGGCTCCTCTTCGAACGCGGCAAGTTCTCGCCCGAAGCGACCGTCGTCGTCGGGCATATCCTGGCGATCTACGGTCTCGGCCTGCCGGCCTTCGTGCTGATCAAGGCCTTCATTCCAGGCTTCTTCGCGCGCGAGGATACCCGCACGCCGATGATCTTCGCGGCGATCTCCGTGGCGGTGAACGTCTCGCTGGCACTGACGCTGTTTCCGTCGCTGGCCGCAAGCGGCATCGCCACAGCCGAGGTCGTTGCCGGCTGGGTGAATGCGCTCCTCCTCTTCGCGACGCTCGCCTGGCGCGGGCACTGGGGCCGCGACATTCCGCTGCTGACCCGCATTCCGCGTCTCGTGGTCGCCGCCGGGATCATGGCGGCCGCGCTCCACTATGCCATCCAGTGGCTGGCCTTCCCGCTTTCTTCCGCCGCGCCGGTTCTGACTCAAGCCGCGACCGTCTGCGGCCTGATGGCAGCTGCGATGATGATCTATTTCGCCGCTGCCTTCGGGCTCGGCGGCGCCAGTCTGGGGATGATCCGCCGCAGTTTGAAACGCAAGGCGGTAAGCGCGGCTGAATCGCCTGCCGGCGAAGGGGCAGATACGCCATGAGGCAGTTCATTGCCCGTGTCGCCATTCTCGTCCCGGACTATGACGAGGGTATCGCCTTCTATTGCGGCCGATTGGGCTTCGACCTGATCGAGGACACCGATCTCGGCAGCGGCAAGCGCTGGGTGCTGGTGCGGCCGCCGGGCGCGACCGAAACGGCGCTGATCATCGCCAAGGCCGATGGGTGAACGCCAGCGGGCGGCCATCGGCAACCAGACCGGCGGGCGCGTCGGCTTCTTTCTCTTCACCGATGATTTCGCCCGCGACCACGCCGCCATGCTCGCGGTCGGCGTCGAATTCGTCGAGACGCCGCGCCATGAAGCCTACGGAACCGTGGCCGTCTTCGCCGATCCGTTCGGCAATCGCTGGGACCTCCTGCAACCCGCCTGACCGCTGCGTGCCTCTTGATTGCATTTGGCCCGCCGTGCATAAGCGCGGCGATATCAATTGGTGGGCCCTCCACAAGCCCGATGGGGACGACATGAACGAATTCAAGCCGCTCGTATTTTCCGGCGTTCAACCGACCGGCAATCTGCATCTCGGCAACTATCTCGGCGCGATCCGCAAGTTCGTCGCCCTGCAGGAGAACAACGACTGCATCTATTGCGTCGTCGATCTCCACTCGATCACCGCCCAGCTCGTGCACGAGGACCTGCCGGGCCAGATACGCTCGATCGCCGCGGCCTTCGTCGCCTCCGGCATCGATCCGGACAAGCACATCGTCTTCAACCAGTCGGCCGTGCCGCAGCATGCGGAGCTGGCCTGGATCTTCAATTGCGTCGCCCGCATCGGCTGGATGAACCGGATGACGCAGTTCAAGGACAAGGCCGGCAAGGACCGCGAAAACGCCTCCCTTGGCCTGCTTGCCTATCCGAGTCTGATGGCGGCCGACATCCTCGTCTACCGCGCCACCCATGTCCCGGTCGGCGATGACCAGAAGCAGCATCTCGAACTCACCCGCGACATCGCTCAGAAATTCAATATCGACTTCATGGAGCACATCCGGCGCGGCGGCTACGGCGTCGATATCGTCGTCGGCGAAGAACCGATCCATGCCTATTTCCCGCCGGTGGAGCCGTTGATCGGCGGACCGGCGCCGCGCGTCATGTCGCTGCGTGACGGCACGAAGAAGATGTCGAAGTCCGATCCGTCCGACCTGTCCCGCATCAATCTGATGGACGATCAGGAGACGATCGCCAAGAAGATCCGCAAGGCCAAGACCGATCCTGATGCGCTGCCGAGCGAAGTTGAGGGGCTGAAGGGCCGCCCGGAGGCGGAAAACCTCGTCGGCATCTATGCGGCCCTTTCCGACCGGTCGAAGGACGAGATCCTCGCCGAGTTCGGCGGCCAGCAATTCTCGGTCTTCAAGCCGGCCCTCATCGATCTCGCCGTCGACGTTCTGTCGCCGATCACCGGCGATATGCGCCGCCTGATGGACGATACGGCGCATATCGACGCGATCCTGCGCGATGGCGGGGAGCGTGCGCGGGCGAGGGCGGAAAAGACCATGCGCGAGGTTCGCGAGATCATCGGCTTTTTGCAGTAATCCGCCGAAATGAGACCTTGCGGGACGCGTGCGGCGATGTAATGTTCGCCGCATGGTTTCCACCCGACTCTCACGACTGGAAGGTCATCGCCGCAAGTTCATGGCGGTGATCGATGACACGCCCGAATGCGGTCGTGCCGTGCATTATGCAGGCCTGCGCGCGAAGAACTCCAATGGCGGTCTCGTGCTGCTCTACGTGATCGCCGACGGCGACTTCCAGCAGTGGCTGGGGGTGGAGGAGATTATGCGGGCGGAGGCGCGCGAAGAGGCCGAGGCGACCCTCGCCAAGATCGCCCAGACGGTTCGCGAAAGGATCGGCATCGAGCCTGAGATCGTCATTCGCGAAGGCATCGCCACGGAACAGATCTACGCCCTGATCGAGGAAGACCGGGATATCGCCATCCTCGTGCTTGCGGCTGGATCGGCGAAGGAAGGTCCCGGCCCGCTGGTGTCGTCGATCGCGGGGAAGGCAGCGGCCTTTCCCATCCCCGTCACGGTCATCCCCGATCTTCTGACGGACGAGGAGATCGACGCGCTGACCTGACCCTGTGGCAGAACGCGCCCTTGCGGGGTCGAAACGTTGCCCCTATATTCTTTTGAACTATTCTAAAGAGCCGGTTGGGAAGCGCTCCCGGCGCAACGGAGAGAATCATGTTCATCCAGACCGAAGCCACGCCGAATCCGGCCACTTTGAAATTCCTGCCGGGCAAGGTGGTCATGGAGAGCGGTACGGCCGAATTCCGAAGCGAAGACGAGGCGCGCGCCGGTTCGCCGCTCGCGGTACGGCTCTTTTCGATTCCCGGCGTCAGCGGCGTCTATTTCGGCTACGATTTCATCACGGTCAGCAAGGAAGGCCAGGAATGGCAGCACCTGAAGCCCGCGATCCTTGGCTCGATCATGGAACACTTCATGTCCGGCCAGCCGATCATGTCGGGCGCGAGCCGCGCCGAAGAGACCGACCAGGAAGGCGAATTCTTTGACGAGGGCGACGAGGCGATCGTCGCGACGATCAAGGAGCTGCTCGACACGCGGGTACGGCCGGCCGTCGCCCAGGATGGCGGCGACATCACCTTCCGGGGTTTCAAGGACGGCACCGTGTTCCTGAACATGAAGGGGGCGTGCTCCGGTTGCCCGTCCTCGACCGCGACGCTTCGGCACGGCGTGCAGAATTTGCTGCGCCATTTCGTGCCCGAGGTCCAGTCGGTCGAATCGGTCTGATCGAAACCGGCCGGGTAAGTTGTGTGTAGCGGTGCCGCTTGCGGGCCGCTCCCGCGGACTCGGAGTTGTAGCGATTTCAGGCTGATTGAGGCCCTCAAGATTTCGGAATACCGTCGGAAGGCGAAGCTGCCGGCTCAGGTGAGTCGCGGCTCGCAGACGGAAGAGCGTCTTCGCAGGCCGGAGAAGCAGCGCAGGGAGGTCATGGCGGCTCACAATGCTGGTTCTTGCCATCGATACATCGGGCAGCGGTTGCGCCGCAGCAGTCTATGACGGTGCGGCGGGCGAGGTCCTCGCGCGCGCCGGTGCCGATATAGGTCGCGGGCATGCCGAGCGACTGATGGAGTTTGTCGATGAGGCGTTGCTCGCCTCCGACAGGCAGCTTGCGGAGATCGACCGCATCGCCGTGACCATCGGACCGGGGTCGTTTACCGGCATTCGCGTCGGCGTCGCGGCGGCGCGCGGCCTGGCGCTTGCCCTCGGGAAGCCGGCCGTCGGGGTTACCACGCTTCAGGTTGTTGCCGAGAACGCCAGGGAGAAGCAGCCGGGGCGGCCGGTGCTCGCGGCCATCGACGCGAAACGCGGCGAGGTCTATGTCCAATCCTTTACAGCGCTCGGCGAGGCGGAAGGCGAAGCTGAAATTCTCCCGCTCGCCGAAGCGCGCGATCGGGTTTCCGGGTTCACCGGCGTCATTTGCGGCTCCGGCGCACCGCTTGTCGCCTCGGCCGAGCGGGCCGGCGGGCCGGACGAGATCGACGTCGCTTTCGTCGGCCGGCTGGGTGCTGCGGCCGATCCAGCCTCGGCCAAGCCGAAACCGCTCTATTTGCGCGGCCCCGATGCAAAGCCTCAAGCAGGTTTCGCAGTCACGAGGGCGACAGCGGGATAGACCCGTTCAGTCAATCGAAACAGCGGGCCGGCGACTACGATGAGGAGGCGCGGCACCATCGAGCCGGATGCGTAGGACCGAAATGAGCTTCACAGACTATTTCACGCGTCGCACTGAATTCGACATCTTCCCGCTTGAGGAGGCGGACCTCATGGCGGCGGCAACTCTGCACGGCCAGCGTTTCGCTGCGCCGTGGAGCGACGGCGAAATCCACGCACTCCTGCTGCAAGACACGGTTTTCGGCTTCGCCGCCCGCCAGACGAATGGGACGTTTCGCCCGGCCTTCGGAGGCTTCGTGCTGTCGCGTGCCACCGCGGGCGAGGCCGAAATCCTCACGATCGGCGTCGATTCGCGCTTCGCCCGCTCCGGTCTCGGCTGGCGGCTGATGCAGGCGGTGATGCGCGAGGCGTTCGTCAAGGGCGCCGAGACGCTGTTCCTCGAAGTCGACGAGACGAACCTGGCCGCGATCGGTCTCTACGGCAAGCTTGGCTTCGCGAAGGTCGGCGAGCGCAAGGCCTACTATCAGGGGACGGCCGGGGCGCGCACCGCCGCGCTTGTCATGCGGCTCGATCTCCGCTAGTCCCATCCGAGTGGTGGGATCAGAAAGTCTTTCCGGATGATCAACTGGATACGCGTCGCGCTCTACGCCATCCTGCTCGCCATTGTTTCTCTCCTGTTGATGCCGGTCCAACTCGCCTGCCTTTGGTTGGATCTGAAGCCACGCAGGTTCCTGCCGCGATTTTGGCATCGCACCGCCTGCCGCCTGCTCGGCATGCGGGTTCGGGTCCACGGAGAGTTGGATCGGCGGCGGCCGCTGCTCATCAGCGCCAATCACGTCTCCTGGAAGGACATACTGGTCCTGTCGTCGATTGCCGATGTCGTGTTCGTCGCCAAGTCGGACGTCAAGGATTGGCCCGTCTTCGGTCTCCTCGCCCGGCTGCAGGCTTCCGTCTTCATCGAGCGCCAACAGAAGCGCACGACCGGCGATCAGGTGAGCGAGATCGGCCGGCGGCTCGCCGACCGCGAGGTCGTCGTTCTCTTTCCGGAGGGTACGACCTCGGATGGTAATCGCCTGCTCGAGATCAAGACGTCACTGTTCGGCGCCGCCGCCTCGGCCGTGCCGCAGTCGCCGACGGGTGTCGTGCACGTCCAGCCGGTGGCGATTTCCTATACGGGCATCCACGGCATGCCCATGGGCCGCTACTACCGGCCGATCGCGGCATGGCCGGGCGACATCGGGCTGCTGCCGCATCTCGTCGGCGTGCTCAGGGAAGGGGCGCTCGATGTGGAGGTCGATTTCGGCGAAGCGGTGGACTACGACCACCGTTCCAACCGCAAGGAAGTCAGCCGGACTATCGAACAGCGGATTCGCAGCATGTTGTCGGACCGGCTGCGCGGGCGGGCTCCGGCGCGCGAGAAGACCGCTGCCTAGTTGAAGCGCGAGGCGCCTGCCGCCTTCGGCGCCGCGTCCAAAAATGCTTCAATTTTGGGCCGCTTTGCACTAAAGAACCCGCATGACCCAGGAAACCGCTCTTCTGCCGAAATCGCCTGTCGCGGGCGACGAACACGTTCCGGCGCGCAAGGTCTTCGTCAAGACCTATGGATGCCAGATGAACGTCTATGATTCCGATCGCATGTCCGACGCCCTGTCGCGGGACGGCTATGTTGCGACGGACGTGCTGGAAGATGCCGACTTTGTCCTGCTCAACACCTGTCATATCCGCGAGAAGGCAGCCGAAAAGGTTTATTCCGAATTGGGCCGCCTGCGCGAATTGAAGAAGACGAAGGCGAGCGAGGGCCGCGAAATGGTAATCGGCGTCGCCGGCTGCGTCGCCCAGGCCGAGGGCAACGAAATCTTGCGCCGCGCGCCGGCGGTCGATCTCGTCATCGGCCCGCAAACCTATCACCGGCTGCCCGAGGCGTTGAAGCGGGCAAGGAGCGGCGAGCGCGTCGTCGAGACGGACTACGCCATAGAGGACAAATTCGAACACCTGCCGGCGCCGGACAAGGCCAAGACCCGTGCCCGTGGCGTCACCGCCTTCCTCACCGTGCAGGAGGGATGCGACAAGTTCTGCACCTTCTGCGTGGTGCCCTACACCCGTGGCGCAGAGGTCTCGCGGCCGGTGGCGCAGATCATCGCCGAAGCGGAAAAGCTGGTCGACGGCGGCGTGCGCGAGATCACGCTGCTCGGCCAGAACGTCAATGCCTGGCACGGAACCGGGCCGGACGGCCGCGATTGGGGCCTCGGGGATCTGTTGTGGCGTCTCGGCGAGATCGACGGACTGGCGCGGCTACGCTACACCACCAGCCATCCGCGCGATATGGATGAGAGCCTGATCGAGGCACACCGATCGATGGCCAAGCTGATGCCCTATCTGCATCTGCCGGTCCAATCCGGGTCCGACCGCATCCTGAAGGCGATGAACCGGCGCCATACGGCGGCCGAGTATCTCGCCCTTGTCGAGCGGATCCGGGCCATCCAACCCGATCTGGCGCTCTCCGGCGATTTCATCGTCGGCTTCCCCGGCGAGACCGAGGAGGATTTCGAGGACACGATGCGCCTCGTCGAGGCGGTGGGTTATGCACAGGCATTCTCTTTCAAATACTCGAGCCGTCCCGGCACGCCGGGGGCCGATCTCACGGACCAGGTTGCCGAAGAGGTGAAGGCCAAGCGTCTGGAAAGATTGCAAAGTTTGCTCGTCACCCAGCAGCGCGACTTCGCCGCCGCCTGTGTCGGGAGGGAGATCGACCTGCTTCTGGAAAAGCACGGCCGCATGCCGGGCCAGCTGGTCGGCCGCTCGCCCTGGCTGCAGCCGGTGAATGTTGATGCAAAACGATCGCAAATCGGTGACATTATCAAGGTACGAATCACCAAGGCCGGCCCGAACAGCCTGTTCGCCGAGGTGATCGAATAGGCAGGGGCACGAGACACCTTCTCGGGAGCTTTTGCTCAGTTAAGATGTTAGAACGTTCTCTGCGCGTCATTTTACGCGCGGCGCTGTAGATCAAAAGTGAGGAGCCTGAACCGCTTGAACGGACACGAAATGATTTCATCCTCATCGCGCCATTCGAACACAACCGCGACAGACGCCAATCACTTCGTGCTCACATTTGAGAACAACCGGTTCGCCAGCGAGCTCTTCGGCCAGTTCGACCAGAATTTGAAGCTGCTCGAGGAACGGCTGCGCGTCGATGCCAGGCCGCGCGGCAATTCCGTTGCCATCTCCGGCGATCTCGTGGCGACCAACCAGGCGCGGCGCGCGCTCGACTATCTCTACGGAAGGCTGCAAAGTGGGGCCTCGATCGATACGTCCGACGTCGAAGGCGCGATCCGCATGGCGGTCGCGGCCGACGACCAGCTGCAGTTGCCGACCATGGAGCGCAAGGCCAAGTTGACGATGGCGCAGATTTCAACGCGCAAGAAGACGATCGCTGCGCGCACGCCGATGCAGGACTCCTATATCCGTGCGCTGGAGCGGGCCGAACTCGTCTTCGGCGTCGGCCCGGCCGGCACCGGCAAGACCTATCTCGCCGTCGCCCATGCGGCCCAGCTTCTGGAGCGCGGCGCGGTCGATCGTATCATCCTGTCGCGGCCGGCGGTCGAGGCGGGCGAGCGGCTCGGCTTCCTGCCCGGCGACATGAAGGAAAAGGTCGATCCCTATCTGCGGCCGCTCTACGACGCGCTCTACGACATGATGCCGGGCGACAAGGTCGAACGGGCGATTACGGCGGGCGTCATCGAGATTGCGCCGCTGGCCTTCATGCGCGGCCGCACGCTCGCCAATGCCGCCGTCATTCTCGACGAGGCGCAGAACACGACCTCGATGCAGATGAAGATGTTCCTGACCCGCCTCGGAGAAAACGGCCGGATGATCGTCACCGGCGACCCGAGCCAGGTCGACCTGCCGCGCGGCGTGAAATCCGGTCTCGTCGAGGCGCTGCAAATCCTCAAGGGGGTGGAAGGTGTGTCGGTTATCCGCTTCAAGGATGCCGATGTGGTGCGCCATCCCATGGTGGCGCGGATCGTCAGGGCCTATGAAAGCCATACGGCCGTTCACGATGAAAGCGAACAGAGCGACCGCTGAGGCGATCGCCAGCGGTCATGATGGCTTTGGATATTCAGATCAGCGTCGAGCAGGGAAACTGGCCGTCGGAGGACGAGCTGCACGTCCTTTCCACGCGCATTCTCGGTGCGGCTGCGGATTTTCTCGCCGCGGAAGAGAAGCAGCCGTTTCCGGACGAGCCGCCGGAACTGTCGCTGGTCTTTACCGACGACACGTCGATGAGGACGATCAACGCCGAATGGCGCAACCAGGACAAGCCGACCAATGTGCTGTCCTTTCCGGCCTTCCCGGTGACGCCCGGAAAGATGCCGGGGCCGATGCTCGGCGACATCATCGTCGCCTATGAGACGCTGAAGCGTGAAGCGGATGAACTGGAGAAGCCGTTCGAGGAGCATCTGATGCATCTTCTCGTGCATGGATTCCTCCATCTTTTCGGCTATGATCATATCGAAGACGACGAAGCGGAAAGAATGGAGGGGTTGGAGACTCGCATTTTGGCGCGTCTTGGCCTATCTGATCCCTACGGGGACCGAGCCCCGGATTGACAGTTTGGAACAATGAGCGACTTCAAGACACAGCCGGCAACGGTTGCCAGCGAGGAGGCCGACGCCTCCGGCGATGCCGACGCGGGCAGTAGTAGTACCACCGCCCGAGCAGAGGGCAACAAACCCATCTCATCCTTCTGGAGCCGTGCGGCCCGCCTGTGGCGCGGTGCGGGTGCGTCGAGTCTGCGCGAGGATCTCGCCGACGCGCTGATGACGGATGCTGACAGCAACACCGCGTTTTCGCCCGAGGAGCGGGCGATGCTCAACAACATCCTCCGCTTCCGCGAGGTTCGCGTCGAGGATGTGATGGTGCCGCGTGCCGACATCGAGGCGGTGGATCAGAGCATTACGCTCGGCGAACTCATGGTTCTCTTCGAAGAATCCGGGCGCTCGCGCATGCCGGTCTACAGCGAAGGCCTGGACGACCCGCGCGGCATGGTCCATATCCGTGACCTTCTGGCCTACGTGACCCGGCAGGCCCGCAACCGCCGCCGCAACGGCAAGGCACCAAACCCGGCCGCCGTCGCGGAGAAGACGCCGCGTCAGCCGAAGCCGGGTTTCGATCTCTCGCGCGTCGACTTGAACAAGACGGTCGAGGAAGCGGGCATCATTCGTCAGGTCCTCTTCGTGCCCCCTTCGATGTTGGCCTCAGACCTCATGCAGCGCATGCAGGCCGCCCGCATTCAGATGGCGCTCGTCATCGACGAGTACGGCGGCACCGACGGCCTCGTCTCGTTCGAGGACATCGTCGAGATGGTGGTCGGCGACATCGAGGACGAGCATGACGACGACGAGGTGATGTTCGCCCGCTCGTCGGATGACGTTTTCGTGGCGGACGCGCGCGTCGAGCTCGAGGAGATCGCCGAGGCGATCGGTCCGGATTTCGACGTGCGTGAGCAGCTCGAGGACGTCGACACGCTCGGCGGCCTGGTTTTCGCATCCCTCGGCCGCATTCCGGTTCGCGGTGAGGTTGTGCAGGCCATTCCCGGTTTCGAGTTCCAGATTCTCGACGCCGATCCGCGTCGCGTCAAGCGCGTGCGCATCATGCGCAAGCGGCCGCCGGCGCGCCGGCGGATGGTCAAGCCCGAAACTTTGCCCGATGCGCTGCCGGCAAATGGTGGGGCTCAGGCAAACGTCCCGCCGCCGACCTCGGCGGAGTGATCGCGGCGTCGCCGGGCGCCTCCGTCCATCTGCTGCAGCCTCAGGGATTGACGCTTTCGTTGGTCGGCCTGACCGTCTCCGGCGCTTCCTGTGGATGCCGGTCGATCTCGCTGCGCAGCGAAGTCAGGTCGATGAAGTGGTCGGCCTTGCGGCGCAGCTCGTCGGCGATCATCGGCGGCTGGGTTGAAAGCGTCGACACGACGGTGACCTTCCGCCCGTTGCGCTGCAGCGCTGCCACAAGCGTGGTGAAATTGCCGTCTCCGGAGAAGAGGACGTAATGGTCGACGACATGACGCTGCTCCAGCGCATCGATCGCGAGTTCGACATCCATGCTGCCCTTGATCTTGCGCCGGCCCAGGGCGTCGGTGAACTCCTTGGCGGGTTTGGTCACGACCGTGTAGCCGTTGTAGTCCAGCCAATCGATCAGAGGCCGGATTGAGGAAAATTCGAGATCTTCGATGAGCGCCGTGTAGTAGTAGGCGCGCAGGAGATAGCCGCGTTTCTGGAATGCACTCAATAACTTACGGTAATCGATGTCGAAGCCCAGGCTCTTCGATGTCGCGTAGAGATTGGCGCCGTCGATGAAAAGCGCGATCTTCTCGCGGGAATCGAACATGGTGACCCCTTTTTTTGTCCGAGATGCTGTTTTGGATCGCCTGCACTAAACGCGTCGCCGGGTGTGGTGCCGAAATCAGACTAACGGCATCGCACCAGCGAGGGAACAACCTGTAGTGGCCGAGACCGGAATTTCGGCAACTGTGGTTAATCCAACTCGATCATATCGCAACCGGTCGGCGAGGTCATCTGGCTGATTGCGCCCCCTTCATGTCGCCATGATCGCAGGCAATCGATACTGACTTCGCTATCGGGAAACAGCACAAGCTACTGACTGCCGCGGCCACGGGACAAGCAGGCGGTTTTCTGGGAAGCTGCCGGCAATGATTCGACCGATCTTACGCGTCCGGCCCGCCCAGCCCGCGCGACTTGGAGGCTGCATGGAAAGACTGGCAGGCAAGATCATATTGCTCTCGGGAGCGTCTCGCGCATTCGTCGGCTTTCTCGCCGGACTTCTGGCGATGTTCGCCCAGCCGCCTTTCGGCATTTTTGCCGCGGCCTTCATTTCCTTCCCGATGCTTGTCTGGCTGATCGACGGGGTCGCCACCCATCCGGACGACGGTGTCGTTCGGCGGCTCCTGCCGGCCGCTTCGATCGGCTGGAGTTTCGGCTTCGGCTATTTCCTCGGCGGTCTCTGGTGGCTCGGCAACGCCTTCCTGGTCGAAGCGGAACTGTTTGCCTGGGCGATTCCGCTGGCAGTTGTCGGTCTTCCCGCCGTCCTCGCCTTGTTCTATGCGCTTGCAGTGCTCATTGCCCGTTGCCTATGGTCCGATGGTGTCGGTCGCATTGCTGCTCTTGCCGTCGGCTTCGGTGTCGCCGAATGGCTGCGCAGCTTTCTGTTCACCGGTTTTCCCTGGAACGCGGTGGGCTATGCCGCGATGCCGATGCCGCTGATGATGCAGTCGGCGAGCGTTGTGAACGTGGCGACGATCAACATGCTGGCGGTTTTCGTTTTTGCCGCCCCGGCCCTCGTCGGTACCGGCAAGGGCGCCCGGATCGGCCTAGCCGTCGCTGCCGCGCTCTTCGCCGCGCATATCGGCTACGGCTATTACAGGCTTTCCCTGCCGGCGCCTGAGCCGCTGACGCCGGAGCGCACCGTTCGCCTCGTCCAGCCGGTGATCGACCAGGCGAAGAAGATGGATGATCGCGAGCGCGCGGCGATCTTCAAGACGCATCTGGCCCTCACGGCCGCGCCTCCACAGGAGGGCGGCAAGCGGCCGGATATCATCGTCTGGCCGGAAACCTCGATTCCTTTCATCCTGACGGACAATCCCGACGCGCTGACCGAGATCGCGGAGGTTCTCCAGGAGGGGCAGGTTCTCTTGGCCGGCGCCGTGCGCACTGAGGATGCGGGGGCGGGCCTGCCGCCGCGCTACTATAATTCGATCTACGTCATCGACGACCGCGGCCAGATCGTCGGCGCAGCGGACAAGGTCCATCTCGTTCCCTTCGGCGAGTATGTGCCCTTCGAGGACGTTCTCAATTCGTGGGGGTTGAATTCGCTCGCCGTTGCGATGCCCGGCGGCTTTTCGGCGGCGTCGAACCGTTCGGTCCTGACCCTGCCCGGCGGTAGGACATTGTATCCGCTGATCTGTTACGAAGCGATTTTCGCCGACGAGATCGACGGCAATGCGCCCGTGTCCGACGCGCTCCTGAACGTCACCAATGACGCCTGGTTCGGCGACACGCCCGGCCCGCGCCAGCATATTCATCAGGCGCGACTGCGCGCCGTCGAGACCGGCACGCCGATGATTCGCGCCGCCAACACCGGTATATCAGCAATTGTTGATGCACGTGGTGTTTTAGTGGTAGGATTGGGATACAATTACAAGGGAGTGACGGACGCAATTCTGCCGGGCAAGATGCCCACCCCGACCGACAGTATGACGCGTGGCAGGATCTTCTGGTTCACGGCAGCGTTTCTATTGTTGGTTGCGGCGATATCGCGTAGAAGTTTAAATTTTCGGACGAATTGACCTAAAACCCCTAAAATTGCATAGTGATTTTTACCATCAACCTCTGCCTGCCACTGGAGCCCTGCTTTCGCTGGCAGGCTGTCGTCAATCGCTACGGCAATGACTGGTTGTGGCTTATCGAAACAGCGTGTTCAGGAACGCGACTATGATTGAAAACAAGAAGAAGCCGAACCCGATCGACATTCATGTCGGTAGCAGGATTCGCCTTCGCCGAACGATGCTTGGCATGAGCCAGGAGAAGCTCGGCGAGAGTCTGGGGATCACATTCCAGCAGATCCAGAAATACGAGAAGGGGACGAACCGGGTTGGGGCGAGCCGGTTGCAGAACATATCCTCCATCCTCAACGTCCCAGTCTCGTTCTTTTTCGAGGATGCTCCGGGCGCTGACGGCGCCGGGTCCGGAATGGCGGAACCATCAAGCTCGAATTATGTGGTGGACTTCCTGTCCTCTTCCGAAGGCCTGCAGCTCAACCGGGCATTCGTGAAGATTTCCGACCCGAAGGTCCGGCGCAAGCTGGTGGATCTTGTGAAGGCGCTGGCGGCGGAGGCCGAAAGCGAATAGCGGAGATTTCCGACCCATACGAAAAAAGCGGCGGAGTGCCGCTTTTTTCGTATGGGGTGGCCGCTCCAGAAATAACTTTTGCTCCTCTGCGCGGGTTCGAGCAATGCCGTTCCATCCGGTGCGGCGATGCTGATATAAAGATATATTTATGTCCTTGTGCGCTTGTTTTTCGGTGGCAAAACCACTAAACACTGGGCCACTTCTTTCATTGAGGGGACTTCCCGCATGCGCGCAAATTACCTGTTCACAAGCGAATCCGTTGCCGAAGGTCATCCGGACAAAGTGTGTGACCGCATTTCCGATGAGATCGTCGATCTGGTCTACCGCGAAGCGGCCAAATCCGGCGTCGACCCATGGACCGTGCGCATTGCCTGTGAAACGCTGGCGACGACCAACCGCGTCGTCATCGCCGGTGAAGTCCGCCTGCCGCCGAGCCTTCTGAAGAAGGACAAGAACGGCAACGACGTCATCAATCCCTCGAAGTTCAAGGCCGCCGCCCGCAAGGCGATCCGCGACATCGGCTACGAACAGGATGGCTTCCACTGGAAGACGGCGAAGATCGACGTGCTCCTGCACTTCCAATCCGCGCATATTGCGCAGGGCGTGGACAACGCCGCTGACAAGCAGGGCGAGGAAGGGGCCGGCGACCAGGGCATCATGTTCGGCTATGCCTGCCGCGAGACCGCCGAGCTCATGCCGGCGCCGCTCTACTATTCGCATCGTATCCTGCATCTGCTCGCCGCGGCCCGCAAGAAGGGCGAGGGCGATGTCGCTAGGCTCGGCCCGGACGCCAAGAGCCAGGTGACGGTACGCTATGTCGACGGCAAGCCGAGCGAGGTCGTCTCCATCGTCCTTTCGACCCAGCATCTCGACGACAGCTGGGATTCCGCCAAAGTCCGCAAGGTCGTGGAGCCCTATATCCTGGAGGCCCTGGGCGACCTGAAGATCGCCGACGACTGCACCTGGTACATCAACCCGACCGGCAAGTTCGTCATCGGCGGACCGGACGGCGACGCGGGCCTGACCGGCCGCAAGATCATCGTCGACACCTATGGCGGCGCCGCACCGCACGGCGGCGGTGCCTTCTCCGGCAAGGACACCACCAAGGTCGACCGCTCGGCCGCCTATGCCGCCCGCTACCTGGCGAAGAACGTCGTGGCGGCCGGCCTTGCCGAACGCTGCACGATCCAGCTCTCCTACGCGATCGGCGTCGCCCAGCCGCTGTCGATCTATGTCGATCTGCACGGCACCGGCAAGGTCTCTGAGGACCAGGTCGAGAAGGCCATCCGCAAGACGATGGATCTCTCGCCGACCGGCATTCGCCGCCACCTCGACCTCAACAAGCCGATCTATGCCAAGACTTCCGCCTATGGCCATTTCGGCCGCAAGGCTGGCCGCGACGGTTCCTTCTCCTGGGAGAAGCTCGATCTCGTCAAGCCGCTGAAGGAGGCGATCTCGCTCGACTCGACGGCAATCAACAGCCGCGCCGCTTAAGTCTGTTCGCGGGGTGGCGATAGCCTCCCGCGCCGACAACAGCGCCACGGCGTTGGTCGGGCTCATGTACACACACGCAGATTTGGGGGCGGATGCTCGGAAGGAGCCTCCGCCCCTTTTGTTCGTGCGGGAAGGTGTGAACGTTGCGAGCCCGTGTCTGGACATACTGAAGTCGATCATGTTTGTGATCTTCGATCGAATGAGACCATCCCGATCAAAGGAAGAACGATATGACCGAACCGCGCCGCGCCAGAGCAACGGAGGCCTTTTTCGGCCGCCGCAAGGGTAAGCCGTTGCGGGAACGCCAAGCCGCGCAGATCGAGAACCTGCTGCCGGCCCTGAGGCTCGATCTCAAGGAGCCGGCGCCGGATGAACTGCCGGCGCTTTTCCCTGCTGCCGTGACGCGAATCCGTCTGGAAATCGGCTTCGGCGGTGGCGAACATCTCATTCATCGGGCGGCGGAGGACCCGTCCACGGGCTTCATCGGCGTGGAGCCCTTCGTCAATTCCATGGCAAAGCTGCTTGGGCAGATCGAAGCCAGAGAGATTGACAATGTCCGGCTTCATGACGACGATGCGACGCAGGTGCTCGATTGGCTGCCCCTGGCCTCCGTCGATCAGATCGATCTGCTCTATCCCGATCCCTGGCCGAAACGGAAGCATTGGAAACGGCGTTTCGTCTCGAAGGTCAATCTCGACCGCTTCGCGCGCGTCCTGAAGCCCGGCGGCCGCTTCTGTTTCGCCTCCGATATCGACAGCTATGTCAATTGGACGCTCATCCATTGCCGCGACCATGCGGCCTTCGAGTGGACAGCCGAAACATCGGCCGACTGGCTGACCCCCTTCGCCGGCTGGCCGAGCACGCGCTACGAAGCCAAGGCCCGCCGGGAAGGGCGCAGTTCCGCCTATCTGACGTTCCGTCGCGCTTACTGCATGTATCCTTAAATCGCATTCGATTTAAGGATACATGCAGTAATTCAAAGTGCTACAGCGTCCTTTGTGCGTCTGAATAGACGCACGGCGCTGTAGGGGTAAACCCTCTCCTCGCGACGCGGAGAGGGGATTGGAAGGCTCTGAGCCTTGCCGCGGGTCACCTTCGTCCAGCCGGCGGGGAGAAGTGGCCGGCAGGCGGAATGAGGGCGGGCCGGATGACAACCCCGCGCGGGAATCAATGCAGACTGACGGTGCGAAGGTCGTCCTCGGCGGCCTTGAAGAAGGTGCTCGAGCGGTTGTCGGTCAAGAGAATCGGCGTGCCGTCCGCCGCGAACAGGGCCCAGAGATCGATTCCCGGTCCCATCTCGGGCGCTTCCGGAAAGCAGCGGGAGACCTCCTCCGATCGCATCTTGCGGATATAGCCGACTTCGCCCGCGCCGAGATGCGCAAGGTCGTGCTTCGACAGCGATGAGGTGATGGCTTTCAGTCCCATGGTGATGCTCCGTGGTCGCCGGCGCGGGAGGAAAATCCCGCCGGTTATCCTATTCTGGGACCGAAATGTTAATTTTCTTTACCATACGGACCGGCTCGGGGCGCACCAGATCGACCGAAAGGAGGCCGTTTCGAAGCTCGGCGCCGAGCACCCGCATACCGTCGGCAAGCACGAAAGTCCGTTGAAATTGTCTGGCGGCGATGCCGCGATGGAGATAATCCTTTTCACCGGTTTCGACCTGACGACCGCGAATGACGAGCTGGTTCTCTTCCGTCGTCACTTCCAGATCCTCATCGGAAAACCCTGCGACGGCGAGCGTGATCCGCAGCCGTTCCGGCGTGCCGGCGGCGCTATCGCCGCGAATGCGCTCGATATTGTAGGGTGGGTATCCGTCGTTCGCCTTGGCGATCCGCTCGAGGGTCTTTTCCATGCTGTCGAAGCCCACCAGCAGCGGGCTCGTAAAAGGCGTAATCCTGCTCATTCCCAAGTCCTTGTGAGCTCAAGCGACCATCTTTCGGACCTGCCAGGCAGCATCCTTGGAAAGCAATATGGTAGCTGTGCGCAACGAGTGCAAGCGGCTTGCCTCGGCCGCGCACGCAAATCATAGTTCGCTGCGAAGGCGCAAATCCGGCGCAGGTGCAGGCTGCTGCATGGTAGTCTCCCTTTGCCGGATCGTTGGCCCACTAGGTCATGGCCTGGTATCCGAGACCATCCGGCTCGCAGGAGGAAGAAAGTGACAAACGCGAGAAAGATCATCATCGACACGGATCCGGGACAGGACGATGCAGCCGCGATCATGCTTGCTTTCGGCAGTCCGGAGGAAATCGACGTGCTCGGCATCACCGCCGTCGCCGGCAACGTGCCGCTGACGTTGACGACGCGCAACGCGCGGATCGTCTGCGAGCTCTGCAACAGAACCGACGTCAAGATCTTTGCCGGCGCCGAGCGGCCCGTCGCGCGCCCGCTGGTGACTGCCGAGCACGTGCACGGCAAGACCGGGCTCGACGGTCCCGAACTCAGCGAGCCGGCGATGCCGCTTCAAGAGCAGCACGCCGTCGATTTCATCATCGAGACGCTGCTTGCCGAAGCGCCGGGCGCGGTGACGCTCTGCACGCTGGGCCCGCTTACCAATATCGCCCTGGCGCTCACCAAGGCGCCGGAGATCGCGCCCCGGGTGCGGGAACTGGTGATGATGGGCGGCGGCTTCTTCGAAGGCGGCAACATCACGCCGGCGGCTGAATTCAACGTCTATGTCGATCCGGAAGCGGCCGAAATCGTCCTCCGTTCCGGCATCCCGATCGTGATGATGCCGCTCGACGTGACGCACCGGGTCCTCACCCACAAGGTCCGGGTCGAAAAGATACGCGCCATCGGCAGCCCGGCAGCGGTCGCACTGGCTGAAATGCTGGAGTTCTTCGAACGCTTCGACATCGAGAAATACGGCACCGACGGCGGCCCCCTACACGACCCGACGGTGATCGCCTATCTGTTGCGGCCGGAGCTCTTCACCGGCCGCGACTGCAATGTCGAGATCGAGACGGCCTCGGCACTGACCACCGGCATGACGGTGGTCGACTGGTGGCAGGTCACCGGCCGCAAGCACAATGCCAAGGTGATGCGCCACATCGACGACGAGGGCTTCTTCGACCTCCTGACCGACCGCCTGGCGCGCCTCTGAAAATGAAAACGGCGCCCCCGCTTGGGCGCCGTTTTCATCTTGTTTGGTTCGATCAGAACTCTTCCCAACTGCCTTGGGCGAGGGCGTTTGCGCCGGAGGTCTGGACGAGAACCCGCTGCGTCGAGCTCGAATAGCCGCGTGCCGCCGGCGTTTCCGCTGCCGGGCGGGGGGCCTCTGCGGTTCGCATCTTGGCGGCGGTGCCGCGCAGCATGTCGGCGGAAGACTTTGTCTGCTCCCGCTGGGCCACGCGGAACCGCGAGACCAGTTCGCTCAGCGACCGGGCCTCTTCGTTCAGCGTCATGCCGGCGGCCGTCGTCTCTTCGACCATCGCCGCATTCTGCTGCGTCACCTGATCCATCTGGTTGACGGCCGAGTTGATCTCCTTGAGGCCGACGGCCTGCTCCGAGGCGGAGCTGGAGATCTGGCGGATAAGGCCGTTGATCTGCACCACCTGATCGGCGATCTTCCTGAGCGCGCCGCCCGTCTTGCCGACGAGATCGACGCCCTCGCGCACCTGTCCCGCCGAGGTGTTGATCAAGGTCTTGATCTCCTTGGCGGCATTGGCAGAGCGTTGGGCAAGCTCGCGGACCTCCTGCGCGACGACCGCGAAACCCTTGCCGGCCTCGCCGGCGCGAGCGGCCTCGACACCCGCATTGAGGGCGAGCAGGTTCGTCTGGAAGGCGATCTCGTCGATGACGCCGATGATGCGACTGACCTCGTGCGAGGACTGCTCGATGCCCTGCATCGCGGCGATCGCCTTCTGGACGACCGCACCGGACTGCTCGGCATCGCTGCTCGCGAGCTCGACCGACTTTGCCGCGATCTTGGCGTTTTCGGCGCTGGCATCGACTTGCGACGTCAGCTGGTCGAGGGCGGCGGCGGTTTCCTCGAGGCTTGCGGCCTGCTGCTCGGTCCGGTGCGAGAGGTCGTTGGCGGCGCTTGAAATCTCGCCGGTGCCGCTGCCGATGTTGAGGACCGAATGATTGACGGTGCGGATCGTCTCTTCGAGGCTCTCGATCGTCGCATTGAAGTCGCGCTTCAGCTGGGCGTACTCGCCCGGGAAATCGTCGGCGATCCGGTAGGCCAGGTCGCCGGAAGCGAGATGCGAGAGGCCCTTGCCGAGGCGCGCGACGATATCGCGTTGCAGCGCGCCGGTCTCGGCCCGCTCGGTTTCCGAGCGGCTGCGCTCCAGTTCGGCCTGTTCGCGCTCGTGACGGGCTTCACCTTCGAGGCGCTTTGCGTCGGCAAGCTGGTGACGGAAGCCTTCGAGCGCCTTGGCGACCGAGCCGGTCTCGTCGGAGCGGTCCTGGCCGGAGATCGGCTTTGCATAGTCGCCATTGCTGAGCGTTTCGACGTCGCGGACGAGCCCGGCGAGCGGCTTCTGAACAAAGCGGCGGACGGCGAGATAGAGGCCGGCGAGCACGGCTGCGAGGACGACGATACCGCCGATGATCATCATATAGGTCTGATCGTTGACCGGCGCATTGATGGCGGTGCGCGGCACGTCGACAAGGATGACCCAGTTGGCATTCACATCTGGCAGTTTGAAGGGATAGACGACGCGGTCGAAGGGCGCGTTTCCGTCATAGATCAGGTTCCTGATCATGCCTGACGCTTTGGACGACAGCGCGTTCTTTATGACGTCTTCACCCTCGCCTTCATAGTCCTTCATCAGGAGATCGGGAATCGGCGCGGCGAGCCACTTGCCATCCTGCGATAGCAGGTAGACGCGACCCGAACCGAACGGCTTGAGCGTTGCGAGCCGGTCGGCAAGCGAGGCGAGCGAGATGTCGACGCCGGAAACGCCGATCATCTTGCCGTCGGACATCACCGGATAGGCCAGCGATGTCATCGTCGTCGGAACGTCGGTGCCTTCAGCCATGTAAGGCTGGGTGATGGCGCCTTTGCCGCTCTTGGCGGCAAGGCTGTACCATTCGGCCGCATAGTCCGCACGGAAGGTCGAGAGCTGTGCCTTGCCGTTGCGATCCTTCGACCAATAGGGCGTGAACGCGCCTTCCGCATTGCCGCCGAGTTCGGTGCTATTGACGACGTCCTTGCCGTCAAAGGCTTTCGGCGCTTCGGCGAACCAGCTGCCGAAGGCGAAGTCGTGCTGGTCGAGATTTGCCTTCAACAGGTTGATGGCGCCGGCACGGTCGGTCGATTTCCCGGCATGCCCGCGGCCGAGCACACCCGACATCGTCCGGGCAGCGGCGGCGAGCTCTCCGACGCTGCCGGCGATATCGGCGGCAATCGCGCGAGCCTCCGTCTTGGCGCCGTCGAAGACTAGCGTCTCGACACGATCCTGGGTCTGCGAGATGAGAACGAAATTCGACGCGAGCAGCACGAGCCCGATTGTCCCGCCCGTGACGGCGATCAGCTTGGTGGCTAGCGATTTGGCATGGAAGTTGAACATGAAATCCTCACGCACGAGAGGTCCGCAGGTTTGTGCCTGCGGCATGACATTCCAAATTATGGGTGAAGCTCCCTCATGGAGCGCGTGATGCCGACCGGCACGAACGAAGCGGCCCGCTGCGCGTGGGCCGCTCGCAATCTGGATAGATCATCAAAGATTAAAATACGGCCAATATCCGGGCCAATTCCTGGCCCTCCAAAGTGGATTCTGCGCGGCAAGCATCGTTGCCGCGCCAAATCCTATCCAGATTGCGAAACGGGCAGAAATTGGCTGTCGCGGGTCAAAGACGCGCGGCGACCTCGGAGTCGAGCGGTATGGACGGCTGCGCTCCCGCTTTCAGGCAGGCGAGCGACCCGGCAACCGCGGCGCGGCGCAGCGCATCGGGGAAGGCGAGGCCCGCGTCGAGGCTCGCCGCGAGATAGCCGCAGAACGTATCGCCGGCCCCGACAGTGTCGACCGGCTCAATGGCCAGCCCCCTGGCGCGATGGATTTCGCCCTGATGGGCGGCGGCAACCCCTTCGGCGCCGAGCGTGACGATGACGGTTTGTCCGGTTTCATCGTGGAGGCCTTTTATCGCCGCTTCCCGTTCGGCGCCGGCGATCCCGCTTCTGCCCGCGAGCAGCTCAAACTCGGTCTCGTTGGCGATCACGATATCGGCCATGCGGCCGAGGCGGGCGGCCTCCGGCGTCAGCGGCGCGATATTAATGATCGAGCGGATGCCGCGGCGTTTTGCCTCTACGAGCGCCTTTTCCATCGAGGCAGCGGGAATTTCGAGCTGCAGCATCAGCGTGTCGCCGGCCGACATCTGCTCGACGGCGGAAACCGCGTCGCCCTCGCTCACCGTGGCATTGGCGCTGGCGACGACGACGATGACGTTCTCGCCATCGCCGCCGACGAGGATATGCGCGGTCCCGGTCGGTGCGCCGACGGTCTTGGTGAGGCCAAGGTCGGTGCCAGCAGCCTTGAGCAGGGCAAGCGCGCCTTCCGCGAAGCTGTCCGAGCCGACGGCGCCGGCCATGCGGACAGAAGCACCGGCGCGACGGGCTGCCAGCGCCTGGTTTGCGCCCTTGCCGCCGGCGGCGGTGGAAAAGCCCGTTCCGGCGACGGTTTCGCCGGGCTTCGGAAGGCGTGCGGTCGTGGCGATCAGGTCCATGTTGATGGACCCAAAGACAGTGATCATGTGAAGGTATCCCGTCGGGTTGCTGATTTTGCCGGAGAGTGCCCGAGCCTGTCAGTCCTCGTCAACCACCCGCAGCTTCAATTGCCCGATGCGGTTGTCGACCGTCCGGTCACCCCTGTCGCCCGCAGCCTTGTCGCCCGTCGCCTTGTCTCCCGCCGCCTTGGCGTCCTGCGCGACCGGCGTGACCGCTTGCAGCTCGAGCGCCTCGATCTTGGCGCCGCGCCGCGTCAGCTTGTCCGAGGAGATCAAGATGTCTTCGACGTCCTTCTGCGTCATGGCGAAGTGCCCCTGCAGCTTTCTGACCCGTTCGTCGAGCCGCGACAAATCCTCCATGAGCCGCACCACCTCGCCCTGGATCAGATGCGCCTGCTCGCGCATGCGGGCATCCTTGAGGATCGCCTGGATCACCTGGATGGAGAGGAGCAGCAGCGACGGCGAGACGATGACGACACGCTGGCGATGGGCCTTCTGCACGATGGCTTCGAAATGCTCGTGGATTTCGGCGAAGATCGATTCGGACGGAACGAAGAGGAAGGCCGTGTCCTGCGTTTCGCCGGCGAGCAGGTATTTGCTGGCGATATCGCGAATGTGCACCTCCATGTCGCGCCGGAAGGACTGCGCCGCCTGCTGGCGCCGCTCGGCACTCGGCGCATCGCGCATGGCGTTCCAGGCTTCGAGCGGGAACTTCGCGTCGATGACGAGCGGCGGCTGGTCGTTCGGCATGCGGATGATGCAATCCGGCCGCGCGCCGTTCGAGAGCGTCGCCTGGAAGGTGAAGGCGCCCATGGGCAGGCCGTCGGCGACGATCGCCTCCATGCGCGACTGGCCGAAGGCGCCGCGTGTCTGCTTGTTGGCAAGAATGCTCTGCAACCCGGCCATGTCTTTCGCGAGCGACTGGATGTTGTTCTGGGCGCTGTCGATGACCGCCAGCCGCTCCTGCAGCCGCCGCAGGTTCTCATGCGTCGCCTTCGTCTGCTCGCTGATCGAGGCGCCGATCCGGTGCGTCATACCGTCGATGCGCTGGCTGAGCGTTTGATTGAGTTCTGTCTGCCGCGTGCCGAACACCTCCGCCATCGCGGCGATGCGTCCCTGCATCTCGGTCTGCGCCGCCAGGAGCGCCGATAGCTGCCGGTCCCGGTCGTCGGCGTCAAGCGCGCGCGCCCTGCGAGCGGATGCAATCGCTAGCAAAACGAACAGGAGAGCGGCAACGGTGACCAGGTGGCCAGCCGTTACGGGAAAGGTGCCGATGAGGAACAACGGCTGGTCGAAGGCAAAGGCATTGGGCTCCATGGCCGCAGCCTAAACAGATTCGCATCCAAAAACCAGATCAAACCAAGAACAAACTGTGGATGCTGTCGCTCGGCAATTTTCTTGCGCCCGCACTGAAAGATCGGCTATGGGAGCAGCATGACGATCAAGCCGCTCATCATTCTTCCCGATCCCGTTCTGCGCCAGGTATCCACGCCGGTAGAGACGATCGACGACGACATTCGCCGCCTTGCCGACGATATGCTCGAGACCATGTATGACGCCCCCGGCATCGGTCTCGCGGCGATCCAGATCGGCGTGCCGAGACGCCTGCTCGTCCTCGACGTCTCGAAAGAGGGCGAAGAGAAGAAGCCTTTGGTTTTCATCAATCCGAAGATCGTCCGGTCCTCCGAGGAGCGCTCGGTCTACGAGGAAGGCTGCCTGTCGATTCCGGACTACTATGCCGAGGTCGAGCGGCCGGCGGCGATCACCGTCGAATTTCGCGACCGCGACGGCAAGGAGCAATCGGTCGAGGCCGACGGTCTGCTCGCCACCTGCCTGCAGCACGAGATCGATCATCTGAACGGCGTTCTGTTCATCGACTATATCTCCAAGCTTAAGCGCGACATGGTGATCCGCAAGTTCACCAAGGCAGCCAAGACACGCGGCGCCAAGGCGATTTGATCGTCGCACACTGCGTCGAGCGACGCTTGAACCGGAGCCGCTGCCCTGTTTCGGGCGACTACTGCATGTCTCCTTAAATCGACTTCGATTTAAGGACAAAGACATGCAGCAATTCAAAGTGCTACAGCGACCTTTGCGCGCCTGATAAGGCGCGCGGCGCTGTAGAGAGACGGAGTTCACCGCCTTGCCGCTTCGCATCATCTTCATGGGCACGCCGGAATTCTCGGTGCCGACGCTCTCCGCCCTCGTCGAGGCCCGCCACGAGATCGCCGCCGTTTATACGCAGCCGCCGCGCCCCGGCGGCCGGCGCGGCCTGGATCTCAAGAAGTCGCCGGTGCATCAGGCGGCCGAACTTCTCGGCGTTCCGGTGTTGACGCCCGTCAACTTCAGGGACGCGGCGGATCGGCAGACCTTTCGCGATTTTGACGCCGATGTCGCGGTCGTCGTCGCCTATGGTCTGCTTTTGCCGGAGGAAATCCTCTCGGGCACCCGCCACGGCTGCTATAACGGTCACGCTTCGCTCCTGCCACGCTGGCGGGGTGCGGCACCGATCCAGCGGGCGATCATGGCCGGCGATCGCGAAACCGGCATGATGGTGATGAAGATGGACAAGGGGCTCGACACGGGCCCCGTCGCCCTCACAAAGACTGTGCCGATCGGCGAGACGATGACGGCCGGCGAACTGCACGACAAGCTGATGCATGTCGGGGCGGCGCTGATGAAGGAAGCGATGGCGAAGCTCGAGGCGGACGAACTGACGCTGACGCCGCAGCCCGAGGAAGGCGTCGTCTACGCCGCCAAGATCGCCAAGGACGAGACGCGCGTCGACTTCACGAGATCGGCGGCCGACGTACACAACCATATCCGCGGTCTGTCGCCTTTTCCGGGCACCTGGTTCGAACTCGAGATCGCCGGACGGATTGAGCGCATCAAGGTGCTGGGCTCGGAGCCTGCGGCAGGGGCCGGCTCGCCCGGCACGGTTCTGGACGATGCCTTGACGATCGCCTGCGGTGAGGGAGCAGTTCGGCCGACGCGCTTGCAGCGGGCGGGCGGCAAGTCGCTTGCCACGCCGGAGTTCCTGCGCGGCACGCCGATCGGCGTCGGCACGAGGATTGCCTGATGCCGCGCTATCGCCTGACCGTCGAATATGACGGGTCCGACTATGTCGGCTGGCAGCGGCAGGAGAACGGCCCCTCCGTCCAGGGGGCAATCGAGAAGGCGGTCCTGTCCTTGACCGGCGAAACCGTCTCGATCCGCGGCGCCGGCCGAACCGATTCCGGCGTTCACGCCATGGGCCAGGTGGCGCATCTCGACCTGACGCGCGAATGGGCGAGCCATACGCTGCGCAATGCGCTCAACGCCCACCTGGCGCTTGCCGCCGAGCGGGTCTCGATCCTCGACGCGGCGGAAGCGCCGCCGGAATTCGACGCGCGCTTCTCGGCCCGCCGCAGGCATTATCTCTATCGCATCATCTCCCGCCGCTCGCCGCTGGCGCTCGAGGCGCGGCGCGCCTGGTGGGTGCCGAAGACGCTCGACCACGAGGCGATGCACACGGCGGCGCAACACCTCGTCGGCCATCACGATTTCACCACGTTTCGGTCGGCCCATTGCCAGGCGACCAGCCCGCTGCGCACCATCGATCGGCTGGACGTGACACGCAGCGGCGAACTGATCGAGATCCGGGCGACGGCGCAGAGCTTCCTGCATAACCAGATCCGCTCCTTCGCCGGCTCGCTGAAGCTTGTCGGCGAGGGCAAGTGGACGCCCGACGACCTCAAGGCGGCACTCGAAGCGCGCGACCGCAAGGCTTGCGGACCCGTCGCCCCGCCGGAAGGTCTTTACTTCATGCAGGTCGATTACTGACCGTCCGGCGCTGATCTCACTCAGCCGGGCATCAACCCGAAGAAGTGCTGAAGATATTGTGCGAGCATCATCGACGGCAGCAGGTAAAGCGCCGTCAGCGCCGAGGCGAGCAGGTTCTGGTTGCCGGTTATCGTGCGCAGCAGCCGGAAGAGCAGGACGACGCCGGCAATAAGGACGATCAGCGAAAAAAGGGCCGTGAGCTGATGGCCTCCTCGAGCGAGAAGGAGGATCGCAGCCGGGATTGCCATGGCATAGGAAAGCGGCACCGAGAGCCAGTTCGTGGTGACGACCACAGGCACGACCAGTGCGCTAAATCCGAGGGGTCGCGAAAGGGCGGCGACCAGCACGATCGGCAGCAGCCAACTGACGAGATCGACGACGAGCAATTTTAGGAAAAAGGCGATGCCGACTGTCGTGCCGCTCGGCATCGCCGAAAGATAGTAGAGCCGCCAGGATGCCCAGGACACGGCCATGGCCGGCAGCGACCAGAGGATCGCCGAGAACGAGCGCCACAGGCCGCCTTCGCTGATGTCCAGCCATTGATAGCCTTCGCGGTTGCCCTGGACCAGCAGCCAGAGCCCCTTGATATAGGCAAGAACCTCATCGATCAGCGGCATGGCCGAACCAGCGGGCGACGAAGGTTTCGTAGATCTCGGTCAAGGTTTCGAGATCGGCGGTGGCGACGCGCTCGTCGACCATGTGCATCGTCTGGCCGACGAGGCCGAATTCGACCACCGGGCAATAGTCCTTGATGAAGCGGGCGTCCGACGTACCGCCGGTGGTGGAGAGCTTCGGCCGCCGCCCGGTCACGGCCTCGACCGCGCCGGAAAGCGAATCGATCAGCGCATTGCTGCGCGTCAAGAAGACGTGGCTCGGCCGCTCGTTCCAGACGATCTCGTATTTGACCGGATCGCGCCCTGGCCGGAGCGCGCCATCGCGCGCGGCGCGATCGAGCCGGGCGACGATCTCCGCCATCAGGCTCTCGGCTGTCCAGCGGTCGTTGAAGCGGATGTTGAAGGCGGCGCTCGCCTTGGCCGGGATGACGTTGACGGCGGCATTGCCGACGTCGATCGTCGTCACCTCCAGATTGGACGGCTGGAAGTTCTCGGTACCGTTGTCGAAGGGCGGATCCATCAGCGCTTGTGTGAGCTGCAGGACGCCGCGCACCGGATTGTCGGCGAGGTGCGGATAGGCCGCGTGGCCTTGCACGCCGCGGACGGTGATCCGGCCGGAAAGCGAACCGCGCCGGCCGATCTTGATCATGTCGCCGAGGCTCTCCGGATTGGTCGGCTCGCCGACGAGGCAGGCGTCCCAGCGCTCGCCTTTTCCAGCAGCCCATTCGAGGAGTTTCACGGTGCCGTTGATCGCCGGGCCTTCCTCGTCGCCGGTGATGAGGAAGGAGATCGAGCCGTTCGGACGGCCATGCTTTTCGATATGGCGGGCGACCGCCGCGACGAAGCAGGCAATGCCGCCCTTCATGTCGACGGCGCCCCGCCCGTACATTTCGCCGCCGGCGATCGCGGCAGAAAAGGGCGGATGGGTCCAGGCGGCTTCGTCGCCGACCGGCACGACGTCCGTATGGCCGGCGAACATCAGATGCGGGCCCTCGGCGCCGAGCCTGGCATAGAGGTTCTCGATATCCGGCGTTCCCGCCGCCCTCGCGACGACCCGATCGACTGTGAAGCCGAGCGGCGCCAGCATCGTTTCGAGAGCCGTCAACGCGCCGCCTTCGGCCGGAGTGACCGAGGGGCAATGGATGAGAGCGGCGAGATTAGAAATCGGATCGGTCGGGAACATCGAGCGGAATGCCTGCGGAGCCGGTGGGCCAAGGAACTGAGATTGCTGGTTTATCCGATCGGTCCTCAACTGTCACGCCCGATGAGACAGGCGCGAGCCGTTGAAACGAGAGCGGGCCGGACGATCGTCCGGCCCGCTGGATGCCGATGCCGCAGGAACGCTATTCGCCCGGGGCGAGATGCGGAGCTTCGATATGGGCGCCTGCGTGCTTCAGCGGACGCTCGCCTGAAAGCTTGCGGATCAGCACGTAGAAGACCGGCGTCATGAAGATGCCGAAGGCGGTAACGCCGATCATCCCGGCAAAGACCGCGACCCCCATCGCCGAGCGCATTTCCGCACCGGCGCCGGTCGAAGTGACGAGCGGCACGACGCCCATGATGAAGGCCATCGAGGTCATCAGGATCGGCCTGAGGCGCAGGCGGCTCGCCTCGATCGCGGCGCTGACGGCGCTCCTGCCGGAGAGCTCGAGCTCGCGGGCGAACTCGACGATCAGGATCGCGTTCTTCGCCGATAGACCGACGAGAACGATCAGTCCGATCTGCGTGAAGACGTTGTTGTCGCCGCCGGTCAGCCAAACCCCTGTGAGCGCCGCCATGATGCCCATCGGCACGATCAGGATGATCGAGATCGGCAGCAGCAGGCTCTCATACTGGGCCGCGAGGACCAGATAGACGAGCAGCAGCGCCAGCGGGAAGATCAGGATCCCCGAATTGCCGGCGAGGATCTGCTGGTAGGTGAGGTCCGTCCACTCGAAAGAGATGCCGGGCGGCAGCGTCTCGGCGGCGATCCGCTCGATGGCGGCCTGCGCCTGGCCGGAGGAGAAGCCCGGTGCCGGCCCGCCATTGAGGTCGGCGGCGAGGAAGCCATTGTAGCGGATCGCCCGCTCGGCGCCGACCGTCTGCTCAACCTTCAACAAGGCCGACAGCGGGATCATCTCGCCCGATTGCGAACGGACCTTCAGCTTGCCGATGTCGTCGGCATGGCTGCGATAGTTCGCATCGGCCTGGATGCGCACGCTGTAGGTGCGGCCGAAGGCGTTGAAGTCGTTGACATAGAGCGAGCCCAGATAGATCTGCAGCGTCTCGAACACGTCGGTGACGGCGACGCCGAGCTGGCGCGCCTTGGTACGGTCGAGGTCGGCATAGAGCTGCGGCACGTTGATCTGGTAGCTCGAATAGAGCCCGGCCAGTTCCGGCGTCTGCGCCGCCTGCGCCAGGAAGGCCTTGGCCGCATCGTCGAGCGCCCGGTAGCCGAGTCCGTTCTTGTCCTCGATCTGCAGCTTGAAGCCGCCGGTCGTGCCGAGACCCTGGACGGGCGGCGGCGGAAACATGGCGATGAAGGCATCCTGGATCGCGCCGAACTCCTGGTTCAGTTGCATGGCGATCGCGCCGCCCGAGAGTTCCGGCGTCGTGCGCTCCTCGAATGGCTTCAGCGACACGAAGACGATGCCGGAGTTCGAGGAATTGGTGAAGCCGTTGATCGACAGGCCCGGGAAGGCGATCGCGTGCTCGACGCCCGGATGCTTGAGGGCGATGTCGCTCATGCGCCGGATGACGTCCTCCGAGCGGTCGAGCGTTGCCGCATCCGGCAACTGCGCGAAACCGATCAGATATTGCTTGTCCTGGGCCGGCACGAAGCCGCCGGGGACGGCGCGGAAGAGCGCGAAGGTGACCCCGAGCAGGATGACGTAGACGCCCATGATGAGCGACTTGCGCGTCAGGATACCGCCGACGCCACGGCCATAGGCCTCCGAGCTCGCTCCGAAGAAGCGGTTGAAGCCGCGGAAGAACCAGCCGAACAGCGCATCCATGATGCGCGTCAGACGGTCCTTCGGCGCGTGATGGTCCTTAAGGAGCAGTGCGGCGAGCGCCGGCGACAGCGTCAGCGAGTTCAAGGCGGAGATCACCGTCGAGATCGCGATGGTGAGCGCGAACTGGCGGTAGAACTGCCCGGTCAACCCGGTGATGAAGGCGAGCGGCACGAAGACGGCGACCAGCACCAGCGCGATCGCGATGATCGGGCCGGAGACCTCCTGCATGGCGCGATAGGTCGCCTGCACCGGCGAGAGGCCCTGCGCGATGTTGCGCTCGACGTTCTCGACCACGACGATCGCATCGTCGACGACGATGCCAATCGCCAGCACCAGGCCGAAGAGGCTCAGCGCATTGATCGAGAAGCCGAAGACGTACATCACCGCGAAGGTGCCGACGATCGAGACGGGAACGGCGACGAGCGGGATGATCGAGGCCCGCCAGGTCTGCAGGAAGACGATGACGACGAGCACGACCAGGGCGATTGCTTCGAGCAGAGTGTGCACGACCGATTCGATCGACGCGCGGACGAACTGCGTCGTGTCGTAGACGATCTCGTAGTCGACGCCCTCCGGCATGGTCTGCTTCAGCTCGGCCATCGCCTTGTGGATGTTTTCGGATATCTGGATGGCATTCGAGCCGGGCGCCTGGAAGACGCCCATGCCGACGGCAGCCTTGTTGTCGAGCAGTGAGCGCAGCGAATAGTCCGCCGCCCCCATCTCGACACGCGCGACATCGCCGAGGCGGGTGATCTCGCCATTGGCGCCGGACTTAACGACGATATTGGCAAAATCCTCCGGTGTTTTCAGGCGGCCCTGGGCATTGACGGAGAGCTGCAGGTCGAGCCCCGCAACGGAGGGCGAGGCGCCGATGACGCCCGCGGCCGCCTGGACGTTCTGCCCGCGGACGGCATTGGCAATGTCGCTCGCGGCGAGACCGCGCTCGGCGGCCTTTTCCGGGTCGACCCAGACGCGCATCGAATAGTCGCCGCCGCCGAAGATCTGTACCTGGCCGACACCCTCGACGCGTGCCAGCCGGTCCTTGACGTTCAAGACTCCGTAGTTGCGCAGATAGTTGATGTCATATTGGCCGTTCGGCGAGATCAGGTGCACGACGAGCGTCAGGTCCGGAGAGCTCTTCACCGTCGTGACGCCGAGCCGACGCACCTCTTCCGGCATGCGCGGCTCGGCCTGCGAGACGCGGTTCTGCACCAGCTGCTGGGCCTGGTCCGGGTCGGTGCCGAGCTCGAAGGTGACCGTCAGCGTCATCAGGCCGTCTGCAGTCGCCTGGCTCTGCATGTAGAGCATGCCTTCGACGCCGTTGATCTGCTCTTCGAGCGGTGTGGCGACGGTTTCGGCGATGACCGCCGGGTTGGCGCCTGGATATTGGGCGCGCACGACGATCTGCGGCGGCACGACTTCCGGATATTCGGAGATCGGCAGGCCGGTCATGCCGATCAGGCCGGCGACGAAGATCAGCACGGAAAGAACGCCCGCGAAGACCGGGCGGTCGACGAAAAAGCGTGAGAAGTTCATAATGATCCCCCTTGGGAACTTCAGGCAAGCGGAAGACGTCAACGGCGGAAAACTCCGCCGCGCGCCGATGCATGCCGTTTGAATTGCTTTGCGCTGCCCTGCTTCTCAGAGAGGCGGGCGCTCTTACCTATGGTTTGGCGATCGAAGCCGTTGCCTGTTCGGCAGGCTGCGGGGCGACCACGACTCCGGGGCGCACGCGCTGCAGGCCGTTGACGACGATGCTTTCGCCGGGCTTCAGGCCGCTCTCGACGATCCGCATCCCGTCAGCGGTCGGCCCGAGGGTGACCTGCCGGTATTCGACCTTGTTGTCGGAACCGACGACCAGCACGAACTTCTTGTCCTGGTCGGAACCGATGGCGCGGTCGCTGATCACCAGCTTCTCGGCCGGTGCCGGATCGCCGATGCGGATACGGACGAACTGGCCCGGGATGAGCCGGCCGTCGGGGTTTTCGAGCGCCGCCCGTACGCGGATGGTGCCGGTCGCCGCATCCACCTCGTTGTTGATCAACTGGATATGGCCGCTGATCGGCGTGCCCTCGTCGGCGGCGGTGCCGATCTGCACCGGAATGCGCTCGATCGAATCGGTACCGGCCGAGGCGGAAAGCTTCGCCAGCGCGGCTGCGACCACTTCCTCGTTGACGTTGAAGCTCGCATAGATCGGGTCGATCGAGACGAGTGTCGTCAGGATCGGGGAGGCGGTGCCGGCGGAAACAAGATTGCCGGCCGTCACCTCGAGCCTGCCGACGCGTCCGGCGATCGGCGCGCGCACTTCGGTATATTGCAGGTCGAGACGGGCGGAGCGCAGCGCCGCCTTTGCCGAGCGGACATTTGCCTGCGCCTCATCATAGGCGCTGAGCCGCTGGTCGACGCCGCTTTGCGGGATGGCGCTGGTGGTCACAAGCTTGCGGGCACGTTCGAGCTCGGTTCTCGCGAGTGCCACCCGAGCTTCGGCTGCTGCGACCTCCGCTTCAGCCCGCTCGACGGCCGCCGCAAAGGGATCTGGGTCGATGGTCACGAGCAGATCGCCCTTCTCGACGAGAGCACCCTCGCGGAAATGAGCGCTGAGGATTGCGCCGCCGACGCGGGGGCGAACCTCGACCCGCTCGATTGCCTCGAGCCGGCCCGAGAAGCTCTCCCAGGTGGTGATCCGGCGCGATTCCGCCTTGGCGACGGAAACCGGAACCGCGGCCGGTGCCGCCGGCGCCTCGGTGGCGGCGTCCGCTTCGAAGCGCGCCGGCAGGCCGAGAAGGACGGCTCCTCCGCCGGCGATCGACATTAGAATACTGAAGCCAGCGCCCCAAAGGGCGCGGCGTGCAACGCTCGACGTCATGGTCTCTCCTTGCCGGTCGGGGGCCGGCTCTAAATGTCTGCTTTACGTCTGTGTGGCCTTCGCTCCCGCTTTCTCGAAGAAGCGGGAGAAAATGCCGGATATGGTTTCTTCCTGCGCGGGCCAGCTTTCCTGAGCCGAGACATTGGCCGGAATCCAAGCGGCGCGGCCGGGTAGAACGTGCATCTCCACCGGCACGCCGGCTCCACGCAGGCGCTCGGCATAGGCCTTGGCCTCGTCGCGCATCGGACATTCCTCGCTGGTAATGACCAGGGCCGGAACGAGGCCTCCAAGCCGGGTGCAATGGCCAGGCGCCGCGTAAGGGTGGGTCAGGCGGCTGCCTTCGCCCAGATATTGCTGCCAGCCGTCGGCGATCGACTGCACCGAGCTCTGCGGACAGAACTTGCGGAAAGACGGCGTCGCCAGGCAAGGATCGAGGAGCGGCGACAGCAGGATCTGCCCCTTGAGGTCGGTCAGAAATTGGTCCCGCGCCATCAGCGCCAGGCCGGCGGCGAGGTTGCCGCCCGCCTCCTCACCGGCGACGAACAGCAGCGACTTCTTGTGCGCAAACTGCGGACAGCGGCTGCGCATCGAAGCCAGCATGGCATAGGCAGCGTCGAGCGCCGCCGGAAACGGATTGAGGCAGGCGGACGGATATTCCGGCGAGACGACGACTGCACCGGCAGCGGCGAGTGCACCGGCGACCTTCTCACCGGCCGCGACCGAATCTCCCGTGAAGCCACCGCCGTGCAGATGCAAAACGACGGGCGGCGGCGTGAGCAACGACGCACCCTTGTAGACGCGCGCGCAGCACGAGCCTTGGCCCGTCTGCATCGTCTCTTCGGTAAAATGCGTTTCCATCACTTGCCTCGACAATGGGTGAATCCCTAGATGAGGGACAACCCGCGACGTTCACACCATACCATTGTCTTTTGTTTGGAATAGTCTGCGGTTTCTGATTACACTATTCGTCATTTCGAACAATTGGCTATTGAAAATGGACCAGCTCACGGCCATGCGCGTGTTCCTTCGAGTGGTGGAGACCGGCAATTTCACCCGGGCCTCCGTCTCGCTCAACATGCCGAAGGCGACCGTCACCAACTTGATCCAGGGTCTGGAGGCGCATCTTCGCACCAAGCTCCTGAACCGCACGACGCGGCGGGTTCTGGTGACGCCGGACGGCGCACTCTATTACGAACGCGCCGCGCGCCTGCTCTCCGACATCGACGAACTGGACGGCAGCCTTTCGAGCGCCCAGAGCCTGCCGAAAGGCCGGCTGCGCGTCGAAACCGCGAGTGCCTTCGCCAATCTGATCATCATTCCGGCACTCCCGGAGTTCCACAGGAAGTATCCCGATATCCAGATCGATCTCGGCGTGTCCGATCGCACGGTCGATTATCTGGCCGAAAACGTCGATTGTGCCATCCGCGGCGGCACGCTGACGGATCAGTCGCTGATTGCCCGTCGCATCACGGAAATGAAATTCGTCTCCTGCGCGTCGCCGGACTTCCTCGAACGGCACTCGATGCCGCAACATCCTTCGGATCTTGAGAAGAATTGCCAAGTCGTCGGCTATTTCCTGCCAACCGGCCGACAGATGCCCTTCTATTTCCGGCGCGGAAGCGAGGAGATCGAGATCAACGGCCGCTATGTCGTGGCTGCAAACGAATCGACGACCTATCTGGCCGCCGCGCGGGCAGGTCTCGGCGTGATCCAGGCGCCGTTCTTCATGGTGCGGGACGATCTTCGCGCCGGCACCATGGTTCCGGTCCTCCCCGACTGGGACGTCGATCCGACGCCGATCTACCTCGTCTATCCGCCAAACAGGCATTTGAGCAGCCGGTTGCGGGTCTTTGCCGACTGGGTGGTGAAGGTGGTCGCGCAGTCACAGCTCGACGGCGCGTAACACGACTCGCGCTTGACCCATGCAACGCCGTCGCCGGTGTCTGCAATTCGCCGAGGGAGCGGGGCGTTGGATGGGCGCCGCAGCGCCTCAATTTCGCGCCTCGCTGCGAGATCAGGCCTGCCGGTTCTTGGCGTTGTTGCGCTTGGCTTTCGGCTTGAAGTCGCTGCCCGACTTCTTTGCCTCAGGCTTGCCCTGCTTCTTGCTCCAGGGCTTTTCGTCCCGCTTCTCCGGATGCGCGTCCTGCGTGAGGGGAGGCTTCTTTTCGAACTTGCGCTTCGGTTTGAAGTCTCTTTGGCCATGCTCCGACGCGGCCTCGGCCGGCCGCGGCCGCTTCTTCGCGAAGTCTGGCTTGTCCTGTCGCGGCTGCGAGCTATCCGGTGCACCCGGCAGCGTCTTGACGCGGATGCCCTTTTCCAGCGCCCGGTTCGGGCCGATCGCCGAGAGGAAACGCTCGGCGCCTTCGGCCGTCAGTTCGACATAGGTTTCCTCGGGCTGCATGCGGATCGCGCCGATATCGCGCTTCGTGAGCTTGCCATGGCGGCAGAGCATCGGGATCAGCCAGCGGGGCTCGGCATTCTGCTTGCGCCCGACCGAGAGCGAAACCCATTGGCCGTCGGTGAAGTCCGCACGCGGCGCGTCGATCTCGTCGCGCGGCGCGACCGGTCCGTCGCGTCGGGTCTTGCCACGATCGCCGCCAAGCGGGATGTCCGCCAGATCCTCTGGAGCCGAGCGGCCAGCGCGAAACTGCCGCAGGAAGGCGGCGGCAAGCTTCTCTGCACCATGGCGCTCGATCAGCGCATGCACGATCGCCTGTTCGTCGTCGCGCGGTGGTTCATCAAAAGTCGGATCGGCGATGAGGCGCTCCTCGTCGCGGCGCGTTACTTCGTCCGCCGACGGCGGCTTTGCCCAGGTCGCAGTGATGCGAGCGCCATCCAGCAGTCGCTCCGCCTTGCGTCGCTGGTTGACCGGTACGATCAGCGCGCTGACGCCCTTCTGGCCGGCGCGGCCGGTGCGACCGCTGCGATGCAGCAGGGTCTCCGAATTGTTTGGCAGGTCGGCATGGATGACGAGTTCGAGGCCCGGCAGATCGATGCCGCGTGCCGCCACATCGGTCGCAATGCAGACGCGGGCGCGGCCGTCGCGCATCGCCTGGAGCGCGTGAGTGCGCTCGTTCTGGCTGAGTTCGCCCGAAAGCGCCACGACCGAGAAACCGCGATTGTTGAAGCGGGCCGTCAGGTGGTTCACCGCGGCGCGGGTCGAGCAGAAGACGATCGCATTGCGGGCCTCGTAATAGCGAAGCACGTTGATGATGGCGTTTTCCCGGTCGCTCGGAGCGACGAGGAGGGACCGGTAGTCGATGTCGCCGTGCTGCTTCTGTTCGGAGGCGACCCCGATGCGGACGGCGTCGCGCTGGTAGCTCTTGGCAAGCGTCGCAATCGAGCGCGGCACGGTCGCCGAGAACATCAGCGTACGTCGTTCGGCCGGCGACGCCTCGAGGATGAATTCCAGATCCTCGCGGAAGCCGAGATCGAGCATCTCGTCCGCTTCGTCCAGCACCACCGCGCGCAACGTCGAGGTATCGAGCGAGTCGCGGCGGATGTGATCGCAAAGCCGGCCCGGCGTTCCGACGACGATGTGAGCGCCGCGCTCGAGTGCACGCCGCTCGCTGCGGATATCCATGCCGCCGACGCAGGACGCGATCGTTGCCCCTGTGATCTCATAGAGCCATTCGAGCTCGCGCTTGACCTGCAGCGCCAGTTCGCGCGTCGGCGCAATGACAAGCGCCAGCGGCACGCCAGGGGCGTCGAATTGCCTTGCAGGGCCGAGCAGCGTCGGCCCGAGGGCCAGACCGAAGGCAACGGTCTTGCCGGAACCGGTCTGTGCCGAAACCAGCGCGTCGGCACCGTCGAGCGCCGGATCGAGCATCGCCTCTTGAACCGGTGTCAGGGTGGTGTATCCGCGTTTCGCCAACGCCTCGGCGATCGAGGGCGCGATCCCTTCGAACTCTGTCATTTCCTGTCTTTCGGATTTCGGTCGTCGCACCGGCAGACGAGCGGACCATGGATCGGGTCGTCATCAGGCGTCGATAGCCGCGGCCAACATCGCGGCCTGTTCATTTGCGCGCTACATACGCGTTGGGAGAGGGAATGTACAGGGGCGGGCGGTCAGCGCCTGGGGCCATTGCGGCGCCCGCCGAATTCGTTGGCGCCTTGCGCGCCGGGCCAGAGGCAGAGTGCGATGAAGACGATGGGGCTTAAAACCGGGATGAACAGGCAGAGCGCCAGCGGTCCGGGATAGCCGATATCGTGCAGGCGCTTGATCGCCAGCATGGCAATGGAAACGGTTGACGCGACGCCGGAGCCGATCAGCGCCAGCGTCCAGAACACCAGTGCCGCATCCTGATTTTCGTATTTCAGCATCTGCATCAGGATGACGCCGCCGACGACGAACCAGAAAAGCCAGGAGAGAAAGAAGGGCAGGCGACCGATCCGGCCGGAGGGGCTGAAGAACAGCCAGGTCATGCTCGGCGGCCGCCCCTCCTCGGCCATGGTCAGTCCCGGAGCAGCTCGTTGATGCCGGTCTTGGAACGGGTCTTCTCGTCGACCCGCTTGACGATAACGGCGCAGTAGAGGTTCGGCGCCGGCTGGCCGGTGGCCATTGTCGAGCCGGACGGCATGGAGCCGGCGACGACGACGGAATAGGGCGGCACTTCGCCATACATGACTTCGCCCGTCGCGCGGTCGACGATCTTCGTCGACTTGCCGATGAAGACGCCCATGCCGAGGACGGAACCCTCGCGGACGATGCAGCCCTCGACCACCTCGGAGCGGGCGCCGATGAAGCAATTGTCCTCGATGATGGTCGGGCCGGCCTGCATCGGCTCCAGCACGCCGCCGATGCCGACACCGCCAGAGAGATGCACGTTCTTGCCGATCTGCGCGCAAGAGCCGACGGTCGCCCAGGTGTCGACCATCGTTCCCTCGCCGACATAGGCGCCGAGATTGACGAAGGAGGGCATCAGGACCGCATTTGGGGCGATATAGGCCGAACGGCGCACGACGCAGTTCGGCACCGCCCGGAAGCCGGCCTTCTCGAATTCGTTGACGCTCCAGCCGTCGAACTTGGAGGCGACCTTGTCCCACCAGACGGATTCGCCGGGGCCGCCCCTGACGAGTTCCATCGGGTTCAGCCGAAAGGAGAGAAGCACGGCCTTCTTGAGCCACTGGTTGACGGTCCAGGTGCCGTCCGCACCGCGCTCGGCGACACGTACCTTGCCGCTGTCGAGCAGGTTCAGCGCCGCCTCAACCGCATCGCGAATCGCGCCGCGCGTGCCGGTGCTGACGGCCTCGCGATCATCGAAGGCGGTCTCGATCGTCTGCGACAGGGAGGCGAGGTCGTGGTTCGTCATCGGATTTCCTTAAAGTTCGCGTTGTCCAGCAAGCTCTACTGCATAATTCCTCGAATCGGAACCGATTAAAGGACGGATTCGACCGGCAATTCAGAGAGCTGCGGCGCCCGCTTGCAGCTGAAAGAAGTGTATCGCCGCGGTGCCTGGCTCTGAAAAGTTGAAGGGCCTTTCGGCCCGCTCTCCAAACGGGGGACTTGGCAAGCCCTCTCGTTTCCGGCAGAGAACGCACTTATGGCTGACGAGCACAGGAATGAACGTGTCCGGACGAGATGCCGGCTGTTCGGAACGCGACGGGACGGAGACATATGGGACGCATGAAGAAGCGCGGTTTGCGCAGCAAGGGCGGGGTCTGGGATCCGCTGGCAGACAGCTCGCAAAGCAGGCAGCGCGCTTCGACCGTTCCTGTGACGCCCCAATCGGCCTCTCCGACCTATCGGCTTGCCTATATCGACGACGATTTCCTGTGCCGCGAGGAATTGCGGCCGGTGCGCCTGCAGCTCGAACTCCTGAAGACGGAGATGATGCTCGAGGAGCGCGGCATCAACTCGACCGTCGTCATGTTCGGCGGCGCGCGCATTCCGGAGCCGGGCGGCGAAGCCTGGGCGGCCAAGAACGAGACGCAGCGCAAGAACCTGGAAGCGGCTTCGGTCTACTACGACGAAGCACGCAAGTTCGCGAGACTCTGTTCCGAGCAGTCCGCCAAGCTCGGTCACAAAGAATATGTGATCGTCACCGGCGGCGGTCCGGGCGTCATGGAGGCAGGAAATCGCGGCGCCGCGGATGTCGGCGCACCGTCGATCGGCCTCAATATCGTTCTGCCGCACGAGCAGGCGCCGAACAGCTACGTTACGCCGGAGCTGTCCTTCAATTTTCACTATTTCGCCATCCGCAAGATGCACTTCCTGCTGCGTGCCAAGGCGGTGGCGGTCTTCCCCGGCGGCTTCGGCACCCTGGACGAGCTGTTCGAGACCATGACGCTGATGCAGACCGGCCGACTGGCGCTGGTGCCGCTGGTCCTCTTCGGCGAGAAGTTCTGGCGCTCGATCATCAATTTCGAGGCGCTCGCCGAATTCGGCACGATCGCGCCGGACGACATCGATCTCGTGCATTTCGTCGAAACCGCCGAGGAGGCTTGGGAGATCATCGCCCGCTTCTACGAAACGGTAGATCCGCGCGCCGTACCGATGGCCACGGGTAGGCGATAGGCTAGTCGGGCGTGCCCGTTACACCGGGGCCACGATCCGCCGCAGGAAGCCGGCCAGATCTTCGGTGACGTAGTCGATCTGCTCGTCGGCGTCGCTGGAGGTCTCCCAGGCTTCCGCGAATTCATATTCGAGATTGCGCGGCACCAGCAGAATAGTCTTCATGCCGAGTGCTTTGGGCACCAGGAGATTGCGCGGCAGATCCTCGAACATCGCCGCGTGCTGCGTGTCGACGCGGTGAAGGCTCATGAACTTGTCGTAGGTATCACCGGCCGGCTTCGGCACGTAGCCGGCGGCGACGATGTCGAAGATGTCATCGAAATGGTCGAGAATGCCGAGCGCGCGCGCCGTCATCTCGGCATGGACGACGCTGCCATTGGTGAAGATGAACTTGCGGCCGGGCAGAGCCTTGATCGCTTCGCCGAGTTCAGGGTTCGCCGGCACCACGCTGTAGTCGATCGCATGCGCCCTTTCGAGAAAATCGTTCGGGTCGATGCCGTGGTGGATCATCAGGCCCTGCAGGGTGGTGCCGTGATCGCGGTAATATTCCTTCTGCAGTTTCTTCGCCTCGGTCGGTTCGAGCGACAGGATTTCGGCTACATAGGCCGTCATGTTGCGATCGATCTGCGCGAAGAGATTGACGTGGTGCGGGTAGAGCGTGTTGTCGAGATCGAAGACCCAGTCGGTGACATGGGCGAAATCGGCATGGGTCGGCAGGCGATCGAGTTTTTTCATGGCCGCCTTATGACATGGCGCGCCGGCGAGGAAAACGGATTTATTTGACGCCTCGTCCGCTTGTGGATGGATTGTCGCCCCCGCGCATGCTAGCCGGCGAAGATGGAAACCTGGGTTCTCATCACCGTCGCAGCAGCCTTTCTGCAGAATATCCGCTCCTCCATGCAGAAGCACCTGAAGGGCGCCATGGGCACGACCGGCGCCACCTTCGTGCGCTTTGGCTTCGGGCTGCCCTTCGCGCTCCTCTACCTCCTCGTGCTCTGGCGTGTCGCCGGTCAGCCGCTGCCGGTGCCGAACGGGACCTTTTTCCTCTGGGCTGTCGTCGGAGGCCTGGCGCAGATCGCCGCGACCTTCCTGCTGGTTCACCTCTTCTCCTTCCGTAACTTCGCGGTCGGCACCGCTTATTCCCGCACCGAGCCGGCCCAGGCGGCGCTTTTTGGGCTGATTTTCCTGGGTGAAAAAGCGAGCCATGGGACACTGGTGGCGATCGCCATCTCGGTCGTCGGCGTCATGCTGATTTCCGTTGCCCGCACGACGCTCAGCGCCCGATCGCTGGTGACCTCGGTCTTCAGCCGCACGGCCGCGATCGGGCTGCTCTCCGGTACGTTCTTTGGGCTCTCCGCAGTTTCCTACCGCTCCGCCTCCCTGGTGCTGGCACCCAGCCTGCCCGCGCCGGACTACATGATGCAGGCGAGCTTCACGCTCGGTTTCGTCATCCTGCTGCAGACCATCGTCATGCTCCTTTGGATCGTCGCGCGCGAGCCGAATGAGCTGAAGCGCATCGCCGCCGCCTGGAAGCCCGCTTTCATCGTCGGCCTCGTCGGTTCGTCGGCGTCCTTCGGCTGGTTCATGGCGATGACGCTGCAGCAGGCGGCGATCGTCAAGGTGGTGGCGCAGGTCGAGATGCTGTTCACTTTCGCGACGTCTTTCTTCGTCTTCCGCGAGTGGATCAACCGCCTGGAACTCGTCGGCTGCCTGTTGATCGTCCTCGGCGTCGTGATGCTGCTTGTCCTGTAATCGGGCCCAGCCGATGAAATAGACGCCCGAATTTCGGCGGACGGCTAGATCGCCCGGTGCTACAAAGCGGTATGCTCTTCGATTTGCCGAACGACGATACTCTCTATGATGCGCTCCTGGCCCGCAGTTCCGACTATGAGGGCCAGGCCTTCGCCTGCGTGAAGAGCACCGGCATCTTCTGCCGCCTCTCATGCCCCGCCCGCAAGCCGAAGCGGGAGAACACCCTGTTTTTCGACAGCATCGCCGCTTGCATCAATTCCGGTTTCAGACCCTGCGAGCGATGCCGGCCGCTGGACCAGGCTGCCGGAAAGGAGCCGCTCGTCGATCAACTGCTGAAGCTCCTCGATCGCTCCCCGGACCGTCGCTGGACCGAGGACGATCTGGTGCGGCGCGGCTTTGATCCCTCGACCGTTCGCCGGGCCTTCAAACGGAGCCTCGGCGTTACCTTTCTCGACCTTGCCCGTCAGCGACGCATGGGAGAAGCCGCCCGTCAGCTTTCCGCCGGGGTGAGCGTCATTGAAGCGCAGGTCGATGCGGGCTACGAATCGCCAAGCGGCTTCCGCGCCGCCTTCGCGAGGCTGATCGGCGAGGCGCCGGTGAAGGCGCAAGGCCGTGAACTGCTCTTTGCCGATTGGATCGATACGCCGCTCGGGCCGATGGTGGCCGTCGCCGACCAGACGCTTCTTCATTTGCTCGAATTTCACGATCGCAAGGCATTGCCGGCCGAGATGGAAAGGCTGAAGCGAACGGCGCGGTCCGCCGTCGTGCCGGGCAGGACCGCGCCCATCGAGCAGATCGCTACGGAACTCAATGCCTATTTCGCCGGCCAGTCGGGCGAATTTCGCACGCCGTTGGCTCTCGATGGCACTGCCTTCGAGCGCCAGGTATGGGCGAGGCTCATGCGAATCCCGATCGGCGAGACGCGATCCTATAGCGACATTGCCCGAGAAATCGCTACCATCGAGGCGGTGCGTGCCGTGGCGAGAGCAAATGGCGCCAACCGCATCGCGATCGTCGTCCCCTGTCATCGCTGCATCGGCGCGGATGGGTCGCTGACGGGATATGGCGGCGGCCTCGAGCGAAAGCAATGGCTGCTTCGGCACGAAGGCAAGATGAGACCTGTGGGCCTGTTTACGGAGGAGATTCGATGAACCAGGAGGAAAGGGCGCGCGCCTTTACGGCGCTGCACCGCAAGGGCGACCCGGTCGTTCTTTACAATATCTGGGATGCCGGCAGCGCCCGATGCGTGGCCGAGGCCGGCGCCAAGGCGCTTGCCACCGGAAGCTGGTCGGTGGCGGCGGCCCATGGCTTTGCCGACGGTCAGAAGATCCCGCTGCAGTTGCTGGTCGAAATCGCCCGCGAAATCGTTGCCGCGACCGACCTGCCATTGTCGGTCGACTTCGAGGGCGCCTATTCGGAGGACCCGGCGCAGGGAGCCGCCAATGTGGCGCAACTGATCGATGCCGGTGCGATCGGTATCAATTTCGAGGATCAGATCGTGGGCAAAAACGGGATCCATCCCATCGACAATCAGGTGGCCCGCATACGGGCGATCCGCGAGATGGCGGAACGCCAGAACGTTCCGCTTTTCATCAATGCCCGTACCGACCTGTTCCTGCAGGAGAGCGACGCGGCGCGCCATGCCGGCTTGATGAACGAGGCGATCGCCCGCGCCAAGGCCTATGCAGGAGCGGGCGCCAGCGGGTTCTTCGCACCGGGGCTTGCCGACACCGAACTCGTCGCCCGGCTCTGCGCGGCATCACCTCTGCCGGTGAATGTCATGATGAAGCCGGGGGCACCGGATCTCCCCACCCTGGCCGCCGCCGGCGTCGGCCGCGTCAGTTACGGGCCGTTCCCCTACCGGGCGATGATCGCCTGGCTGCAGGGTGAGGCGGAGAAGGTTTACGGGAGCGCTGTGAAGTAGCTGCCAGTGGAGGCTGATCGGAATGCCTTTCCCTCTGGTCGGCCCCTCATCCGCCTGCCGGAACCTTCTCCCCCCGGGGAGAAAGTACTCGCGGCGCGCACCTCAGTCCCCTCTCTCCGTCTGCCGGGAGAGGGTTAGGGTGAGAGGCAATTTTTCACAGCGGGTTGCCTTCATGGCACGATCAGCGTACCGGCGCCGCGCTCGGTGAAGATCTCGAGCAGCACCGAATGCGCGGTCTTGCCGTTGAGGATGACCACGCCCTGCACGCCCGCCTTGATCGCCTCCATGCAGGTCTCCACCTTGGGGATCATGCCGCCGGAAATGGTGCCGTCGGCGATCAGTGCGCGCGCCTGCGCGACCGAAAGCTCCTTGATGAGATTGCCTTCTTTGTCGAGAACGCCCGGAACATCGGTCAGGAACAACAGGCGCGTCGCGTTGAGCGCGCCGGCGATGGCGCCCGCGAAGGTATCGGCGTTGATGTTGTAGGTATGGCCGTCGCGGCCGGGGGCGACCGGGGCGATCACCGGGATCATCTCCGAGCGCGCCAACAGGTCGAGAAGCGTACGGTCCACTTCGACCACTTCGCCGACGAAGCCGAGATCGAGGATGCGCTCGATATTGGAATCCGGGTCCTTGATGGTCTTTCGCGCCTTTTCCGCGAAGACCATGTTGCCGTCCTTGCCGCAAAGGCCGATCGCCCATTCGCCGGTCTGGTTGATGAGCGCGACGATCTCCTTGTTGATCGAACCGGCGAGCACCATCTCGACGATCTCGACGGTCTTCTCGTCGGTGACGCGAAGCCCGCCCTCGAATTTCGATTCAATGCCCATCTTGTTGAGCATGGCGCCGATCTGCGGGCCGCCGCCATGCACAACGATCGGGTTGACGCCCGACTGTTTCAGCAGCGCGATATCGCTGGCGAAGGCGCGCCCAAGTTCCGGATTGCCCATCGCATGGCCGCCATATTTGACGACGATCGTCTTGTTCTCGTAGCGCTGCATGTAGGGCAGGGCCTGGGCGAGCAGGCGTGCCTGGATTTCACTCTCTGATGCGGACATGACGGACCCTCGAAAAATACCGCTGCTGTTTAGCGCAAGTTTCCGCCGGATGGAATGATCCGGGCGCAACATAAGTCGTTCAAGGATGGCGTCGGTTGATGGCGAAAACGGGTCGTCTATACGATTGACGAGATTTGTGATTTGGCTGATCCTACTAAACCTACGGTGAAATCTCTCCAATCTGAGAGAGAATGAACGATGACGACTCAGAAGCCCGAGAGCGGGGATGCTCGCCGCGACGAGGTGATCGCGGGGGAATACGTGCTGGGCGTTCTGTCCGCCGCAGACCGCCGTCAGGTCGAAGCGCGCATGGCGACGGACAGAGACTTCGCGGCGATGGTTCTCCGCTGGCGGAACAATCTCGCCGCCTTCGACTCCGCCGATGAAACGATTGCGCCGTTGCGCGCCTTGCCTTCCGTCGAACACCGGGCGTTCGAACTGCAGGCGGGCGTCGGCGACTCCGTCGGATTATGGAATTCCTTGTCCTTCTGGCGCAGTCTCGCCATTGCCTCCGTGGCGGCCGTCACGGTTCTTGTGATCGCCTTGGCGGGGTTGTTCGGCGGCGGATCGGGCGGCCGGCCGCTCGTGGCCGACCTGGCGGGGCAGGGCAATGCCATAGGTTTCGTTGCCCTGTTCGACGTCGGCTCCGGGCGTTTGCGCTTGACGCCGGTTGCGGCGCGCCAGGACGGGGAGAAATCCCTCGAATTCTGGCTGCTGCGGGGCAACGACCCTGCAATTTCGCTCGGCGTGCTGCCGCAGTCCGGCGAAGGCGAGTTCCGGGTTCCTCCCGCCATGCGGACGAAGATCACCGAAGGCTCGACCCTTGCCGTCAGCGTCGAACCGCGCGGCGGCTCACCGACCGGTTCGCCTAGCGGCCCGTACCTGGCGCGGGGCAGTGCCGGTTATCGCTGAAGTCGCGACCGACCTTCTCCCCGCAAGCCGGGAGAAGGTGTTGCTCTCAGGATGCACGGCAGCGGATCAAAAGGTCCCGGCCTGCGGCGAGGGCGTCTGCGCTTCGGAGAGGGCGGCCTGCAGCTTCTGTTCCTGTTCCGGCGAAAGCGAGGTCTTCAGCACACGGCCGCGGAGCCCGGTGAGTTCGGCCAGAACCTTTTCCGGCTGCACCTTGCGAACCAGGATGAACAGAGCCGAGGAGTTGTTCGGGATCGTGTTGCCGAGCGACTTGATGAAATCGTCGTCGATGCCGTAATCGGCAAGCGAACCGGAAAGAGCTCCGGCCCCCGCGCCGAGCGCGCCGCCGATCGCGAAGCCGGCGAGCGGATTCAGGAAAAGCAACCCGACCAGGCCGCCCCAGAGCGAGCCTGACAGGAGGCCCGAGGCTGCGCCGACAGAGGTAAGGTTGATGCTCTGTTTCAGATGCGCCTTGCCTTCGGTGTCGCGCACCACGACGACCGCGTCTTCCAGATCGATCAGATATTCCTTCTTCAGGCTGTGGAGCTTCAGGAGGACCCGGTCGGCCTCCTCCGGCGCGTCGAAACCGATGACGATCAAGTCGGACATCTCTCTCTCCTCTGACCCTTAAGGCGACGCGCACCCGCCGTCGCCCAGCCAGAAATAGAGCGGCGGGAGCGTCCGGGTAGAGCAGGGCTCAAAGAGTTGCGACAGACTCTTTTCGAAGAGCCTCCGGGGCTGCATAAGCCGGCTTCAGCGCATAACGGCGTGTTCGATCGCAGCGCGCAGTTCTTCGATGCCGTCGCCCTTTTCCGAGGACGTCGACAACACCTCGGGATAGGCAGCCGGCCGCTTCTTGATCTTGTCGAGCGTTTCGGCGATCAGCCGCGGTACGCCGGCGGCCTTGATCTTGTCGGTCTTGGTCAGCACGATCTGATAGGAGACCGCCGCCTTGTCGAGGAGCGACAGCACCTCCTCGTCGTTCTTCTTGATGCCGTGGCGGGCGTCGATCAGCACATAGACGCGCTTCAGCGTCGAGCGGCCGCGCAGATAGTCGAAGACGAGCTTCGTCCAGGCATCGACCTGTTCTTTCGGCGCCTGGGCGTAGCCGTAGCCCGGCATGTCGACGAGCGCCATCGGCGGCAGGTCGTCCGCCTCGCCGGAATAGCCGTCCGGCACGAAATAGTTGAGTTCTTGGGTGCGTCCGGGCGTGTTGGAGGTGCGGGCGAGGCCCCTGTGGCCGACGAGCGCATTGATCAGCGACGACTTGCCGACATTGGAGCGTCCGGCGAAGGCGATCTCCGTCGGCCCCTCCGGCGGCAGGAACTTCATCGCCGGCACGCCGCGGATGAAGATCCACGGCCGGCCGAAGACACTGGAGGCGTTCTGATTGTTGTTACCGGACATGTCCTGACGTTCCTTTTTGCCGGGCCGGCATCAGGCTTTTAGGCCCGCTTGTCAAGCGCGGCCGCGCCTGGTGGCGTCCCTGCTAGTTGCCGTTCCATCAAAAAGAAAGGCCCCGGATCACCTTTGATCCGGGGCCCCAATGGCTGCGGAAGGAGCGAAGGTGCGAGCTATTCCGCCGGCTTCGGTCTCTTCGCGAAGAGCGACTTCAGATTGTCGAAAAGCTCGATCCTTACGCCCTGGCGCTTCATGATGATCGACTGCTGGGCGATCGACAGGGTGTTGTTCCAGGCCCAGTAGATCACCAGACCCGCCGGGAACGACGCCAGCATGAAGGTGAAGACCAGCGGCATCCAGGTGAACAGCATCGCCTGGGTCGGATCCGGCGGCGTCGGGTTCATGCGCATCTGCAGGAACATGGTGATGCCCATGACGATCGGCCAGACGCCGAGATGCAGGAAGGCCGGTCCGTCGAACGGCAGCAGGCCGAAGAGGTTGACGATCGTCGTCGGATCGGGAGCGGAAAGGTCCCTGATCCAGCCGAAGAACGGCGCGTGGCGCATCTCGATGGTGACGTAGATCACCTTGTAGAGCGCGAAGAAAACCGGAATCTGGATCACGATCGGCCAGCAGCCGGCCAGCGGGTTGATCTTCTCGTCCTTGTAGAGCTGCATCATCGCCTGCTGTAGCCCCATGCGGTCGTCGCCGAACTTCTTCTTCAGCTCCTCCATCTTGGGCTGGACCTTTTTCATGTTCGCCATCGAGGCATATTGCTTGTTGGCGAGGGGGAAGAAGATCAGCTTGACGACGATCGTGGTGATCAGGATCGCGATGCCGAAATTGCCGAACAGACGGAAGAAGAAATCCATCATTTTGAACATCGGCTTGGTGATGAAGTAGAACCAGCCCCAGTCGATCAGCTTGTCGAAGTTCGGGATCGCGTAGGCCACTTCGTAATTATCGACGACCGGCACTTCCTTGGCGCCGGCGAAGACGAGGTTCTTGACCTCCGCGGATTGGCCCGGCGCGACCGTGATGGCATCGCTCTTGTAATCGCTCTGGTAACGTGGGCGGCCGTCGGCGAAATGCGAGAAGCGGATATCGAAGGGCGTCTCCTGCGGCGGGACGATCGTCGCGGCCCAGTACTTGTCGGTGATACCCAGCCAGCCGCCCGTCGACTTGCCCGGTTCGACCGGCTGGTCGTCTTCAACTTTCGAGTAGCCGACCTCCTGCAGGCCGTTGTCGCCGGCGACCCCGATGAAGCCTTCGTGAAGCACATAGATGCTCGGCGTCGTCGGCTTGTTGAAGCGCGTGACGCGGCCGTAGGAGGAAAGCGAGACCGGAGCGGAGGTCCCGTTCTTGATGCTGTCGACGATCTGGAACATGTAATGCTCGTCGACGGAGATCGTCCGGGCGAAGGTGATGCCCTTGTCGTTCGTGTAGGTGAGGGTGACCGGCGTTGCAGGCGCCAGCTTGTCACCGCCCGAAAGCGTCCAGACGGTCTGCGGGCCGGGTACGGAGCCGGTCGCGTCGCCGCCGATATAGCCGATCTCGGTAAAATAACCGTCCGCGGTTTCCGCTGGGCTGAAGAGCGTGATGACCGGGCTCTTCGGATCGACCGTCTCGCGGTAGTCCTTGAGCTTCAGGTCGTCGAAGCGTGCACCGGTCAGGTTGATGGAACCGGAAAGCGCCGGCGTGTCGATCGCGACACGCGCAGACTTGGCGACGGCCTGGTCGCGGTTTTCGCCGGGGACCACCCCACCGGGCAGCCCCTGGCCGGGCGTGGCCTGCTGGCCGCCCTGCTGGGGCTGTGCCTGCTGTGTCTGCTGGGCTTTTTCCGCAGCGATCCGGTCCTTTTCCATCCTTGGATTGACATAGAAGAACTGCCAAGCGACGAGGATCAGCACCGAGAGCGCTATCGCCACGAAATAATTGCGGTTGTTTTCCATCATGGTTTCCTGGAACCGGCCGGCGGCCGCTTCGGTTTCGGCTTGTTTTCGATGCGATCCTGCAAGGCGCGGGTCAATGCGTCAAAAGGCACGTTCAGGAGATCGCGTCGGGCGACAATCACATAGTCGTGTCCGGGTTTCATTGCAAACCCGGCGGAAAGCCGCACGGCTTCTTTGAGGCGTCGGCGCATCCGGTTTCGCTCGACGGCATTGCCGTGTTTCTTGGTAACGGTGAAGCCAACGCGGGCTTCGCCTTCCGGATCGTTGCGGTCAAGCACTTCAAGGAGGAAGTGCGGCCCTTTTCGGGCTTCTCCGGCCCTGACGGCCAAAAACTGCGGACGGCTTTTTAGCCGTCCGACAGTGATCTTGTCTTTTTCTGACGTCATGTGCCCAAACAATGCTTTCGGGCAGCTTCGGCTCAGGCCGAAAGACGCTTGCGGCCACGAGCCCGGCGGGCTGCGAGAACCTTCTGGCCACCCTTGGTGGACATGCGTGCACGGAAGCCGTGACGGCGCTTGCGAACAAGCTTGGACGGTTGGTAGGTACGCTTCATTTATTTAATACCGCGGTGTGCGGCCCTTCTTGGGTTTGCAAATTGCAAGAGCGTTTACGTTACCGGGCACAGCTCCGCCTTTCGGGCAGCTTGACCGGACGTGCGCGGCTTATAAGGACAAATGTCCGAGAAAGTCAATTCCCGCCGCGTTCTTACAGGGGGCCGACCAAAGACGCGGCTTCGGGGAGGCCGATATCGCGCTCAGCCAAATTTCAGCGAAGTCATGAGCCCTTTTTTAACCACACGCATTTTAGAATTAACTAATGGGTGTATACCGTGCGCCTGTGCCCGCCAAGCGCGAGCAACAGGGAGGGGAGCAGGAAATGAGAATTCGCGGAAAGATTTATCTGATCGTCGGCATCATGAGCCTGTTGGCAATCGCCATCACCGGCATGTCCCTGCTGATCGTATCCAAGTACAACGACGAGGTCGGGCAATTCCAGAACGCCTCCGAACGAAGCTTCAAGGGCGAGCGCCTCAATCGTCTGGTTACCGCCGTCGTCATGGAATCGCGCGGGGTTTACGCCGCGCCGACGATCGAGAAGGCCACGCCCTTCGCCGAGGGCATCATCAAGAACCTCGACAAGATCGACGCGCTTTTGAAGGAATGGCGCCCGCTGGTCCCGGCCGACAGGCTTGCGGCCTTCGACGCTGTGGCCAAACGCGCCGATGAATTCAAGGCGTTCCGAACGGAAACCGCTCGCCTCGGCCGCGAGGTGTCGCCGCAGGCAGCCAACGAGCAGGGCAACAACGAGGCCAATCGTGCCAACCGCAAGGCCTTCCAGGCGGAGATCGACGTCGTCGTCGATGCCGACCGCGAATCCCTTCAAGCCATCACCAACGGCATCGCCGCCTTCGAAAGCGCAGTCGTCCTCATCGTCCTCGGCATTGCCGGCCTCGGCATGGCTGCCGGTATCGGCGCAGCCTTCTACATCGGCACCAACCATCTCAGCCAGCCGATCGTCGACCTGACCGGCAGGATGAAGCTGTTGGCCGGCGGCGAGCTCTCGGTCGACGTGCCCTTTGCCGGGCGCAAGGACGAGATCGGCGACATGGCGGCGGCCGTCGAAGTCTTCAAGCAGAACGGGCTTGCGGTGCACGAGCTCAATGCCCAGGAAACGGCGCTGCGCGAAAAGAGCGCTGACCTGCAGTCGAGCATCGGCATCGTCGTCGCGGCCGCCGCCGCCGGCGACTTCACCCAGCGGATCGGCAAGGATTACGACAACGACGATCTGAACCGCTTCGCCGCGAGCGTCAACGAGCTCGTCGGCAGCGTCGACAGTGGCATCGCCGAAACGCGGCGGGTGGTCGCGAGCCTTGCGGCAGGCGATCTGACGCAGAGCATGGAAGGGCACTTCCAGGGCGCCTTCGCCGAACTGCAGAAGAATGTCAACGAGACGTTCTCGACCCTGCAGAAGACCATGCGCGAAGTGCGCTCGACGACCGATTCGATCAACGGCAACGCATCCGAATTGCGCTCGGCCGCCGACGACCTGTCGAAGCGTACCGAGCAGCAGGCCGCCGCGCTCGAGCAAACCTCCGCCGCCCTCGACGAGATCACCGCCGCGGTGCGCAGTTCGACCGAGCGGGCGCACGAAGCGACCCTCATGGTGACGGAAGCGAAGGAAAACGCGGCCGAATCCGCCTCCGTCGTCCGCAACGCCATCGACGCGATGGGTCGCATCGAGCAGGCCTCGAGCGAGATCGGTCAGATCACCAACGTCATCGACGAGATTGCCTTCCAGACGAACCTGCTGGCGCTGAACGCGGGCGTCGAGGCGGCGCGCGCCGGTGACGCCGGCAAGGGTTTCGCCGTCGTCGCGCAGGAGGTCCGTGAACTCGCCCAGCGCGCCGCCAGCGCCGCCAAGGACATCAAGGCGCTCATCTCGAAATCCGGCAGCGAGGTGGCGACCGGCGTCAAGCTGGTGCAGGCGACTGGAGCCGCCCTCGGCGAGATCGAGACGCGCGTGCTGAAGATCAACGACCACATCCATTCGATCGCCACCGCCGCGCGCGAGCAGTCGACGGGGCTGGGCGAGGTGAGCACCGCCATCAACCAGATGGATCAGGTGACCCAGCGCAATGCCGCCATGGTCGAAGAAGCGAATGCAGCGACGCACAAGCTCTCCGCCGAAGCCAACGGTCTTGCCACCCTCATCACCTATTTCAAGGTCGATCGCGAGCCGGCCCGGGCAATCACGCCTGCAAGGGAGATGAGTCGCCCGGTCGCATCGCCCGCCCGCCGCATGATGGGAACGGTTGCCCGCGCCTTCGGCGGCGGTTCGGCAGCCGCGGCCCGCAGCGATTGGGAAGAGTTCTGAGCCGCCAGAGCGGCTAGAGCCAATCGACGCCGAGGAGCCCGCCGGCAGCCGCCGGCGGGCTTTCCTGTCTCACGGCAACGTGAGTTGTCATTGCCGTCCGTTCACGCTGTCGTTTAAGGGCGCGACCATTCTTTACTGGTCGGCGGCCCGGAGTCCTTCTAAATCAAAGAGTAAGTCACGCCGAAAGCAAAGTTCATGAGCCATGGTGTCAGCAACAGGGCGGAAGAAGAAACGGCCCTGCGCGCCCGTCTGGGCCGGAAGGATGGCACATCGGGAGAGAGCCGGTCGCTCTGGCGGGCCGTGCCGCTTGCGCTGCTGATCGCGGGCGGAATTGCGTGCTACGCCCTCGGGCTGCAGAACCATGTTTCGCTGTCGGCGCTCGTCCATCATCAGGAGGCGCTGAGCATTCATGTCGATGCCTATCCCGTCCGCTCCGGCCTGGCTTTCTTTTTTGTCTATGTCGCGGCGGTGGTCCTCTCGATCCCCGCGGCATCGGTTCTGACGATTGCTGCCGGATTTCTGTTCGGCCCCTTCCTTGGCGGCACGATCACGGTGCTTGCCGCTACCTTGGGCTCGAGCCTGTTGTTTGTCGCTGCGCGCGGCGTGCTCGGCGATCTCTTGCGTCGGCGTGCCGGACGCTTCGTGGAGCGTCTCGCGGAAGGGTTTCGGCGCAATGCGTTCCTTTATTTGTTGGTCTTGCGGCTGGCGCCGATCTTTCCATTCTTCATCGTCAATATCGCGCCCGCTTTCTTCGACGTGAAGCTGCGCACCTTCGTCGCCGCCACTCTTCTCGGCATCGTTCCAGCAACCTTTGCCTATGCGTGGCTGGGCTGCGAACTCGATGACGTGATCGCGCGCGCCGGCGAGAGCGGTCACGCACTGTCGCTTTCGGATTTTGCCACCAAGGAAATTTCGCTGGCTCTTCTCGCGCTGGCAGTGATTGCGACATTGCCTCTGGCCTACAGGGTAATAAAGTCACGTCGACAAGGCTGACGGCGAAAAGGGCGGTGGCGTGGGGAACATACTCAAACCGGACATCTGCGTGATCGGCGGCGGTGCGGCCGGCCTGTCGGCTGCCGCCGGTGCGGCCGCTTTCGGTGTATCCGTCGTTCTTGTCGAACAGGGTAAGATGGGCGGCGATTGCTTGAACTATGGCTGCGTGCCGTCGAAGGCCCTGATCGCGGCGGCCAGGCAGGCACAGGCGATGCGCCAGGCCGGCGAGTTCGGCCTGGTGGCGGCGGAACCCTTCATCGACGGCGAAAGGCTGCAGGCTCGCATCCGCTCGGTGATCGAGGGTATCGCGCCGCATGATTCCATCGAGCGCTTCTTGGGGCTCGGTGTAGAGGTCATCCAGGGATCAGCCCGTTTCGTCGATGACCGGACCGTCGCCGCTGGCGATCATCTCATACGGGCCCGGCGTTTCGTCATCGCCACGGGTTCCTCGCCCGCCATTCCGCCGATCGCGGGATTGGCGGAGACGCCTTACCTTACCAACGAATCGCTGTTCGAGGTCATGCCCGTGCCACGACATCTCGTCGTCGTCGGCGGTGGACCATTCGGGCTCGAAATGGCCCAGGCCCATTGCCGATTGGGAGCCCGCGTCACGGTCGTCGAGAGGGCGTCTGCGCTTTCGAAGGAGGATCCGGAACTGAAAGCGGTCGTCCTCGATGCGGTGCGGTCCGAAGGCACCGTCCTTCACGAAGGCACCGTCATTCGCTCGGTCGAGCGTGATGACGGTGGGGTCCGGCTGCACTGCGAACATCAAAGCGGGCGGTTCGATATCGAGGGCAGCGAGCTGTTGCTGGCTACAGGCCGCGTTGCCAATTATGGCGCGCTCGACCTCGGCGCGGCCGGCATTCGTCACGATGCGGAGCGGATCCACGTCGGCGCGGACCTGCGCACGAGCAACCGCCGCGTCTATGTGATCGGCGATGCGGCCGGGGGTCTGCAGTTCACACATGCGGCGAGTTACCACGCCCGGCTCGTCCTGCAGCAGATCCTCTTCCGTCTGCCGTCGCGCGAGGTCCGGGCCATCGTGCCGCGGGTCACCTTCACGGACCCGGAAATTGCCCAGGTCGGCCCGACCGAAGACGAGGCACGCGCAAGCTTCGACGCAATCGAACTGGTTCGCTGGGACCTGTCGGGAAACGATCGGGCCCGAACCGATGGCCTGGGGCGGGGAATGGTCAAGATCGTGGTCGGCCGAGGCGGGCGGATTCTTGGTGCCGGTATCGCCGGTGCCGGCGCAGGCGAGATGATCAATCTCTGGTCCTTTGCCACTGCCAACCGGCTGACGCTCAAGAATTTTCGCGACTATGTCGCGCCCTATCCCACCCTATCCGAGATTGGAAAACAGGCGGCGATCTCCTATTATTCTCCAATGGCGCGAAATCGTTTCGTTCGCTCTGCGATCCGCTTATTGCGGTGTTTCGGCTGAGGGCAAGGAATAGTCACTGGTGATGGTAGAAGACGCACGTCCGGCCAATGAAGGTGCGCCGCCGCGAGCGGCCGTCGGATTTCTGCGCGGGCTCTCCGGCAAGCTCCTGCTGCTGACGATCGCTTTCGTCATGCTGGCGGAGGTGCTGATCTTCGTGCCGTCCGTCGCCAATATGCGGCTCCGCTGGCTAGAGGACCGGCTGAACACCGTGGCTGCCGCTGCGGTCGTCGTCGACGGGCTGCAGAATATAGAGCTGCCGCGCCCCGTGCAGCGCGAGACCCTGATGGCAACCGGCACCAAGGCGATCGTCATCCGCCGCAAGGACGCCTCGCGAATGATCGCGACCGTCGACATGCCTCCGGCGATCGACGGCGAGTACGACATTGCCAATTTCACCGCCCTCGGCGCGATCCGCGACGCTTTCGATACGCTGCTTTTCGGCGGCAACCGCATCATGCGCGTCTATGGGCCGCTCGGCGAGAGCGATGCGACGATCGAGCTGGTGATGAAGGATGCGAGCCTGCGCAAGGCCATGCTCGTCTACTCGCGTAACGTCTTCCTGCTGTCGATCGTCATTTCGCTGATCACCGCGGCACTGATCTTCCTCGCCATCAACCGCATGCTGATCGTGCCGATCAAGCGCTTGACGGCGAGCATGCAGGAATTTTCCGACGAGCCCTCCAGTCCGGAACGCGTCCTTGTGCCGCCGGACGGCGGGGACGAACTCGCGGTCGCCGGTCAGCACCTCGCCAGTATGCAGCGCGAATTGCAGAAGACCTTGAAGCAGCAGAAGAGCCTCGCCGAGCTCGGCCTCGCCGTTTCGAAGATCAACCACGACATGCGCAACATCCTGTCCTCGGCGCAGCTCATTTCGGACCGGCTGGCCGATGTCGACGATCCGGTGGTCAAGCGCTTCGCGCCGACGCTGCTCAGAACCATCGACCGCGCCGTCGGTTACACGCAGGAGGTGCTCTCTTATGGGCGCACAGCCGAGGCCGAACCGCACCGCCGCTTCGTGGCACTCCGCCCGCTTGTCCAGGATGTCGGCGAACTCTTGGCAGTCGATCGCCAGAGCGGCATTGAATTCGATGTCCAGATCCGCGACGAGATCATGGTCGATGCGGACAGCGAGCAGCTTTTCCGCGTCGTTCACAATATCTGCCGCAATGCCGTTCAGGCGCTGGCGAACCATCAGCCCGAGGACGGCCGCTCGAGGATGATTTCCGTCTCCGCTGTCCGCACGGGCAGCGTCGTGACGATCTCGATCGAAGATACCGGCCCCGGCATGCCGGCCAAAGCGCGAGAAAACCTTTTCGCCGCCTTCCGCGGTTCGGCACGCTCCGGCGGCACCGGGCTCGGCCTGGCGATCGCCCGCGAACTGGTGCTCGCCCATGGCGGCACCATCGCGCTCGTCGAAAAACCGACCCCCGGCACGCTGTTTCGCATCGAGCTGCCGGACCGCCCGGTGCGGCTCGACGCCTTCCGCGCCAAAGGGCGCTCCTGAATTCTCCGTTGCGGCGGGGGTGCTGCCGCACGGCGTTTGCGGCCCATCCGCCGCCGTTGCAAAAATGAAGTTTTTTGCCGAAAGGCGCTTGCAATCCCCGAAAGGACCCTTTAGAGGATCGCCACGCAAGCGGTGGTCACCGCTTCAGGCACGCACCCGTAGCTCAGCTGGATAGAGCACCAGACTACGAATCTGGGGGTCAGGAGTTCGAATCTCTTCGGGTGCGCCATTTTCCAAGTGTTATTGCCACGCTATTTTGCCTCCTTGGCTACTACGTTGCCTTTGAGGCAGTTTTATTGACCTATCTGCCATGCCTACAGCGCCGTGCGTCTCTTCAGACGCACAAAGGTCGCTGTACTTTGAGGCGGGCCTCCTCCTTGCGTAAGGATCGAACGAAAAGCGCTCATAACTTAAGCCTAACGAGGTATCGCAGTCAGGTGATGGCGGCGAGTTAATCAAAATAGGGGATAGGCCCTAGCCTCATTTGAAGCTCACCGCTGCGGACTGGCTTTGGTAATCTGAACGTTATGCTTGAGAATCATCAGCGCTGCGCACGTACAGCTTTCGTGCCAGTGGCGCATGACCGGAGGGGTATACGATGGCTCTTGCAAAAACGTCCGAGGCGACGGGCGAGAGCGCTACATCCCCCTGTGGCGACGGACGAACCACGGCAGCGCCATGCTATCGCGCTCGGCAGGCCTCTTTAAGGGCTACGCTCCGTTTCATCCCGTTCTGCCTCCTTATGCTGCTTGGAACTCCCGCAAAAGATCAAACAGCAACTGACGACAGGCTCGCCCCGCAAGACATGGTCGAAATACGCGTTTCGGGATGGCATGCCTTGCTTGGCGGTGTCGTCGAGGCGACGCTGCTTAACGACACTTTTACGATCGGGACAGCCGGAACGCTGGAACTTCCGGAAATCGGGCGTCTGCCAGCGGCGGGTCTACGAGCGAGTGAACTGGCGAAGCTGATAGCCGATCGCTTGCAAGCCAGAAGCGGCAGCCAAGAACGCCCAGTCACGACTGTCCACCGACGAACGCCGGCTTCCGACGTGCAGTCATCGCGCGCGACCAAACGTGTCGAGGGGCGCCCGCCAGCGGAACAACAGCGCAGGGTAGAGCCGGCGACGGAGCTATTGCAAGCTCTGGAACGAGAACGGTTCAGGGCAGACGCTCTACTTCGTAACCTGGCGGCCGGGCGCAAGGATCTCGAAGCTGCTCGCGCAGAATCACGCGCCGCGCGGCAGGCCGCACAAAACGATGCATTCCAATACAAGCGGGATCACGCTGCGGAGCGTCAACTGCGTGCCACCCTGACGCAGGAACTCAGTGCCGCGCGGGCCGATCTCAAAGCGATGAGCATTCAACGCGAGCAGGCAGCGAATGCGGTGGTGCGAGCGAGGGAGGCTGCGGAAGCTGCGGTCAACGAGGCTCATGAGATGGCCGCGCGCGAACGCGCCAAGGGCGCCGCGCTGGAGCAGAAGCTCCTCGCGGCGCGCGGGGAAGTCGCCGCAATCAAGAACGCTGCGCAAACGGCTGCTGATGACCGTGAGGAAACGCTCCGCCGGGATCTGGCCGCGGCCAGGAGAGACCTTGATGCGATGCGGCGCACCGCCGCCGAGGCCGGCTCTCAGGCGCGAAGAGGGGCCGATCTGACGGCTGAACAAGGGCGAGCTCTTGAAGGGCAGCGCCAACGAGCCGAAGGGCTTGCGCGCGATCTGACGGCGGCATTGCGCGAGATGCTGGATTGGCGGGCCAAAGCCGCTGGAGCAACTCGATCGAAGGCTGGCGCGCTCAGAGCGCGACACGCTGCGGAGGTATCCTTGGCTGATGCGAGACGCGCGGTCGATGAGGAACGGCAAAAGCTTGCAACCTACGAAGCCGATCTTGCCGCCGCCCGCCAGTCGATCGCCGCCCTGGACGCCAGCGCCAAGCTGGCCGCGACAGAGCGGGCCGCCGCGGCTGAGGCTCAGAAGGCTGCCGAGGCCGCCGCAACGCGGGCTGGCGAAGCACTCGCCTCGGAGGTCGAGAAGGTAAGGGAGACCGCGCGTGATCTTCATGCCGCCCGCCAGGAACGCGACGCGGCAAGGGAGGAATTGAGCCGGGTCTCAGCGGCTCAGAACAAGGCGTTAGAGGACGAGCGCGTAGTGCGCCAATCGACCGCCGCCCTGGAGGCCCGCGCTAATCTGGCTGCGACAGAGCGGGCCGCCGCGGCTGAGGCTCAGAAGGCTGCCGAGGCTGCGGCAAGGCGTGCTGGCGAAGCGCTCGCCTTGGAGGTCGAGAAGGGAAGGAAGCTCGTGCGCGATATCGACACTGCTCGCCGGGAACGCGACGCTGCAAGGGAAGAGTTGAGCCGGGTCTCAGCGGCTCAGAACAAGGCATTGGAGGACGAGCGCGTGGTGCGCCAATCGGCCGCTGCCCTGGAGGCCCGCGCCAAGCTGGCCGTGTCAGAGCGGGCCGCCGCGGCTGAGGCTCAGAAGGCTGCCGAGGCGGCGGCAAGGCGGGCTGGCGAAGCGCTCGCCTTGGAGGTCGAGAAGGGAAGGAAGCTCGCGCGCGATATCGACACTGCTCGCCGGGAACGCGACGCTGCAAGGGAGGAGTTGAGCCGGGTCTCAGCGGCTCAGAACAAGGCATTGGAGGACGGGCGCGTGGTGCGCCAATCGGCCGCTGCCCTGGAGGCCCGCGCCAAGCTGGCCGCGACAGAGCGGGCCGCCGCAGTTCAGGCTCGCAACGTCGCCGAGACCGCCGCAAGGCGGGCTGGCGAAGCGTTCGCATTGGAGGTCGAGAAGGGAAGGGAGCTCGCGCGCGATCTCGATACTGCTCGCCGGGAACGCGACGCGGCAAAGGACGAACTGCGCCGGATCCCATCGGAGCGGCGGGAGGCGTTGGACGACGAGCGGGATCGGACGAAGAATCGCGATCTGCCAGCGGCAGGGAGGGAAAATGAACGCCGGATGACGGCTATCGAGCGTGTACCGAAGGTGGGCGCCGGTAATCGCGCCAGTCACGGCGCAAAGGCCATTGCACGGACGGCCGCCCGATCGGTCCGCGAACCGGAATCGCGGGGAATCCGCAGGGTGGAGGTCCGCAAGCCAAGGCGATCGATGACGGTCGCGCTCCCCGACGAGTTGCTTCCTAAGCGGTCGCCGATGCCTGGGCGCTGGTAGAGAAGTAGAATGCATTTCAGAGGGCTGCTTAGGCCCAGATGAGGAACCTGGTGATGCGCAAGTACTTAGCAGCCACATTCTTGATCGCAGTTGCAATCGGCCCCGCTTCGGCTCTTGACATCCGTGGCGGCGCCAAAGTCGGCCCCGTCGGGGTCAGCACCAGTGTGGGGCTTGGCAAGAAGGGCGCCTCGGCAGGGATCGGCGCGGACGTCGACAAAGTGGGCGGAGCAAAAGCCGGAGCCTCGGCCGGCAAAAAGGGGACCTCGGCCGGGATCGGTGCGGATGTCAACGGAGTAGGTGGAGCAAAGGCTGGAGCCGCGATCGGCAGCAAAGGCATCTCGGCACGGTTTGGAGCGAATGTCAACGGAGTGGGCGGTGCGAAAGCTGGGGCTTCGCTCGGTACGAACGGGGGATCGAGCGCTGGCGTGGCCGGCAATGTCGGGCGTGCCAATGGCGGAGTTTCGGCCGGTGCCGGTTCGACAGGCGGGTTGTCCAGCGTTGGGGGAGCGTCCGCTGCTCGGGGGAATGCTTCAGGTGGTTGGGCCGCAGGGACCTCGGGGCGTGGCAGTGCCACTACGATCATCCGCTTCGCTCCCGCAACGAGCGCACGACCCATCGTCCTGCCGCGGATCCTTTGGCCGTTGAAGGCGAAGCGCGCCCAACACGAGCGAGGCGAATGGGGTTACCCCTTGCGATTCCCGTTGTCGCTTGCAGCGATTCCGGGTACCCCACCTGCCGTGGTCCGCGTCTGCCGTCGGGCAATCGCGTCGGCTGCGTCGCCGCTTGGCGCCCTGCAGGTGCGTGCGGCAAGCGCCGGTTCCCTGCTGCGGCATCGCAGCGGTGCGCTCACGGCTCCGCTTGCGGTGAGCATAGACTATCGAGGCCAACACGGCGTCGAAGTCCGCCAGGCGCGAATCCGGTGCCGCCTCGATCCGGCTGGCAGGGTCACCGCCGTGATTGCTCCATGACTCGGCCGCTTAGAGTCTTTCCTGTACCTGCAGGAAGTGCAGCGTCGCGTCACGAGACACCGCGGCAACATTTGCCCGCGATGCCTCGGAGAACCCGTAAACTCGACCCACTTCAGCCGGGATGGCTGAAGCGGGCCACCTGCGCATCTCTCGTCAGATTGCGGAAGCTGGTGCCGCTCATGTGCACCAGCGTTCTATGGTCGCCACCCTCGAAATAGACGTCGTTGGCCTTGTCGAGGCTCTCGTCGAGGATGACAGGGACACCATAGGCCGATCCGATGGGCGGTACCGCGCCGATCTCGCAATCGTTAAAGAGCGTGCTGACCTCCTCCTCCGAGGCGAGGCCCAGACGCCGGTTCATGACATCCTGCAGCGTCGAGAGCTCGACCCGGTGCGTGGCCGGTACGACGGCGAGCACATAGCCCATCTCGTGGTGTACGACCACGGATTTGGCCAACCTGTTGCCAGGAACATGGGCGGCCTCAGCCGTCTGGCTGGTCGTTGCGGTACGGTTGTGAGGGACGGTGTCGTAGTCGATGCCCTCGGTCTCGATATAGTTCTGGAGTTTCCTTGCGATCGTCATCGTAGGCGTCCCTTCTGTAAAGTGGTGACGCAGAAAGGAATTATTCTGCCCTGATCGTCTGCGGAGTCAACGATGAATGGGCGCGGCGGGTCCTGGCGACTTGCGGACGGGAACGTTCCTGACGTTGGTCACCACACGAACGGAATGAGCCGATAGCGCACCCGTTCCGCATAGGCGTCGTATCCCGCAAGGCCGGCGCGGAGCGCCTTTTCCTCGATGCCGACGCGGATGGCGAGCAGGGCCGCGAGCCCCAATGCAGCCAGCAGCCCCCACCAGGAGCCGAGCAACAGTGACGTGCCGGCGACGAAAAGCAGGCTGCCGCTGTAGAGAGGATGGCGGACATAACGATAGGGGCCGGTGGTGATCACCCTCTGTCCACGCTCGCTCTGCACCTTCACCACCGGTGCGGCGAAGCTGTTTTCGCGCAGAACCCGATAGTTGAAGCCGATGGAAAGAACGAGCAGCAGCGCCCCGGCGGCCTGTGCCCATGGTGGTACCGCCGACCACTCGAATCGAGCGGCATCGAGCGCCATGAAGGCGAAGGCGCCGAACAGGAAGAGGAGAAGCACGGAGAGGAGCACCTTGTCGGCCTTCGGCTGGTCCTTCTGGATGGGCGCCGACAATCGCTCCTTGAGCAGTGCCGGATCGTGCCAGGCCAGCAGCAGCCCGGTGACCAGCGAAAGTGCCAGCATGATGGCGAGGTAAATCCACGCGGCCGGCCAGGCGAAGGTTCCGGCCGAGGCGAAGAGAACAGCTCCCATGATCCCGAACCAGATGAGGGTCTGGACGATCAATCTGGCGACCATCAGTGAGCTCCTTGCAATGCCTATACGCCCCAACCGAGTGTTCTCAATCTAGCGTCGCAGTGGGGCACGTTTGCGGCAAGCCCCGGTGCCCATTCTCGGCGCATTCACGATGTTGTGCATGAGACGCGTCTCAAAACCGCTGCGTCGGATTCCCACATGATTCCCGTTGGTAAGCCATCCAGGAGAAAGGAGGGGTTTGAGTGTATCGCTATATGATGAAAGAGTTGATGCTGATCATCGCTGGTCTGATGGCCTGTGCCCTTCTGATGCTGCTCGTCACGCAGATCTCGGTCGCATCGCTTTGAGTTTGGCCGGCATTCAGATCCTGCCGAGAATTTCCCTCGTTCGAGGATCCCTGGCACCATTGTAATAATGCTCGAGCGCCCTTGCGAAAGCGCCGACGGTCGGGTCGGCGGCCTCGAAGAGCGTCATCGACGAGCGGAACTTGAGATCGTCCGGCCGGCCGAAGATGTCCAGTGCGCTGCGCCCGGTTACTGCATTCACGGCTTCCGTGCATTCGAGAAGGCGCCGGCCGAGGAGTGGGTGCCTGAGATAGACCCGCGCCTCATCGACATTCGAGATCGCGTAGCGCTGCGCCATCGGGGAATGGCCGAGGCCCTGGATCTGCGGGAAGATGAACCACATCCAATGGGTCCGCTTGGCCCCGGCGCGAAGCTCCGCCAGCGCGGTCTCATAGACGCATTGCTGCGCCTTGACGAAACGCTCGAGATCGGAGGCTTCGCTCATCATGGCCTTGCCTTGGGCCGGAATGCCGGGAAGGCGGCGCCTTCGCCACCTTACCACCGCTGATGAACATGAACCTTGATCAGCCGCTCGTAAAGTGCGGCGATCGCGTCCATGGCCGCTCCGTCGATCGGTGCAAGGGCGCTTGCTGCCGCATTCGATTGAGCCTGGATGGCGTTGCGGGCGCCGGGAATGACGACGGAAACGGCCTCCTGCGCGAGGATCCAGCGAAGCGCGAACTGTGCCATCGGCACATTCGCCGGCACCAGAGCACGCAACTGTTCAACCGCTTCCAGCGCTGCCTCGAACGGCACGCCGGCGAAGGTCTCGCCGACGTCGAATACTTCGCCGTGACGGTTGAAGTTGCGGTGGTCGTCCGCGGCGAAGGCCGTGTCCCTGCCGATCTTGCCGGAAAGCAGGCCGGAGGCGAGCGGCACGCGAACGATGATGCCGACATTCTTCTTCTTCGCTTCGGCGAAGAAGAGATCGTGCGGCCGCTGACGGAAGATGTTGTAGATGATCTGCACCGTGGCGATTCCCGGATATTCGATCGCCTTCAGGGCCTCCTCGACCCTCTCGACCGAGACGCCGTAATGGCGGATCTTGCCCTTGGTCACCAGCTGGTCGAGTGCGCCGAAGAGCTCCGGGCGGTAGTAGACGTCCGTCGGCGGGCAGTGGAGCTGGACGAGATCCAGCGCCTCGACGCCGAGATTCTTGAGGCTGCGGTCGATGAAGGCCTCGATATTGCCGCCCGTATAGCCGTCGGCGACATGCGGGTTGAGCCTCCGCCCGGCCTTGGTGGCAACGAGGGGCTTCTCGCCGCCGCGTTCCTTCAGCACCGCGGCGATGATCTTTTCCGAGCGCCCGTCGCCATAGACGTCAGCCGTGTCGATGAAGGTGACGCCGTTGTCGAGCGCGGCGTGAAGGGCGCGCCTGCCGTCCTCCTCGCTGACGTCGCCCCAGGAGCCGCCGATCTGCCAGGCGCCGAATCCGATCTCCGAAATCCTTGCGCCCGTCCGTCCCAAAATCCTCGTCTTCATCTGAAGGCCTCCTCGATCACTTGTCGTCGTGGCGGCGCCACGCCGGTTTATCGATCATTTGTATGATGATTGTGATGCCGAGGAAAAGAGCGCTCAGCTTTGAAGCGTTACGATCGCCCTGCCGCGACTGAGATCACTCACGAGCGCGAGGGTTGCTTCCGCCACGTCCTTGCGCAGGTCGATTGCCAGCACCGCACCGGTGTCGGTGAAACTTTCGCTGGCGATCGCGACGCCGCGGGCGGTGAGCCGGGCCTTGATCAGGGCGAGATCGGCGAAGTCGCAGGCGATCGTGACACGCAGCGTCTCGACGAGCTCGACCTTTTCCGCCGTCCTGAGGCAGAGTGCGGCGGTGCCGCCATAGGCGCGGATCAGCCCGCCGCTGCCCAGCAGGACGCCGCCGAACCAGCGCGTCACCGCGACCACGACCCGGTCGAGCGACTGACCGTCGATCGCCGCGAGGATCGGCTTGCCCGCCGTGCCGCTCGGCTCGCCGTCGTCATTGAAGCGGTAGGTCTGGCCGATGCGCCAGGCCCAGCAATTGTGATTGGCGGCCGGAGCGGAATGTGCTGCGAGGAAAGCCTTGGCCGATTGCTCGTCGTCGATCGGACCGGCGATCGCCAGAAAGCGGCTCTTCTTGATTTCCTGTGTCGAGGTCTCGATGCGCTGGAGCGTGAACATCCGCTTCTTCCGTTTGGAATGCTGATAACGGAATGACGGCGCTTGGTCATCTGTCGTCGATTGGCGGGGCGCAACGGGGGCGTTGAGACATCGCCCTCCCCACCCCCCCACGAGGGGAGGGGCTTGGTGTCCGCTGCGGCCGACTACCATGCTCGAAAAATCGAGCCTGCTGCAACGCCCAGAACAGTGGAGAGTGTGCGGCAGGTTAAACCCTCCCCTTGTGGGGAGGGCAAAGCCAGAGGCTCAGCCGATCGCCATCAGGCTGGCATTGCCGCCGGCGGCGGCGGTGTTGATCGAGGTGGAAACCTCCTCGACCAGCCAGTTCAGGCAATAGGCATCCGGATTGCGGGCGATTTCCTCGCCCGATGCGGCCTGGACCAGCAGGAGCGGACCCGGCAAGGCGGCGATCGCCTTGTTAACCTCGCGGATGCGTTCGGCATCGCCTTCGACGAGCGCGCCGGCAAAGGGGCCGTCGGCCGTCCAGTCCTTCGACCAGGAGACGCGCAGCGCGACGCTGTGCGGCAGGTTTTTCAGCGTGGCCCGCAGGCCGGAGGCCGCATCGACGACGACGCTGTTGCCGGTTGCGAGCGCCGCGGCGAGCTGGTGGTAGAGCCCGCTCTCTGTCGCCGGCACCGCGAGGATGCGGCCGCGCGGATGCAGCGCATAGAGATTGCGCTCGCCGACGGGCCCGGGGAGTTCCAGATCCATTCCGAGCGCCGAGGTGCTGCCGGCATTGCGTGCGGCTTCCGCCTCCGCCGTGGCGCCCTTGCCGTCGAGCCACTTGGCGAAATCGAGCAGCGTCGGGTCGGTATGCACCGAGCTGTGCTGCGGCGGCACCGGGGCGGTCGTTACCAGCCGGCCGAGATAGAGCGGCCCGCCGGCCTTCGGTCCGGTGCCGGAAAGGCCGCGGCCGCCGAAGGGCTGCACGCCCACCACCGCGCCGATGATGTTGCGGTTGACATAGAGGTTGCCGGCCTTGATGCGGCTCGTCACATGGGCGATCGTCTCGTCGAGGCGCGTGTGCAAGCCGAAGGTCAGCCCATAACCGGTGGCGTTGATGTCGTCGACCAGTCGGTCGAGAGCGTCGCGGCGGTAGCGGATGACGTGCAGCACCGGCCCGAAGACCTCGCGCTGCAGATCGGAGAGCTTCTCCAGCTCGATGATCGTCGGCGGCACGAAGGTGCCCTTTTCCGTCTCGGCGGCAAGGCCGATCTGCTCCACCTTGCGGCCAAGTCCGCGCATTCGCTCGATGTGTTTCTCGATGATGTCCTTCGCCTCGGCCGAAATGACCGGGCCGACATCCACTGAAAGACGGTCAGTGCGACCGATATCCAATTCGTGCAACGCGCCCTTCAGCATTGTCAGGGTACGATCGGCGATATCCTCCTGCAGACAGAGCACCCGCAGCGCCGAGCAGCGCTGGCCGGCGCTGTCGAAGGCGGAAGCGATGACGTCGCCGACGACCTGTTCGGCAAGCGCCGAGGAATCGACGATCATCGCGTTTTGGCCGCCGGTTTCGGCAATCAGCGGGATCGGCCGGCCGGCGGGCGAGAGCCGCTCGGCGAGCTGTGCCTGAATGAGCCGCGCCACCTCCGTAGAGCCGGTGAACATCACGCACGCCGTCTCGGGCGCCGCAACCAGTGCGGCGCCGACCCGGCCGTCGCCCGGCAGGAACTGCAGCGCACTTGCCGGAACACCGGCCTCGTGCAGGAGGCGCACGCCTTCGGCGGCGATCAGCGGCGTTTCTTCGGCCGGCTTGGCAAGCACAGGATTGCCGGCGACAAGGGCGGCGGCGACCTGGCCGGTGAAGATGGCCAGCGGGAAGTTCCACGGGCTGATGCAGACGACGGGGCCGAGCGCCTTATGGCCCGGACCGAGGGTGCGGCGCGTCTGTTCGGCGTAGTAGCGCAGGAAATCGATCGCCTCGCGCACCTCGGCACTGGCGTTCAGCAACGACTTGCCTGCCTCGCGGACGATCAGCCCGAGAAGCGTCGGCATGCGCGCCTGCATCAGATCGGCGGCGCGGTCAAGGCAGGCGGCCCGTTCGGCCGGGGGAACGGCAGCCCAGCTCGGGACCGCTTCGGCGGCAAGGCGAGCGGCCCGTCGAGCATCCTCTTCGGAAGTCTCGGCGACCGAGCCGACGACGTCGCGATGGTCGCCCGGGTTCGCGACGGGGCGCGTTTCGCCGTCAGCCGAGCCGGCGGCGAGTTGCGGTGCTGCCGTCCAGGCGGTGGTGGCGCTTGCCTTGAGCGTCTCTGTCAGGGAGGCGAGCGCCGCCTCGTTGGAAAGATCGAGGCCGGCGGAATTCGTGCGCGCAGCGCCGAAGAGCTCGGCCGGCAGCGCTATTTTCTCGTGCTTCGCGCCGACGACCGGCATGGCGCGGACGATTTCCACCGGATCGGTGACCAGTTCGTCGATCGAGACGTTAGGATCGGCGATGCGATTCACGAAGGAGGAATTGGCACCGTTCTCGAGCAGGCGGCGGACGAGATAAGCAAGCAGCGTTTCGTGCGTGCCGACCGGCGCATAGATACGGCAGGGGCGGCCGAGATTCTCGCGACCGACCACTTCTTCATAGAGCGGCTCGCCCATGCCGTGCAGGCACTGGAACTCGTATTTGCCGACGTGAAAGTCCTTGCCGGCCATGTGGTAGATGGTGGCAAGCGTCTGGGCATTGTGGGTGGCGAATTGCGGGAAGACCACGTCGGTCGCCGAAAGCAGCTTGCGGGCACAGGCGACATAGGAGACGTCGGTGTGGATCTTGCGGGTGAAGACAGGAAAGTCCTCCAGCCCGTCGAGCTGCGCGCGTTTGATCTCGGCATCCCAATAGGCGCCCTTGACGAGCCTGACCATGATGCGCCGGCCGGCCCGCCGAGCCAGATCGATGAGGAAGTCGAGCACGAAGGGGCAGCGCTTGCCATAGGCCTGCACGACGAATCCCAAGCCGTTCCAGTCGGCGAGATCCTTGTCGAGGCAGAGGTCCTCCAGAAGATCGAGCGACAGTTCCAGCCGGTCGGCCTCTTCGGCGTCGATGTTGAGACCGATATCGTATGTCTTGGCGATGAAGGCGAGGGCCTTCACCTTTGGCAGCAGTTCGCTCATCACCCGCCCTGCCTGCGAACGCGAATAACGCGGGTGCAGGGCCGAGAGCTTGATGGAGATGCCGGGGCCTTCATAGATGCCACGCCCGTCCGAAGCCTTGCCGATGGCGTGAATGGCGTTCTCATAGTCCTTGTAGTAGCGCTTCGCGTCGGCGGCGGTCGTCGCCGCTTCGCCAAGCATGTCGTAGGAATAGCGAAAGCCCTTCTGTTCGAGTGCGCGCGAGCGACGCAGCGCCTCGTCGATCGTCTCGCCGGTGACGAACTGTTCGCCCATCATCCGCATCGCCATATCGACGCCGCGGCGGATCACCGGCTCGCCGCAGCGGGAGATCAGCCGCGTCAGTGCCGCGGCGAGGCTGCGGTCGTTGACTGTTGAGGTCAGCTTGCCGGTGACCACCAGGCCCCAGGTGGCGGCGTTGACGAAGAGCGAGCGGCCGCCGCCGAGATGCGACTTCCAATTGCCGTCGGCAATCTTGTCGCGGATCAGTGCGTCACGGGTTGCCGTGTCCGGAATGCGCAAGAGCGCTTCGGCAAGGCACATCAGCGCCACGCCTTCCTGGCTCGAAAGCGAGTATTCCTGCACCAATCCTTCAACGCCTGAACCTGAATGCTTGGCACGCAGCGCCTCGACCAGCTTGCGGGCGGTCCTGGCGGCGGCGTCCTGCGTTTCCCGGGGCAGCGCTGCGGCCTCGACGAGCGGCGGCAGGCATTCCGTCTCGGGCCGGCGATAGGCGGCCGTGATCGCCTGGCGTAGCGTGCTCGGGGGCCGGATCGGCGGCGCGAAGTCGGTAAACGGCACGGGGGCGGCGTCGGTTGTGACGGTGGGTTTTTGAAGCTGGGTCTGGCTCATCGAACGCGGTCCTCCACGCGGGGTAGCAAGGCGCCTTGCGCCCTGAAATTCGTGGCCGAAAATACGCTTTCATTCGCCGAACATCCATCCGGCAAATTCGCCCTGCTGCAGGATGTTTCTCTATGTAGATCGCCCTGGCGGGTGAAACATGCGGGTGAGGCGGAAATGACCCGGATGTTCCCATGTTCAAGCCGCCGCGCCGAAATGGCGTTGGCGGGCCATCAGGCATTCGTCGTCTCCCGGCATGCAGGTCCGGCAGACGATCGGTCGCATGGCGTAGACCTTGCAGGCGACGAATTTGCCGAGCGTGCCTTCGAGCGCCGTGCAGCGCTCGTTTTCGCAGCGCATACCGCCAAGGTCGGCTGCGACGTAGTCCGCCGGTATTCGCTCGAGCTCCTCTTCCGTTTCCATCGAGAAACGCGGCCACTCGGCCGAATAGGCGCAACAGGCGCCGCAGCTCTGACAATCGAAGTCCTGGATGGGAGAAATAGTCATGGGCCTAGCCTAGCACGAAGCCGTAAGCGTCGAAATGGCCAAGCCGGTTCTCACGCCTCTACCGCATCGCGCCTGGCGATCTCATAGTCCTCGGTATGCACCAGCACGCCGTCGGCGGTGATCACGGCGATGCCGTAGGCCGCCGGCTCGTCGACGGACAGCGAGGCGTCCGGTATGTCGAACGGCATTGGCTGCTGGTGGACCGGACTCTTGAAGATCGAGAACGGAATGCCGCGGCTGGAACCGCTGATGGTGCGATGCACGTGGCCGGCGAAGATGTGGCGGACATTGCCGTGCCGTTTCACGAGCCCGTAGAATTGCTCCTCGTTGATGAGTCGGATCATGTCGATACCCGCAAATCCGCTGGCATGCGGCGGGTGGTGCATGAAGATCAGAACCGGCCGGTCACCGGCGCTGCCGAGCTGTCTGTCGAGCCAGACGAGGCGCCTTTCGCACAGATGGCCGGCATGGCTCATCGGGTAGTCGTAGGGTGGCGCAAACAGCGTATCGAGCAAAACGGCACGGCAATCGGCAAAATCGATCACCTGCTGCACGAAGCCATTTTCGTCTGTCGCAGCCTCCGGGAACACCTCCAGGAAAACCTCGCGCCGATCATGATTGCCGAGCATGGTGGCTGCAGGAGGGATCAGTTCGGAGAACAGGTCTTTCAACCGTTCATAGGACGCGCGGTCCGCCTGGTGCGTGAGGTCGCCTGCAAAAACCACCCGATCCGCATCCGCATGGTAGCGGTTGACATGGGTGATGCCGTTGGCGAGCCGCCGATAGGGGTCGATCCCGATGATCGTCGTGCCGTCGGGAACCATATGAAGGTCGGTAAAGACGATGAATTTTGTCATGGGCGGGCGTCGCAATAATGCATAGGCCACGCTCCTCCGCTTGCGTTCGACGGTCAAGCGGCATCTTTGGGCTGGTCGCGGTGATGCTGTTGCGCCCAGAGCCGACAGGCGATCTCTTGCGGCTCGAGCATGAACGCGCTATGGGTCAGCTTACGGCTCTGATATATCAGTTTGCCCTTTTGACGCGATATCCGGAGATACGGTGATGAGATGGAAGCGCACGATCCAGTTGCTGGACGTTCACTGCGAGGGCGAGATCGGCAAGGTGGCGATCGGCGGCGTGCCGAAGATCCCGGGCAACACGATCGCCGAGCAGCTGAACCACATCAACACGGTGGATGACAGCCTGCGCCGCTTCCTCTGCCTAGAGCCGCGCTCCGGATCGATCGGTTCCGTCAACCTGCTGGTGCCGCCGAAGCGGCCGGAGGCGGATGCCGGCTTCATCATCCTGCAGGCCGACCAGGCCCATGCCATGTCTGGTTCCAATTCGATCTGCGTGACGACGGCGCTGCTCGAATCCGGAATGATCGAGATGAAGGAGCCCGAAACCGTGGTGATGCTCGATACGGCGGCGGGCCTCGTGAAGGCGACAGCCACCTGCCGCGACGGACGCTGTGAGCGGGTAAAACTCACCATGGTGCCGTCCTTCGTCCAGGAACTGGATGTCGAGGTGGACACGCCAGAATGGGGCCGCATCAAGCTCGATCTCTGCTTCGGCGGCGTGTTCTACGCGCTGGTCGATGTCCGCCAGATCGGCACCACGATCGACAAGGCGAATGCCCGCCGGATCGTCGAAGCGGGTATGGCTCTGAAGGACATCGTCAACCGCGCGCTGCCGGTGGTGCATCCGGAAATCCCGGAAATCAAGGGCGTTGCCTATGTGATGTTCCGCGATACGGAAGCTGACGGAACCGTCAGAACCTGCACGACCATGTGGCCGGGCCGCGTCGACCGTTCGCCCTGTGGCACCGGCAGTTCGGCCAATCTCGCCACGCTCCATGCGCGCGGCAAGGTCAAGCCGGGGGACGTGCTGAAATCCCGCTCCATTATCGGCTCGGAATTCGAAGTGGGCCTCGAAGCCGTAACGACGGTCGTCGGGCGGGAAGCGATCATCCCGACCATTTCCGGCCGGGCCTGGACCTTCGGTCTGCATCAGGTGGCGCTCGATCCGTTCGATCCGCTCGCCGATGGCTTTGCACTGACCGATACCTGGGGGCCGCAGGCGGGCGAGATCCGGTAAAACCAGGCTGTGCGCGCTCACTGGAGCTCGTTCGTCTGCGCCCGTTCGAACCACTGCGCCGCCAAGGCGCCGTCGGCTCGCGTGCCGACGCCGTCCCGATAGGCGGCGGCGAGATTGTGGGCGGCGACGACATTGCCCGCTGCCGCGGCGCGCTGGTAAAGATCGAAAGCCGCTTCCGCCTCGCCACGCTCGACGAGCCGTGTTCCGTACATAGCCATCGCCAGCGCATGGCCGTTTTGCGCGGCCTCGCCGAGAACTCGAAGCGACTTCAGCTTCTCGCCGGCCCGGTCGAGAACGCGGGCAAGCTGGAACTGTGTCCGCGCGCCGCCATTCTGGTTGTAGGCCTCGCGGCAGGCAGACAGCGCAACACCGATGCGGATATCTTGCGTTGCCACGGCCGGAAAGGCCCTGTTGCGCTCGAGATCGAGGTCGCTGCCGGCTTCCCGGTCGCACTGTTCGGCGGCCGAGAGCTCGGCGGCGCTTGCCGATCCAGCCGCGATCGTGGCGAAGGACAGAAGCATCGCAGCTGCAAGCAGTGACGCGCTTGCGATGCGAATGGGCGGCTTGATATGGCTATCCATGGTACTCTCCCTTATCCGTCCACTATCCTAGAACTGGCGTGAGGCGGTGCCTGTTCCGCGCGAAACAGCCAAGGCCGGGAGCGACTTTCGAACCTGGCACGGAGCAAGGGGCGTCTTGCATCCTCGATGCGTCGGTCTATCCTCGAACGAAGGCTCGAACAGGGAGCGCTGCAATAGCAGCGGGGAGAAGCCGATGCCGCAGCTACAGATGAAAAGAAGGATGGTGCTTGGCGGCCTGATCATGGCCGTCATCGGCGGCCGAGCGGCCGCGGCCGCGAGCGGTTCAGTCGTCGGCAAGGCGGCGAAGATCCGCGGCAATGTTCGCCGCCGGCAGGGCGAGGCGGAGGAGCGGCTCGCTGCAGGCGGCTCCGTTCTCGACCGGGACTACGTCATGACGAGCACCAACAGCTTTGCCGATCTGGCCCTCAGCGAAACGCGCATCCTTCTCGGCCCCCAGACGGAGCTCTTGATCGACAGCTTCATTGCCGGCGAGGGAGGCACGCTCGAGCTCGGCGTTGGCCGGATGGTCTTCGACAGGCCGCGGGGACTGCCGAAGGTCGACGTCGCGGTCCGCACGGCTTTCGGGATGATCGGCGTCCGCGGCACGAAATTCTTCTGCGGCCCCAGCCGCACTGCTGCCTTCGCCGTCTTCGTCGAGCACGGCGCCGTCAGCGTCGAAGGCGGCGGCGTCACCCGGATGCTTGCCGCCGGCCAGGGCGTGGATATCGACCGTCCCGGTGCGGCGCCGAGCGAGCAGACGAATTGGGGACAGGCGCGGATCCGGGAAGCCTATGCGAGCGTCGGTCTGAGGTGAGGGCTTTCGCCGTCGGCGACGGTGAACAACTCCATCGAGCCGAAGCCGCGGATTTCGTGCCGGCCGAGCGGCCGAAGCCTGGCGCTGCTTTGCGCGGCGGCGGCCGGGCCGATGCAGATCGCCGTGCCGAGGAACTTGTTCGCCTCTTGAAGCCGGGCGGCGAGGTTCACCGCATCGCCATGGGCCGTGTAGTCGAGCTTGCCGCCGGCGCCGACCTCGCCGAGCACCGCCGGCCCCGTCTCGATGCCGATCCTGGTTCGGCCAAAGCCCTGTTCGGCGAATTGCGGCCGCGCGCGCATTTCCTCGGCCAGTGCGTGGATCGCGATAGCACAATCGATCGCCTTGTCGACATGGTCGGCGAGGTCCTCCGGCGCGTTGAAGAGGGCGTGGACCGCATCGCCCACCACCTTGTCGACCATGCCGCCGTGACGGGAGACGAGCGCGTTGACCTCCGCGAAATAGATGTCGAGCAGGGCCACGAGCTCCCGGGGGCTGAGCTTGTGTGATAGCGTCGAGAAGCCTTCGATGTCGGTGAAAACAGCCGTCACGGGTCGCTCTTCACCGGCCACACGGCCGCGGTCCGGATCGTCTATGTAGCGGGCCACCACAGATTGTGGCAGATATTGCGAGAATTTCTGCCGGGCGATCGCTTCGGCGCGGCGCACCCGGGCGAGCTGCAACGCGCTCGTCACGACGAGGATCGTCACCATCGCGACCGAGATGCCGACGGCATCGAAGAGCCAGCCGGTCGCGGCGTAGATAACGCCGGCGAAAGCACTGACGGCAAGCACCGCCGCGCCGCCGAGCGTCAGCGTCATCATAGGACGGAGTTTGGTCGCGCCATAGGCGGCCACCACGCCGGCGGCGACGCTGAACAGCGCCTCCATGACGGGCAGATCGCCGTCCCGATAGGGCACGAAGCCGGTCATGATCGCGTTGGCTATGTCGGCATGGATCTGCACCGAGGGCTCGAGCGGCATGGAGGCGGTAGGCCTCAGCCCGCCGAGGCTCGGCATGCTGCTGCCGACGAATACCAGTTTGCCGGCGATCCGGCTCTCGTCGATCCTGTCTGCCATGACGTCGGCAGCCGAAACCGTCCGGGCGGCAATTTCCGCCTGCGAACTCGCCACGAAACGAAGGTTGCCGTCCGCGTCGAGCGGAATGATGGCGTGGTCGAGCCTCAGCCAGGCTGGCTCTCCGCCAAGCACCGGCGTGCTGCTTGCTGCGCCGAGCCGGCCCGCTTCGATACCCAGGGCCGGAAAGGCGTCGTTGTCGATAACGGCGAAGGCCTGCGCGCGGCGGACACGGGCATCCTTGTCTCCGACCAGGAACGCCGCCGTCGCCGCTTTCGCCCGATCCATGAACATGGGGCAGGCCGTCTCCGCGCCCTGGATGAACCATTGCTCAGGGACGGCAAGCTGGCGCCGCAACGCCAGCGGTGGAACGGGACGCGGGTGCTCCAGGGCGCGCTCGGCAGCCAGAAAGCCAAGGACGACGGGCGCTTCGCCGATCGCCGAAGCGAGCGCGGCGTTTACCGGCGCGGCCGGATCGCAGTCGGAACTGAAGACGAAGTCGACGGCGATCGCCTTGGCGCCGGCGGCTGCAAGCCGCGATATCAGTTCGGCCGTCGCACCCCTGTCCCAGCTTTCGGACCTCGCCTCGACGGCCAGCCGGTCGATGTCGACCACAAGGATGTCCGTCGACCGCGGCGAGGGGGCCCATTGGGTGAGATTGTCGAAGAACAGTTCACGCGGCGTGCGGAACACTGTTTCGGCGTAAAGGTAGAGAACGAACGCCGCGGCCAGAGTAGCAACGATCCCGCCGGCAAGCGGGCTGATGCGGCGATGGGGCCATGGCGGCAGGATCGGCCTAGTCCTCCGGTGGATCGGCTATCATCAGCAGGCGTCCCACGTTACACGAGACGATGCCGTCCGTCCGCTTGAGAGCGCCGCTTTCCTCCAGCGAGAGAATGGCACGGTTCACCTTCGGCCGGCTGGCGCCGAGAATGGCGGCGATATCGGTCTGGCTCAGCGTCAGGCGAAGATTGGCGCTTGCCGGCAGTTCGTTGCCGTGGATCTGCCGGAGCGTCGCCAGGAAGAAGCGTGCGACGCGGGCGTGGAGATCGTAGAGCGCGATCGTCTCCAGCCGGTCCGTCGTGTCGCGCAGCTGCGCGCAGAGGAAGCGGATGACCGCCTCGGCGATTCTCGGCTTCTGGGTGATGAGATCGAGAAAGGCCTTCTTGCCGATCACATAGCCCTCGGCGGCAGTGACCGCGGTTGCGTCGGCCGAGCGCGGCTGGTCGTCGAGCACCGCCATTTCGCCGAACAGCGCCCCCGCCTCGTGCTGGCGGAGCATCAGCTCGCGGCCCTGCGGCGTGAACAGCGAAAGCTTGATGCGCCCGGAAACCACGACGATCATGTAGTTGCCCTCGTCGCCGCGCTGGAAAATGACCGTGCCCGCGGGCCATTTCCGGTAGCTGGCGATGTCGGCAAGTTCGCAGAGGGTTTCCTTGTCGAAGTCTTCGAAAATCGGAAAGGACCGCCAGAAGGCGGGACTCCGGTTGATTTCAGTCATGAGATTTCCCCGCGTGCCCTACGCGCGGGAATTCTTCACGCAGTCGCTGTCTGTTGCAACAGAAAAGAGCTTGGCGGCCAGGGCATGGCCGGAAAGTGTTGACGACGTCACGCCGTCGTCTCGTAAATGTAAACGATCTGTTTCCGCCAGGGCGGCTGGTCAATTCGGAAAATGCTGATATTCCTGTCGCCAAATCCGTTTCCAACAGGAGCCTCGCGCATGCCTCAGAATGTCATCGTCCTCATCGGACGCGTTCTACTCTCGATCATTTTCATCGTCTCGGGCTTCGGCAAGCTCACCGATCCGGCGGGTACGGCCGGCATGATCACCAATGCCGGATGGCCGGCGGCAACCGCGCTCGCCTATCTCGCCGGTCTCTTCGAACTGGTCTCGGGTCTTGCCATTCTGGTCGGCTTCCAGACGCGCATCGCTTCCTATCTGCTCGCCGCCTTCTGCCTCGTCACGGCTTTCGTCTTCCATAGCGGCCCGATCAACATTCCCGATTTTCCGGAGGCGGCAAACGGCCTTCTGTCGATGTTCAACCAGATCATGATGATGAAGAACATCACCCTTGCCGGCGCCTTCCTGGTGCTTGCCGGCTTCGGCCCCGGAGCGCTCTCGCTTGACGCCCGCCTCGGCAGAACCGTCGCTGCCTGAGGCGACGGAACGTCACTTCACGTAAAGAACCCGCCGGCACGACCGGCGGGTTCCTTGCATTATAGGATGGCTCAGGGGTAGATCACGCCCTTGCGCAGGATGACATTGCCGTAAAGGCGCGGTTCGCTGGTCTGCACGACCGTATGGGCGGCTTTCACCCGCGGGTAGAATTCCGCGCCGAGAAGCGGAACGACCGACTGCCCCGGCTCGTGCTTGCGGCAGCATTCGACGATGTCCCGGTGCACCGGATCGAGCGCGTCCTTGTCCTGCTTGACCGTCGCGCGGAAGATCGCCTCCGGCACGAAATCGTCGATCGGCAGCACGCTGAGGATGGCATCGAGGACCGGAACCAGATGATGGCCGTCGAGCCGCACCAGCCGCCGGGCATGTTCCTGGCCGGGATAGTTCCCGTCGACAAGGGCGATCTCGTCGCCGTGCCCCATTGCCCTGAGCGCGGCGAGCAGTTCCGGGCTCAGGATCGGGTCTATTCCTTTCAGCATCAGGTAAGCTCCTTGAAGAGTACATTGGTATCGAGCAGATAGCGCGAAAACAGCGGCAGGCTCGCTCCGCCGATCGCCCGGGCGTGGCTTCCGACCGCGCCCTCGACAAGGTCCGGAACGGTGACGCCCTGGAGGTCGAGCGTCTGTAGCGCCTTGCGCGTCGCGGCGAGAAGGCGCGAGCGCACCCAGGGCGGAAAGCCGCCGTCGATCACGGCGGCGGAAAAATCGACGATCGAGACGGCCGAGACGACGGCCTGGGCTAGTGCTGCCGCCGAATCCTGGATCCAGATTTCGAGGGGCTCGCCGAAATCGATCCAGTCGTCGGCCGAATACCAAAGCGGCTTCGGATCCACGCCGCGGTCGCGCAGCAGCTTTTCGAGGACGAAGACCGAGGCAATCTTCAGCAATTGCGTCGTCCTGCCATCCTTGCCCGACACCGGCAACGGACCGATGGCGCCGGCGGTGCCGGTCCGGCCGGAGAAGAGGGCGGAGTTGAGCACGACGCCGCCGCCGATGAACGAGCCGATATAGAAATAGACGAAATCCGGATAGTTGGCGCCGACGCCGAAGGCGAGCTCCGCGCCGCAGGCACTGGTGCCGTCGTTCTGGAGGAAGACGGGGTGCGGCGTCCGCGCCGTGACCGCCGCCTGCAGGTCGAATTTGCGCCACCTGTCCATTTCCTCGCGTGGCGCGCCGACTTCTTCGGCCCAGTTCCACAGTTCGAAAGGCGTCGCGATGCCGACGCCGGCGATGCGCTTGCGATCTTCGGAGCTGAGCTGCCGCTCGAGCTTTTCGATGCCCTCGACGATGAAGGTGACGAGGTCGTCGGGCAGCGGGTAGGTATGGATCTGGTGGAGATGCAGGCGGATGTTGCCGAGGAAATCCATCAGCACCAGGTCGGCGCTGCGACGGCCGATCTTGACCCCGAAAGAATAGACCGCATCCGGGTTGAGCCGCATCGGGATCGACGGTTGACCGACGCGGCCGCGCACCGGGTCGCCGCGGACGAGCAGCCCGTCGGCCTCGAGCGCGCGCATGATGACCGAGACGGTCTGTGCGGAAAGTCCGGAGCGGCGGGCGATCTCCGCCTTGGACAGGCTGCCGTGGCGACGCACCAGCGACATGACCAGCCGCTCATTATAGGCGCGCACGCGCGTCTGGTTCGCCCCGCCGCTTGGGTCGATCACATCGGGTTGCGCCGATCCCCCATGGCGATCTTGTATCAGTGACATGCCACCGCTCCTCCCGTTGGCATCCCTTCATGCGAGATCTGCCGATTCCTTCTCGCCGCCTCCGTCGATTTGGCAGCGGTGGCTCGCGCCGGACCTGCTGCACGCAGAATGCCATATCCAGATAATAATTCAATTTGATTTATTTATTGACACCTTGGAATTTTGGTGTTTGATTTACGCTCGGAAGCGCCGCCCGCAGGAGGAGAATGCTGCGGGGGTGAAGCCTGAAGGCCGGTTCCGGCATTATTTAAACCTTGGGAGGGTTTGATGAAGAAAACTGTTCTTTCCACCGCATTCGGCGCGCTCGCTCTCGGCGTCGCCTTCGCTTCGCCGTCACAGGCGGCCGACGTCTCTGCCTGCCTCATCACCAAGACCGACACCAACCCCTTCTTCGTGAAGATGAAGGAAGGTGCGACCGCCAAGGCCCAGGAACTCGGCGTCACGCTGAAGGCCTATGCCGGCAAGGTCGACGGTGATCACGACAGTCAGGTTGCCGCCATCGAATCCTGCATCGCCGATGGCGCGAAGGGCATTCTCATCGCTGCATCCGACACCAAGGCGATCGTTGATCAGGTGAAGAAGGCGCAGGCCGCCGGCGTTCTCGTGATCGCGCTCGATACACCCCTCGATCCGGCGACCGCTGCCGACGCGACATTCGCGACCGACAACCTGCTCGCAGGCAAGCTGATCGGCCAGTGGGCGGCCGCAACGATGGGTGAAAACGCCAAGACCGCAAAGGTCGGGTTCCTCGATCTGACCCCGTCGCAGCCGACCGTCGACGTGCTGCGCGACCAGGGCTTCATGATCGGCTTCGGCATCGATCCCAAGGATCCGAACAAGATCGGCGACGAGGACGATCCGCGCATCGTCGGCCATGACGTGACGAACGGCAACGAGGAAGGCGGCCGCACGGCGATGGAAAACCTTCTGCAGAAGGATCCGGAAATCAACGTCATTCACACCATCAACGAGCCCGCTGCCGTCGGCGCTTATCAGGCACTGAAAGCCGTCGGCAAGGAGAAGGACGTGCTGATCGTGTCGGTCGACGGTGGTTGCCCGGGCGTCAAGTCTGTGGCCGAAGGTGTCATCGGTGCCACGTCGCAGCAATATCCGCTGATGATGGCCGCGCTCGGCATCGAGGCGATCAAGAAATTCGCCGAGACTGGCGAGAAGCCGAAGCCGACCGAAGGCAAGGACTTCTTCGACACGGGCGTCGCGCTCGTCACCGACAAGCCGGCCGCCGGCGTCGAATCGATCGACACCAAGGTCGGCACGGAGAAGTGCTGGGGCTGATCGCCCGCTTGTTCGAACCGAAACCGACAGGGAAGGGCGGCCCCGGCCGCCCTTCGCGTAAGCGCCGGGGTCTTTGACAAGGCGCGAAACCTGCGCGACCTTTAGAGCGGGATTAAGGAAAGCCACGATGCGCTTCCGCGCGCGTCTCGCTCTGGCTTCTCGGAACTGATCACGGTTGCGGCCTGGATGGCCGTCCGCACTTGCCGTGATCAAACCTGGAAGTCGCCGCGACCACGGCGGGGCCGCGCATCCGGCAGCAATGCACCCCCTTTGAGAGTGGGGTTACGGGAGGAGTCTCCATGGGCGAGCCAAACACAGCCGCACAACCATCCCAGGAGTTCGAAAAGGTCCTGGTCAACAGTTCGACGGATGTGGCGTCCTTCGACACGCATGACAAGACGCCGCTTCAGAAGATTCAGCACTTCCTGCATTCGACGCCGGCGGCCGTGCCGTTCGTCGTGCTCATCGCGTCGATCCTTGTCTTCGGACTCGCGATCGGCGGCAGGTTCTTCTCGTCCTACACGCTGACGCTGATCTTGCAGCAGATCGCTGTCGTCGGCATGCTCGGCGCGGCGCAGACGCTGGTGATCCTGACGGCCGGCATCGATCTCTCGATCGGCGTCATCATGGTCATCTCGGCCGTCGTCATGGGCAATTGCGCCGTGAGCTACGGCTTGCCGGCGCCGATTGCGGTGGCGGCCGGATTCCTCGTTGGCGGCGCCTGCGGGCTCTTGAACGGTCTTTTGGTGTCGCGCCTGAAGCTGCCGCCATTCATCGTCACGCTCGGCACCTGGTACGTGATCATGTCGACGAACTTCATCTACTCGGAGAACGCGACGATCCGCGAGGCGGACGTGACTGCGGTGACCCAGTGGCTGCATGTCTTCGGCGTGAACTTCAAGGTCGGCACGGCGGTGTTGACCCTCGGTGTCGTCGCCATGGTCGTCCTGGTTTTCGGCCTCTGGTACGCGTTGAACCACACCGCCTGGGGACGCCATCTCTATGCGGTCGGCGACGATCCGGAAGCCGCCAAGCTCTCCGGTATCCGCGTCGGCAGGGTGCTGCTCAGCGCCTACACGATCGCCGGCCTGATCGCCGCTCTGGCCGCCTGGGTCTCGATCGGCCGAAACGGCTCGATCTCGCCGTCGGCTGCGGTCACCGACTATAACCTGCAGGCCATTACGGCGGCCGTGATCGGCGGCATTTCGCTCTTCGGCGGCCGCGGCTCGATCCTCGGCACCCTGATCGGCGCGATGATCGTCGGCGTGGTGTCGATGGGCCTCAACATGCTCGGCGCCGATCCGCAATGGAAAGTCTTCCTGACCGGCGTGCTCATCATCTCCGCCGTCGCAGTCGACCAGTGGATCAGAAAGGTAGCAGCGTAATGGCACAGGAACCCATTCTCACCGCCCGCGGTCTCGTTAAGCGCTATGGCCGCGTCACTGCCCTCGATCATGCCGACTTCGATCTCTATCCGGGTGAAATCCTCGCGGTGATCGGCGACAACGGCGCCGGCAAGTCCTCGATGATCAAGGCGATCTCCGGCGCCGTCACCCCAGATGAAGGCGAGATCCACCTCGAGGGCCAGCCGGTGCATTTCCGCTCGCCGATGGAGGCGCGCGCCGCCGGCATCGAGACGGTCTATCAGAACCTCGCTCTGTCGCCGGCGCTGTCGATCGCCGACAACATGTTCCTCGGTCGCGAGATCCGGAAGCCGGGCCTCTTCGGCAAGCTGTTCCGCACTCTCGACCGGTCGGCCATGGAGAAGATGGCCCGATCGAAGCTTTCGGAACTCGGCCTAATGACGATCCAGAACATCAACCAGGCGGTGGAGACGCTCTCGGGCGGCCAGCGCCAGGGCGTGGCGGTCGCACGCGCCGCCGCCTTCGGGTCGAAGGTCGTCATCATGGACGAGCCGACTGCCGCCTTGGGCGTCAAGGAAAGCCGGCGCGTCCTGGAACTGATCCTCGACGTCCGTCGCCGTGGCCTGCCGATCGTGCTGATCTCGCACAACATGCCGCATGTCTTCGAGGTCGCGGACCGGATCCATATCCATCGCCTCGGCCGTCGGCTCTGCGTCATCAATCCGAAGGAATACACCATGTCGGATGCGGTCGCCTTCATGACCGGTGCCAAGGCGCCGCCCGGCGAGGCAATCGCCGCATGAATGTGCAGTCCTTGCGGGACGAAATTCTGAAACGGGCGGCAGGCGCCGGCCGTTTCGTCGTCGCCATTGCCGGTCCACCGGGGGCGGGTAAGTCGACGCTTGCCGAAGCGCTTGCCGAGGCGATCGCCGAGGCGGGGGAAAGCGTTGCGGTGCTTCCGATGGATGGCTTCCACATGGACAATGCCGTCCTTGTCGAGAAGGGCCTGCTGCCGCGCAAGGGTGCGCCCGAGACGTTCGATGTGCGAGCCTTCCTTTCAACGCTCGCCGCGGTACACGCGAATGACGGCGAGGTGCTCGTTCCGGTCTTCGACCGGACCCGCGAACTGGCGATCGCCTCCGCACGGGCAATCGCGCCGCAAACGCGTATCGTGCTGGTCGAGGGCAATTACCTGCTGCTCGACGAGGCGCCATGGAGCAGGCTGGATGGGGCATTCGACTATTCGATCTTTATCGATCCGGGGATCGAGGTGCTCGAGCGGCGACTGCTGCAGCGCTGGTACGATCACGGCTATGATGAGGAGTCCGCACGGAAAAAAGCCCTTGGCAACGATATCCCCAACGCCCGCAGGGTCGTCGGCAACTGCCGCGCCAGCGATCTGGTGATCCGGGATTTCTGAGGGATGGGCGTGGAGTGGGACGGTTTGCCGCTCGCGCGTCCCGACTTAACCTTTCCGATTGGCCATTGTCTTCGGCGGCGCAATGATGTTATCGAGGCGCGGTTTCACCACATGAATTACCGCCCTACAAGCGCCGGTCACGCCGCCCGCGTGGATCGGGCGCGAGCATCGGGAGAACGCTGACATGCAAGAGCTCGTTATCCGCCGGCCGGACGACTGGCATCTCCACCTGCGCGACGGCGGCATGCTGCGCGGCGTCATTGCCGATACGAGCCGCCATTTCGCCCGCGCTATCGTCATGCCTAATCTGGTGCCGCCCGTGGTGACCTCCGCCGATGCGGCCGCCTATCGCGAACGCATCCTCGCCGCCATTCCGGCGGGTGACAGGTTCGAACCGTTGATGACGCTTTACCTTACTGAAGGGACCGATCCGGACGATGTCGAGGCTGGCTTCAGGAGCGGCCTTGTCAAGGCGGTAAAGCTCTATCCGGCGGGTGCGACCACCAATTCGCACAGCGGCGTGCGCGACATTGCCAAGGCGATGCCGGTTCTCGAGCGGATGGCCGAGATCGGCCTGCCGCTCTGCGTCCACGGCGAGGTGACGACGCCTGAGGTCGATATCTTCGACCGCGAGGCTGTCTTCATCGAAACGGTCCTCGATCCGCTTCGTCGGCACCTGCCGGATCTCAGGATCACCATGGAGCATGTGACGACGAAGGACGGGGTCGACTATATCAAGGAGCACGCGGCCAATCTCGCCGGCTCGATTACCACCCATCACCTGATCATCAACCGCAATGCCATCCTCGTCGGCGGCATCAAGCCGCATTATTACTGCCTGCCCGTCGCCAAGCGCGAGACGCACCGTCTGGCGCTGCGGGCGGCGGCGATATCCGGCGACGTCCGCTTCTTCCTCGGCACCGACTCGGCCCCACACGCTGATCCGCTCAAGGAATGCGCCTGCGGCTGCGCCGGCATCTATACGTCCATCAACACGATGAGCTGCCTTGCCCAAGTGTTCGAGGAGGAAGGGGCGCTCGACCGGCTCGAGGCCTTTACCTCGCTGAACGGCCCCGCCTGGTATGGCCTTCCGGCAAACGACGAAACGATCACGTTGCGCAAGGGCAGCGAGCCGGTCCGCTATCCCGCCAAGATCGAGACCGAAGCCGGCCCGGTCACGGTTTTCGATCCGATGTTCCCGCTCTACTGGGCCGTCGCCTAAGTTTTTCGATTGCAAGGAGAAGTCATGTTTTCGAACGCATTCACCGACAAGGCGGTGATGGCCGAGCTGGTCGCGAAGATGCTTTGGGAGATCAAGGCGGTGCATTTCCGGGCCGACCAGCCTTACAAGCTCTCCTCCGGCATGGCGAGCCCGGTCTATATCGACTGCCGCAAGCTGATTTCCTATCCGCGGGTCCGCTCCGCTGTCATGGACTTCGCCGCCGCGACGATCCTCAGGGAGGCAGGCTTCGAGCAATTCGATGTGGTCGCTGGCGGCGAGACGGCCGGCATCCCCTTTGCTGCCATGCTTGCCGAACGGCTCGGCCTGCCGATGATCTATGTGCGCAAGGCGCCGAAGGGACATGGCCGCAATGCCCAGATCGAGGGCCATATGCCGGAAGGGGCGCGTGTCCTGGTCATCGAGGACCTGACGACCGCCGGCGGCTCGATGTTCAAGTTCATCGACGCGATCCGCGCGGCCGGCGGCATCGTCGAGCACGGCATCGCGCTCTTCTACTATGACATTTTCCCGGAGGCGCGGGGCAACATGAAGTCCAAGGGCGTCGACCTCCATTACATCGCCACCTGGCGCAACGTGCTCGCGGTCGCCCGCGAACAGGCGCTGTTCGATGAAAAGACGCTGAACGAGGTCGAAGCCTTCCTCAATGCGCCACTCGCCTGGTCGGCCCGCAAAGGCGGCGTCGACACGCTCGCCGCCCAGTGACGGCGCGGCCGCTGATCTCGTCGATGGAATAGTTTTCAAGGAGGACGTTCATGATCGTTTGCTGCGGAGAGGCCCTGATCGACATGCTGCCGCGCGAGTCGGCGGCCGGGGAGAGCGCCTTTGCGCCCTATGCCGGGGGTGCCATCTTCAACACGGCGATCGCGCTCGGCAGGCTCGGTATTCCGACGGGCTTTTTCACCGGCCTCTCCGACGACATGTTCGGCGACATCCTGCGGGAAACCCTGAAAGCCGCGAATGTCGATTTCGGCCCCTGCGCTACGCTGCCGCTGCACACGACGCTTGCGTTCGTGAAACTCGTCAACGGCCATGCGAGCTACGCCTTCTTCGACGAGAATACCGCCGGGCGGATGATCACCACGGACCACCTGCCGGCCTTCGGCGATTTCTGCGAGGCGCTGCATTTCGGCGCGATCAGCCTCATCCCCGAGCCCTGCGGTTCGACCTATGAAGCATTGATGACAAGGGAACACGATAGGCGGGTGATCTCCTTCGACCCGAATATCCGACCGGGTTTCATCAAGGATCGGGAGGCGCATCTCGCCCGCATGAACCGCATGGCGGCGATGTCGGACATCATCAAGTTCTCCGACGAGGATCTCGCCTGGTTCGGTACGGAAGGGAGCCACGATACGCTCGCGGCCGAGTGGCTGAAGCGCGGTCCCAAGCTGGTGGTGATCACCAGGGGCGCGGACGGTGCCGTCGGCTATACGAGGAACCACAAGGTCGAGGTCGCGAGCCAGCGGGTGATGGTCGTCGACACGGTCGGCGCCGGCGACACTTTCGATGCCGGCGTGCTGGCCTCGCTGAAGCTCAACAATCTGCTGACCAAGGAACAGGTTGCAAACTTGAGCGACGAGGCGATCCGGCAGGCGCTCGCCCTCGGCGCGAAGGCAGCGGCTGTCACCGTGTCGCGCGCGGGTGCCAACCCGCCGTGGAAATATGAAATCGGGCTCTGATAGCCGGAAATCTGCATGCATGAAGGGCGTCAGCATCGCTGGCGCCCTTTTTCTTATCCGTCAGCGTGCCGCCTTCAGAAGCGCGGCAACGAGGCCGGCGGTCGAGGAATCGTGACCCTCGGCGCTCTCCTTGCCCTCGACGACAGGCAGCAGGCCGGTCGCCAGTTCCTTGCCGAGCTCGACGCCCCATTGGTCGAATGGATTGATGTTGAAGAGCGCCCCTTCGACGAAGACGCGGTGCTCGTAGAGGGCGATCAGGCGACCGAGCGCGAAGGGATCGAGCTGGTCATAGACGAAGGTGAGCGACGGCCGGTTGCCGGAAAAGACGCGGTGCGGCGCGATCTTGTCCGCCTTCGCCTCGTCCATGCCCTTCGAGGTAAGCTGTGCCTTGGCTTCGGCAAGCGTACGGCCCTTCATCAGCGCTTCTGACTGCGCCAGGCAGTTGGCGATCAGCAACTGGTGCTGATGACGCAGGTCCTTCTCATGGCCGTTCGCGGCGATCATGAATTCGGCGGGAATGACATCGGTTCCCTGGTGGATAAGCTGGTAGAAGGCATGCTGGCCGTTGGTGCCAGGCTCGCCCCAGACGACCGGCCCGGTCGCAAATTCCACCGGCTTGCTGTCGAGTGTGACGGCCTTGCCGTTCGATTCCATGTCGAGCTGCTGCAGATAGGCCGGGAAGCGCGTCAGGCGTTGGTCGTAGGGCAGGATCGCCCGGGATGGATAGCCGAGAACGTTGCGGTGGTAGAAGCCAATGAGACCGAGCAGCATCGGAAGGTTCTCGCGCACGGGAGCGGTGCGGAAGTGCTCGTCGATCGCGTGGGCACCGTCGAGGAAGCGGCCGAAATTTTCCTTGCCGATCGCAATCATCAGCGGCAGGCCGATCGCCGACCAGATCGAATAGCGCCCGCCGACCCAGTCCCAGAAGCCGAAGACGCGGGCGGCGTCGATGCCGAAGGCGGCGACCTTGTCGAGGGCGGTGGAGACGGCTGCGAAGTGGTGGCCGACTGCCGCCTCGCCGAGCTTGCCGGCGATGAACGCGCGGGCGGTGGCGGCATTTGTCATCGTTTCGATCGTCGTGAAGGTCTTCGAGGCGACGATGAACAGCGAGGTCTCCGGGTCAAGGAGCTTCAGCGTGTCGGCGATATGGGCGCCATCGACATTGGAGACGAAATGCAGCCGCGGACCATCATGGAAGGGCGCGAGCGCCAGCGTCGCCATCACCGGGCCGAGATCGGAACCGCCGATACCGATATTGACGACGTCGGTGATCTTCTTGCCGGTGGCGCCCTTCAAGGTGCCGGAACGGACGTCGTCGGCAAAGGCGCCCATCGCGTCGAGAACGGTGTTGACGTCAGGCATGACGTCCTTACCGCCGACCAGGATCGGCCGGTTCGACCGGTTCCTGAGGGCGGTATGCAGGACGGCGCGTTCCTCGGTGATGTTGATGATGTCGCCACGCAACATGGCGTCACGCTTCTCTTCGACCTTGGCGGCCTTCGCCAGCGCCTCGAGACCATCGAGTACCGTGTCGTTCACGGCGCATTTCGAATAATCGAGGAGCAGATCGCCGAGTCTCGTGCTGAAGCGCGAAAAGCGGCTCGGATCGGCGGCGAAGGCGGCACGGATGTCGGTCGCCTTGGTCTCGCGTGCAGTGGCTTTGAGGTTTTCGACAAGCGCTTTCATCGCAGGGCTCCTTGCATCGGAAATCGGCTGCGATAGCTAGTCGCTTTCGACGTGGCAAATCAAGGGCAGGTGTGCACTGCAGCGAAATAAGCCGGTTCTCATCGCTCTGGCGGGAGGCGGTGCAACTGCCCCTCACCATAGCGCCATCCCTGCAGGTGGGGAGAGGGGACTTTGGCTGGAGCGCTGCCGCGAGTCCCCTTCGCCCCGTCTGCGGCGAGAAGGTGGCCGGCAGGCCGGATGAGGGGCTCTCCCTCGGTTAGCCGCGCAAGTCCTTGCGCAGAATCTTGCCGACATTGGATTTCGGCAGTTCGTCGCGGAACTCTACGTGTCTCGGCCGCTTGTAGTTGGTGAGGTGTTCGGCGCAGTGGCGCTTTACGTCCCCTTCCGTGAGGTTCGGATCCTTGCGCACGACGAAGAGCTTGACCGCCTCGCCGGAATGCGGGTCGGCGATGCCAATGGCGGCGCATTCCAGGATGCCGGGGTGGGTTGCCACGACCTCTTCGATCTCGTTCGGGAAGACGTTGAAGCCGGAAACGAGGATCATGTCCTTCTTGCGGTCGACGATCTTCGTCAGTCCCGCGGCGTTCATGAAGCCGATGTCGCCGGTGCGGAAGAAACCATCCGGCGAAATCGCTTTCGCCGTCTCGTCGGGGCGCTGCCAATAGCCGGCCATGACCTGCGGGCCGCGGATGCAGATCTCGCCGATTTCGCCGGTCGGCAGCGTATTGCCGTCGTCATCGCGGATTTCGACCTCGGTCGATGGCAGCGGCATGCCGATCGTGCCGGTGAACTCGTCCGTGTCGAGCCGGTTGGCGGTGGCGACCGGGGAAGTTTCCGAAAGCCCATAGCCTTCATGGATCGGGCAGTGCGTCGTGGCGAGCCAGCGCTCTGCAACCGGTCGCTGCACCGCCATGCCGCCGCCGAATGTCAGGATCAGCGACGAAAAGTCGAGCTTCTGGAACCCCGGATTGTTCATCAGCGCGTTGAACAGCGTATTGAGCCCGGGGAAGATGTTGGTCTTGTACTTGGCCAACTCCTGGACGAAGGCGGTAATGTCGCGCGGGTTGGGGATCAGGATGTTGTTGCCGCCGGTCGCGAGCCCCATCAGCGAATTCACCGTCAGCGCGAAGATGTGATAGAGCGGCAAGGCGCACATGAAGGTGAGGTTTTCCGGCCGCGGCTTGCGCAGGAAGGCCGTGTTCAGCCAGATCCCCATCTGGGCCATGTTGGACAGAAGATTGGCATGGGTGAGGGTGGCACCCTTGGAAACGCCGGTCGTGCCGCCTGTATATTGCAGGAAGGCGACATCGCCAGGCGCGACATTGGGTTTCGCAAGCGAAAGCTTCTCGCCCTTGGCAAGAACAGTCCGGAAGGAGAGGTGCCCCGGCAGCGACCAGGCCGGAACGAGCTTCTTGACGCGGCGCACGACGACGTTGACGACCAGGCCCTTCACCCCGAGCATGTCGCCCATTGTCGCGACCACCACATACTTTATCTTGGTCCGGGCGACGACCTGCTCGACCGTATGGGCGAAGTTTTCCAGGACGAAGATTGCCTTGGCGCCGGCATCGACCAGCTGGTGTTCGAGCTCGCGCGGCGTGTAGAGCGGGTTGACGTTCACGACCGTGTAGCCGGCTCTGAGGATGCCGTAGACGATCACCGGGTTCTGCAGGATGTTCGGCATCATGACGGCGACGCGATCGCCCTTCGCCAGACCGAGCGACTGCAGCCAGGCGCCGATTCGACCCGAATGGACGTTGAGATCGGCGAAGGTCAGCGACTTGCCCATGCAGGTGAAAGCGGGCCGCCAGGAATGCTGCGCCACCGCATGGTCGAAGAACTCGCCGAGCGATCGGTAGGGGAGTGGTCCGATCTCGGCGGGCACACCCGGCGGATAGGACTTGATCCAGTTTTTCCCCCCGCCGGACCCCGCCTGCTGTATGCTTGCTTCCGCCATGATCTCTCTCCCTCTGGTGGCAACGAACGGCCTTGCTCACGGCGAAGAAAAATCCCTCCCGATCTTCCCTCCCGAGCGAAGATGCTGCTTTTGCAGCGTCTCTTCAAGCACTAATCGGAATTATATAACCTTGACGTAAACGTCAATAACGAGGATGCCAATGCGGGTGACGGATTTTGCCGCAGTCGTCTTCAGGCGAAGCGAAATCTCCCCGTCATGTCTGTCCGTTAGACCCGGTGAAAGACGATCACGGCAATTGTGAATTGATCCCTGGCCATTGCGATGATTTTGGAGACGCCACCTTGCTCATGCCGAAAGCGCGCATCCAGGCAGGAGACGGGCTGGCAAGGCTGCGGGATTGTTGTAAGGTTCTTGAAAGACGGAGGACTACAGGTGCAATTGGGCAATCGTGAGCGAGAAAATCCCCCGGTGGAGCCGCGGCTCTTCGGGCAGCCTGCCCATTCGCGCTCGGCCCTCGTCCTGCCGATCTCGGCCGCCCGCTGGATGCTCGTCCTTGTCCTCATTGCCGGCGTCTATTTCTTCCACGGCTTCGTCGTACCGGTGCTTGCCGCCGTCGTCATCGGCTTTGCCAGCTGGCCGATCTATCGTCGGCTGCTTCAGGCCCTGAACGGCAATCGGACGCTCGCGGCAACGATCGCCATCACCTCGGTCGTCGCCTTTATCGTCGTGCCCATCTCGATCGCCGCGGCTTACGCGGTGGACGAGGTGCGCGACTGGCTCGTCTGGGCGGTGCAAACCAACGTCAGTGGAGCGCCGGTCCCGGCCTGGCTAACGACCATCCCGGTGGCCGGCGCCTGGCTCGGTCAGCAATGGGTGAAATATGTCGGCCATCCGGGCGCGCTTGGCGAGCTGGTCCAGCTCGTCAGCGGCTCCAATATCGGCAACATCTACCGCGGCGTCCTGGTGATCGGCGCCTCCGCCTTCCAGTCCTTCCTGACGCTGCTGTTCATGCTGATCACCCTGTTCTTCGTCTATCGCGACGGCCACTCCTTCTCGAAGCAGTTGGATCGCCTTGGCGAACAGATTTTCCCGATGCGCTGGGAGCGGCTGTCGCGCGTCGTGCCGCTCACCATCAGCTCGACCGTGACCGGCATGGGCATCATCGCGATCGGCGAGGGCATCGTTCTCGGCGTCGCCTATTGGCTGGCTGGTGTGCCGTCGCCGGTGACGCTCGGCATCATCACCGGGCTCATGGCACTCATTCCAGGCGGTGCGCCGCTCTGCTTCACCCTCGTGTCGATCTATCTGGTGGCGAGCGGCTCGCTCTTGCAGGGTGTTGCGCTCTTTGTCTGGGGAACGACCGAGCTCTTCATCGTCGACAAGACGCTTCGTCCGAGGCTTGTCGGCGGCCCGATCAAGCTGCCCTTCCTGCCGACCTTTTTCGGCCTTGTCGGCGGTGTCAAGACGATGGGCTTCCTCGGCCTTTTCGTCGGCCCGGTGCTCATGGCGCTGCTCGTCGCGATCTGGCGCGAGTGGATGCATGAGGTGGCAAACCAACCGGAACCGACGGCAAAGCCGATCTCCCGGGTCGACATTGCCGCGAAATAGGACCGGCGACCTGCGGGCCGGTCGCACGGTTGTCCGGGGTCACAGGCGGGCCGCGTGCCCCTGTGTAGGGTGAACCTTCTGAGGACAGAGTTCGAGAGATTGAATGCCCGAGATTGATCGCGACCAGGCAAGGCGCCCCGATCCCGATGCCCTGCTGGGGCTGGCCGACAAGGGCGGGAGAGGGAAGCTAACGGTGTTCCTCGGCGCCGCGCCGGGCGTCGGCAAGACCTACGCCATGCTGATGCGGGCGCAGCGGCTCAAGGAGCAGGGCGCCGACATCGTCATCGGACTTGTCGAGACCCACGGACGCAGCGAGACCGCCGCTCTGCTCGATGGGCTGGAGGTCCTGCAGCGCCGCGACGTGGCGCATAACGGCCGCACGCTCCACGAATTCGATCTCGACGCTGCATTGGCGCGCCGTCCGCGGATCATCGTCGTCGACGAGCTCGCCCATACCAATCTCGGCGAAAGCCGTCATCCCAAGCGCTACCAGGACATCGAGGAACTGGTGGATGCCGGCGTCGACGTCTGGACGGCGCTCAACATTCAACACCTCGAAAGCCTGTCGGATATCGTCGCCCAGATCGCCGGTGTTCCCGTGCGAGAGCGCATCCCCGACACGGTTCTGAGCCGGGCGGACGAGGTGCTGCTGGTGGACCTGCCGCCGGCGGAGCTGATCGACCGGCTAAAGGAAGGCAAGGTCTACCTGCCCGACAATGCCAAGCGGGCCGTGGACCACTTCTTCCGGCTCGGCAATCTGACGGCGCTGCGCGAGCTGGCGCTCAGGCGCACTGCCGACCGGGTCGACGACCAGATGGTCGACTACCTCAAGCAGAACGCCATTGAGGGTCCCTGGCCGGCCGGCGAAAGGCTGCTCGTCTGCATCGGCCCGGATCCGCTATCGGAAAAGGTGGTGAGGACGGCGAGCCGGCTCGCCTCGGGCCTCAACGCCGACTGGATCGTGGTTTCCATCGAGCGTGCGGATCGCGAGGCGGGCGATGGCGAGGCGATGCGGCAGCTTGACGAGACCTTCCGTCTTGCCGAGCAACTGGGCGCCGAGACGCGCCGCATCATTGGCAGCGATTTCGTCGAGGAGATCCTGAAACTTGCAAGGCGCGAGAATGCGACGCAGATCGTCATCGGCGCCCGGCGCCACTGGTTCCCGCTGAGCCTGTTTCGCGCCTCCTTGCCCGACGCGCTGTCCAGGCGCGTGTCGGGAATCGGCATTCATCTCGTCACCGGCAAGATCGAGCCGGCCGCCAAGACGAGGCAGCGAAGCCAGCGGCTGCTGCCGGAGGGACTGGCTCGAGCGCTCGGCATAGCCGGCGGCACCGTCGGGCTGGCGACAGGACTTGGCGTGCTGATCGAGCAGTTCATCATCCTGCAGAATATTTCGCTTCTCTATCTGCTCGCGGTGCTCGCCTCGGCGGTTTACGCCGGTTACTTCGCGGCTCTGGCGGCGGCCCTGTTTTCCGTTGTCGCATACAACTTCTTCTTCATCGAGCCGGTCGGCACCTTCACGGTGGCCGAGCCGCACGAGGTTTTCGCTCTCCTCGTTTTCCTGGCGGCCGCGGCGCTGGCCGGCAGCCTTGCCTCGCGCATTCGCGATCAGGCGAAGACCGCAAGGGGCCGGGCGACGGCGACGCAGGCGCTCTATGACTTTTCCCGCAAGCTTTCCGGCACCGCCAATGCCGAAGACGTGCTCTGGGCGGCCGTCACCCAGATGCAATCGACGCTCAGGCGCAATGCCGTGCTGTTGCTGCCGGAAGACGGTGATATTGCTTTGAGCGTGGCCTGGCCGCCGGACACCGAGCTTAGCGTCAGCGACATGATGGCGGCGCGCTGGACATTCGAAAAGAGAGAGCCGGCCGGCAACGACACCGGCACGCTGCCGAACAGCCCGTTTCAGTTCCGGCCGCTGATGAGCCCGCAGGGCGTCGTTGGCGTTTGCGGCTTTCTGCAGGAGGACAGACCGCTCGACATCAACGAGGAACGGGCCCTTGCCGCGATCCTCGATCAGACCGCGATCGCCGTCGACCGCGCGCGACTGTCGCGCGAAAGCCTCGATCAGGCCGCCCAGCTCGAGGGCGAGAAATTCCGCGCCGCCCTGCTTTCGTCGCTCTCCCACGAGCTCACGACCCCTTTGACAACGATCACCGGCGCAGTGACGACGCTGCGCCAGCTCGGCGAAGGAATGCCTAAGGAGGGCCGGAGGGAACTTCTGAACTCGATCGAGGAAGAAAGCGGCAGGCTCAAGAACTTCGTCTCCAACCTGCTCGACATGAACCGCATCGAGGCGGGGACGATCAATGCCAGGCGCGATCGGGTCGATGTGGCGGATGTCGTTCACGCTGCCGTGGAACGGGCACGGAAATACTTTCCCGGCCGGGTTTTCGAGACCAGCATCGCCGCAGATCTGCCGTTGATGCGCGGCGACAGCGTCTTGCTCGGGCAGGTCCTCTTCAATCTGCTCGACAATGCCGACCGGTTCGGAGGCGACGAACCGGTCAGCATCTATGCCCGGCGGGAGGGCGACGAGGTCGTTTTGTCGGTGACGGACCTCGGCAAGGGCATCGCGCCCGCCGATCTCGAGCACGTCTTCGACAAGTTCTTCCGCAAGGGAAAGTCGGACGGACGCTCGCTCGGCACCGGCCTCGGCCTTACGATCAGCAAGGCCTTCGTCGAGGCGATGGGCGGGCGGATCAAGGCCGAGAGCCCGGCACTCCGGCGCCGCGGGACGCGTATTTCCATGCGCTTCCCGGCCGCCGAAGCGGAGCCCTCGAACTGAGGCGAGGCCGCCATATGGCCTTTGGCGCGAAGTTGTTTTATGACGGATTGCAATCATAAATTTGTAGGGGCTGGGGTCCACAAAGATGAATGTCGCTCCGGATGGCGGAGAGCCCGGCAGGCCGGGCGCGGATCGGCGTCCCATCGCGGCGCGCGACACCGGCTTCGCGCGTCGCTTGACGGCGCTGCTCCTCAAGACGCCGATCACGCCGAATGCAATTTCGGTGCTGAGCGTCGGCTTCGCCGCGATCGGCGCCGCTGCTCTCTTCTTTGCGACGCGCTGGCCCATGCTTTATCTCGCAGCCGTCGCCGGCATCCAGTTGCGGCTTCTCTGCAATCTGCTTGATGGCATGGTGGCGGTCGAGGGCGGCCGCGGCTCGCCGGTCGGCGCGCTCTACAACGAGTTTCCCGATCGCGTCGCCGACACGCTTTTAATCGTGGCGCTCGGCTACGCCGCCGGCGCCGGCTGGCTCGGCTGGGCGGGCGCGCTTGCCGCGGCCCTGACCGCCTATGTGCGTGTCTTCGGCGGCTCGCTCGGCCAGGCCCAGGACTTTCGCGGTCCCATGGCCAAGCAGCACCGCATGGCGCTGATGAGCCTTGCTTCAGTCCTGGCGCTCGGCGAAGCCTGGCTGACGATGGAGCGCTTCGTGCTCTACGCCACTGGATGGACCATCCTCGCCGGGGCGCTCTTCACCTGCTGGACCCGCACGAGGGCAATCGTTTCCCGCATCCCGGGAGCCGCAAAGCCGTGATCGATCTCGCGCTGATTGGCCTCACACGGTTTCTCGTCGGCGGGCAGGCACACTGGATCGGTGCGTCGCCGGATACGCGCCAGCGCATCTATTTCGCCAATCACGCCAGCCATCTCGACACGCTGCTGATCTGGTCGGCCTTGCCGCGGCTGCTGCGCGGCTCAACCCATCCGATCGCCGCCTCGGACTATTGGGGCAAGGGCAGGGTTCGCCGCCACATCGCGCTGAAAGTGCTGAATGCCGTGCTCGTCGACCGCGCCACGCAAGGTCCGCCCGGGGCGGCGCTCGCTCCGTTGCGCGGCGTGCTCGCCGAGGGCGAGTCGCTCGTGCTCTTTCCCGAGGGCACGCGCGGCACCGAGCGACTGCCGGGGCCGTTCAAGAGCGGTCTCTACTGGCTGTCGCAGGAATTCCCGGAGGTCGAGCTGATCCCGACCTATCTCGACAATCCCTCGCGCGCCTTCCCGAAGGGAACCTTCCTGCCGGTCCCGATCAGCTGCACGGTTCGCTTCGGCGCGCCGCTCTCGAGGCGGCAGGGGGAAGAGAAGGACGCATTTCTCGAACGCGCCCGCGCCGCCGTCGGCGCGCTGGCGTCGGATCCGGTTGCATGAGGCCGCCATGTCTTTGAGCGACAAGCTGTTCATTCTCTTCGGCGGCATCTCGGCGCTGCTCGGCGTCGCCTCGGTGATCGGCTTTGCGCTGTCGCGCAAGGTGACCTCCGAGAACGGCCGGGCGACGGTCGACAATCTCAACGCCCGCATAAAAGCTTGGTGGGTGATGGTCGCGATCTTCGCGGTCAGCTTCGGCCTCGGCCGGGGCGTAACCGTGGTGCTTTTCGCGCTCACCTCCTTCTATACGCTGCGCGAGTTCATATCGCTGACGCCGACACGTGGCGCCGATCACCTGCCGCTGGTCGCCGCCTTCTACGTGCTGCTGCCGCTGCAATACTGGCTGATCTGGATCGACTGGTACGCGCTGTTCACCATCCTGATCCCCGTCTATGGCTTCCTCCTGCTGCCGAGCTTAGCGGCGCTGAAGGGCGATCCGGAACAGTTCCTGCTGCGCGTGTCGCGCATCCAATGGGGGCTGATGCTGACGGTCTATTGCATCAGCCACGCGCCGGCGCTGCTGACGCTCGATATCCCCGGCCGCCCGCGCGAAGGGTTCCTGCTGCTCTTCTTTCTGATCACCGTCGCGCAGTTCAGCGACGTGATGCAGTACGTCTCCGGCAAGCTGTTCGGCCGGACGAAGGTCGCACCCGTCGTCAGCCCGTCTAAGACCGTCGAAGGCCTTGTCGGCGGCGGCCTCTCCGCCGTCGCCGCCGGGGCCGGCCTCTGGTGGATAACCCCGTTCACGCCGCTCGAGGCCGCCGCCATGGCGCTGGCCATCGTCGCCATGGGCTTCCTCGGCGGCCTGGCGCTGTCGGCGGTCAAGCGCTCGATGGGCGTGAAGGACTGGGGCACGATGATCTCCGGCCATGGCGGCGTGCTCGACCGCATGGATTCGCTGAGTTTTGCCGCACCGGTGTTTTTTCACCTGACGCGGTATTTTTATACGTGAGGCTTGGTGGAATATGGTGCCGCTTACGTGACTCGAACACGTGACCCCATCATTACGAGTGATGTGCCAAAGCCGGGGCAGACGCGAACCGTCGCGACGTTGTGCTGAATCCTCGAGAAGTATGGCGAAGGACATCGCCGCCTTGTCATGTCGACCTTGGGAGAAACAGCGCATCCACATGCCCGCCCGCTTCATCTCGGCGTGTTCTCGTGTCGAGTACCGGAAAGAGCCTGAAGGCTACGCGCTCTCCTCCGTCTCGCTACCCTCGTCCAGATCATGTATGGGCAGTAAGCCGTATTCCTCCAGCCATTCGCGAATGATGAGGCGGATTATCGCCTCGTGCGTCATCTCAAGCAATTCGCAGGCGACGCCAAGCGCCGACTCGATGTCGCCGTCGGACATCTGTGTACCCACCTTCTCAGCGCGAACTGTTGTCGCCATGCCTGCCCCCAATTCATTACAACCTCACAGATTGAAGGGTCTCACAGCACACGTTACAGTCAAGGACTACAGCCCCCTCCAAAGGGGTAAAACAAGCGGCTAAATCACTGGAAAAATTGGGCTAAGACCTTTGTCGCGAGTCTCCTAAGACCAAGGTCTTAACGTCCCATGCCCCGAGTGAATTACTGACGCTCGGCGGAAACTTTGCGAGGCCCCAACGCGTTATCCGTAATCGCTCCGCGCAGTGTGCCCCATGCGGAATCCCCAAGGAGCGAAGAGTCCCAGAGACGACTCGGCGCCCGTCCAATCAGCGGGCGCTTTGGATGAGGGGAGAACGAAAATGCGGCCCGGCTAAGGGCATCATCAGCTTTTCCTCTCGCGCCGGTTTCGAGCTACGCCGGTGAAGGCGTCTCCGCGATTTTTGACGGATGGGTGTCCCTGAACTGTTCCGCGTCACGCCCGAGATCCCCAATTTACGCACGAGCAAGTGATCAGCGGCTTCCTGCCACCGGATCTGTTACCCAAAACGTTACTCAGCCAAAGTTGAGGAGGGTTTAGAGGACGGGCTGTTTGGCTAAGTCTTTGAAAGTTATGGTGCCGCTTACGTGACTCGAACACGTGACCCCATCATTACGAATGATGTGCTCTACCGACTGAGCTAAAGCGGCATTAGCGGTTCCGCAGCGTGGCCGCGGAACGAATGTGAGGCGCTGATAAACGCAAAGCGCCGAGATTTCAAGCCATCAGTTTCGAGAACTTGAAAATTCCTTAGGCGCATCAAGGCCGCGCGGGAAGGCGAGCCCGAGGCGGGCTCGGGCGGCGTCATATTCGCGTTCCAGCCGATCGACCAACTGGCCGACCGTTCCAATCTCGCGAATGGCGCCGAGGCCCTGGCCGCAGCCCCAGATGTCCTTCCAGGCCTTGGCCCCGTCCGTTGCCTGGTCGAAATCCATCTTCGACGGGTCGGCCTCCGGCAGGCTATCCGGGTCCATGCCGGCGGCGCGGATCGAGGCCTTGAGATAATTGCCGTGGATGCCGGTGAAATAGTTGGAATAGACGATATCGGCGGCGCTGCTGTCGACGATCATCTGCTTGTAGGCGTCGCTGGCGCGGGCCTCTTCGGTGGCGATGAAGGGGGAGCCGATATAGGCCATGTCGGCGCCCATCGCTTGCGCCGCGAGGATGGCGTCGCCGGTGGCGATCGCGCCCGAGAGAAGCAGCGCCCCGTCGAACCAGGTGCGGATTTCCTGGATGAGCGCGAAGGGCGAGAGCGTCCCGGCATGACCGCCGGCGCCGGCGGCAACGGCGATCAGCCCGTCGGCGCCCTTGCGGATCGCCGAGTTCGCATGGCGGTTGTTGATGACGTCGTGAAGCACGATGCCGCCATAGGAGTGGATCGCGGCGTTGACCTCGGGGACCGCGCCAAGCGAGGAAATGACGACCGGCACCTTGTATTTGACGCAGAGCATCAGGTCCTGTTCAAGACGGGTGTTCGACTTGTGAACGATCTGGTTGACGGCAAAGGGCGCCGCTGGCCGGTCGGGATGCTTGGCGTCGTGGTCGGCGAGTGTTTCGGTGATCTCGGCGAGCCATTCGTCGAGCTGTGCCTGCGGACGGGCGTTGAGTGCCGGGAAAGCGCCGATGACGCCCGCCTTGCATTGCGCAATCGTCAGCCGGGGATGCGAGACGATGAAAAGCGGAGCGCCGACGACCGGCAGTCTCGTCGTTCCGGAAAGAATGGGCGGCAACGGCATCAGATTTCTCTCCATCCCAGGTTTTTGACGTTTGCGTAAACGTCAATGTAGATAGCAGCAACGGCCGCGCTTGCAAAGAGAGGTTTTTCGCTGCGCAATTCGGCGGGTCAAGCGTCTTTTCCCCGCGGAAGACCCCGCGGCAGCTCCGGCGGACTTGCAGATTCCGAAAGCAGCGGTTACCCAATCGTTAATAAAACCAACGGCGTGCAGCGGGAAGAGGCGGGCCAATCATGCGTACGCCCGTGGGGGCGTAGGGCTTCGGTGTGCAGAAGGATGTGATGTGAGCGGACTCGAGACGGCGATCAGGAATGCACTGGAACGCTCGGAGCGGAGCAATGCGGAAGTCCGCGCGCGGATCTATCAGTCGGCCCGTCAGGCGCTGGAAAACGGTCTCAAGAAGCAGGAGATCGAAGATCCGGAGATCATCGCCAAGCAGCGCCACCGGCTGGAAGCGGTCATTCACGCGATCGAGACGGAGGAGCGCGCGGCCCTGAAGGCGCGGGTCGCTTCGCCGGTCGTGAGCCTCGCGGACGTGAAAGGCAAAGGCGATGCGGCGGCCCGAGACTCTGCCGCCGCGACCGCCCCGGTGCAGCAGGAGCCGGGTTTCAGGGCGGAGGCGCGGCCGGTATCGACCGGCGACGGCGGCCTCGGCGTACTCGGCGCGCTGCGCCCGGAGCGCGACGGGCCCAGGCTTTCCTCGCCGCCGGTGGCCGGCGACGAAAAGTCCACCGACGCGGGAACGCCCGGTTCGAGCGCGCCGGATCTGGGTGTCACCGAAAAGCGTCCGCGCAAGCGCCGTCGCGGTCGTCTTCTCTCCTTGGTCATGGTCGTCGCAACCCTCGCCGCGGCCGTCGGCGCGGGCGCCTGGTGGGTTCAGACCAATGATCTGTTGAAATCGCCCGCCGAGCGCGACACCAACATCGCCAATCCGCCCGCGGTCGTGGAGACGGAGGACTTCCCCGCCGCGGCCGGGTTGCCGACGCTGGGCGCGCAGGAGGGCTTCTCCGGCGATTGGATCGAGGTCTTTACCTCGGCGGATGCGGCGGCCATCAAGCCGGGCGCCCGCGCCAGCGCCGAGCCGTTCGACGACGATGGCGGCGAACGCATTCGGCTGACATCGGCGGCTGCCGCGAAGGAGGGCGAGGTGGCGATCGACATTCCCGCCGATGTCCTCGCAGAGCTTTCGGGCAAGTCCTCGACGCTGGCATTAAGCGTCCAGGCGCTTCCGGGCAAGACGACGGAGTTCTCGGTCGAATGCGATTTCGCAGCGCTCGGCGCCTGCGGTCGTCATCGCTTCACTGCGCATGACGAGCGCGTCGACATGCTGTTCAAGATCAGTTTCGACGGCGATGTCGCGCCGGACGGTTCCGGAAAGTTGCTGATCAACAGCGATGTCAGCGGCGCCGGCAACAGCCTGGATCTCTTCGCGATCCGCGTGCTGCCGGGACAATGATCCGGTGTCGCGCGGCGCTCGGGTGCCGTGCGACGCTGCAATCCGCCTGAGGAAGCCGGTCACCTGAGGAAGCCGGGTCCGGAGCCGATGATCTTGTCGTCCACCTTGCCGATCGCCGCCTTGTCCTTGCCGTCGTAATCAAGCTTCGTCAGCATGTGGCGGATCAGGTTGATTCTGGCGCGGCGCTTGTCATTGCCGCGGATGACGGTCCACGGCGCATGGTCCGTATGCGTTTCCTTCAGCATCCGGTCGCGCTTCTCGGTGTAGTCGTCCCATTTCCCGAGCGCCGCAATGTCCATCGGCGATAGCTTCCAGATCTTCAACGGATCATGCCGGCGGTCGTGAAACCGCTTCAACTGCATTTCCCGGCCGATATTGAGCCAGAATTTGAAAAGCTGGATGCCCTCGTTGACGATCATCTTCTCGAAACGCGGCGTCTCCTTGAGAAAATGCTCGTATTGCTCCGGCGTGCAGAAGCCCATCACCGGCTCCACGCCGGCACGGTTGTACCAGGACCGATCGAAGAGAACGAATTCGCCGGCCGTCGGCAAAGTCGAGACATAACGCTGGAAATACCACTGCCCGCGCTCGGTCTCGGTGGGTTTGGTGAGAGCCACGACGCGCGCGGAACGGGGATTCATATAGGCCGTCGTCGCATGGATGGCGCCGCCCTTGCCGGCCGCATCGCGCCCCTCGAACACGGCCATGACGCGCTTGCCGGTCGCCTGCATCCAGAACTGCACCTTGACGAGCTCGATCTGTAATTTCGTCAGCGTTTCCTCGTATTCCTCCTCGCCGAGCTTCTTCTCATAAGGATAGTCGTCGGAGGAAAAGGCTTCGTCGTCGATCCATTTCTGCAGTTCCGGATTGTCGATATCGAACACCCGGGTCTTGCCGCCGATCGCAAGCTCGACCGCCCGGCTTCCCGGCGCGCCCGCTGTCGGTGCCTGTTCGAGAGCCATATGCCTTCCTCCCGCTGACGTGGATTTCGCTACAACGCCGTGCGTCTTTTCAAACCCACGAGGGTCGCCGTAGCACTTTGGATGCAGTGGAGGAGGCCATAATTACATTGCAGATTCAAGCATGTCGTGAAAATCATGTCATGAAGCGCCGCTATCTCTGCCCTCGTGGCCGGAGCGGGTGGGCCGGAATGCTGATTCGATTTCCGGCCGGGACCTCTCCACCTTCGGGCGTGAAGTTCCTTATGGTTCGGGAGGCGGCAAATTGGACAACGAGGGCATCGTCTTGGATAGCGCGAAGGTGTTCTGGCAGGGCCTCAAGCCGAAGCTGAAGGCAGAGCGCGGGATTCTCGGCCTTTCCATCGTGCTTGCCGTCCTCGCCGCCCTTGCCGGTATCCATGTCCTGGCCGTGCTTCCCTTCTGGATTGTCCTGGTGGCGGCCCTTCTCAAACGACGTGCGCCATCGGTAGAGCCGGTGCCGGAGGCAGTGCCGAGGGTAACGGAGAAGCGGCCGGACCCGCTGATCCCCGTGCTGAACGCGCTCGATATGCCGGTGCTCGTCATCGCCGCGGACGAAACCGTCCTTTTCCAGAATGCCGCCGCCGAGAAGGCGTTCGGCACAATTCCCCCGGAAAGCTACCTTTCTGCGCGCGTCCGCTCCCCCGGTATACTCGACATGGTGCGCGAGACCATCGCGACGGGCAAGATCAATCAGATCGAGCATTCGGAACGGTTGCCTTCGGACGCGGTCTATGTGGTCCGAGTGGCTCCGGCGGATGTCGGCGGCGAGGTTCCCAGCGGCCGCGTCTTCCTGCTGACCTATCGCGACATCTCGCAGACCCGCCGCATTGACCGGATGCGATCCGACTTTGTCGCCAATGCCAGCCACGAGCTGCGCACGCCGCTCGCTTCGCTGCGCGGCTTCATCGAGACGCTGGAAGGGCCGGCGAAGAACGACACGAAGGCGCAGCAGAAATTCTTCGGCATCATGCATGAGCAGGTGACCCGCATGAGCCGCCTTGTCGATGATCTCCTATCTCTGTCGCGGCTGGAATTGAAGTCGCACATCGCCCCGGAAGACACCGTCGATCTGGTGCCGCTGCTCGGGCATGTGCGCGACAGCCTTGCGCCGCTGGCAAGCGATCTCGACGTCACTATCTCGCTCGACGTGCCAGAGGAGCCGGTCTTCGTCCAGGGCGATCGCGACGAGCTGATCGAGGTCTTCGAGAACCTCATCGAGAACGCCTGCAAATATGGCCAGGAAGGCAAGAAGGTCGACGTGCGGCTGACGGGCTATGGGGGCCAAGCGGAGATAGCGGTCATCGACTACGGTCCTGGCATCCCCGCCGAGCATGTGCCGCGGATCACCGAGCGTTTCTACCGGGTCAATGTGGAGGCGAGCCGGTCGAAAAAGGGGACTGGGCTCGGGCTTGCCATCGTCAAGCATATACTGACCCGCCACCGTGCCCGCCTGGTCATTCAATCGGAGGTCGGCAAGGGCACCGTCTTCACGGTCCGCTTCTGACACAAAAGTGGTGCTACGCTGCGGCGGACCTGAATCTCGTTGCGTCTTCAATGACATAGACTGTCATAAATGTTTCATCGAATTGACATAAAACCTGTAGCCATCGGCGGCTAACTAGGGCGGCCGATCAGACGGCGAAGAGAGCGCTGGATCCTTAGCGCACCAACACGAGCCCATTCCGGGAGAACATCAATGAAAGTCCTTAAACTCACTGTAGCGGCGCTGGTTGCATCCGCCGCTTTCGCGGGCGCCGCAGCAGCTCGCGACCAGATCCAGGTCGCTGGCTCCTCGACCGTTCTTCCCTACGCAAAGATCGTCGCCGAGACCTTCGGCGAGACGTTCCCGGACTTCAAGACCCCGGTCGTCGAGTCCGGCGGCTCTTCCGCCGGTCTGAAGGAATTCTGCAAGGGCGTCGGCGAAGACACGATCGACATTGCCAACTCCTCGCGCAAGATCAAGGACAGCGAAGTCGAGGCCTGCAAGGCCGCCGGCGTCACCGAGATCCAGGAAGTCAAGATCGGTTATGACGGTATCGTTTTCGCGACGGATGCCGGCAATGCCGACCTCGCCCTGAAGCCGGAACACCTCTACAAGGCTCTGGCCGCTGAAGTCGTCGTCGACGGCAAGCTCGTTGCCAACCCCTACAAGAAGTGGTCGGAAGTCGACGCTTCGCTTCCGGACGCCGAAATCGCCGCCTTCATTCCTGGCCAAAAGCACGGCACGCGCGAAGTCTTCGAGGAGAAGATCCTTGCTGAGGGCTGCAAGGAAGCCGGCGCCAAGGATGTCATCAAGGCTGCGGTCAGCGATGCGAAGGAACAGCTCAGCAAATGCGTTGCTGTCCGCAAGGACGGCATGGCTGTCGACATCGACGGCGACTACACCGAAACGCTCGCCCGTATTGCCTCCAACAAGAGCGGTATCGGCGTGTTCGGTCTTTCGTTCTACGAAAACAATGCCGACAAGCTGAAGGTCGCGACCGTCAACGGCGTCGTTCCCTCGACCGAAACGATCGCCTCGGGCGAATATCCGGTTTCCCGCCCGCTGTTCTTCTACGTCAAGAAGGCGCATATGGGCGTTGTTCCGGGCCTCAAGGAATACGTCGAGTTCTTCATCGACGATCAGATGATCGGCCCAGACAGCCCGCTCGCCGATTACGGCCTGGTTGCTGCTCCGGATGCCGAGCGTGAAGAAATCCGCAAGGCTTTCGAAGCCGGCAACATGCTCTAATCAAGACACACCCCGGCGCGACCTTGCGTTGCGCCGGGGCACGCATTCATCCGATTTGCCGGTGGCCATGGCGGTCTTTGCCGGGGAGACGTGCCGATGAGTACTTCGCTCCTTCTTTTGATCATAGCTTTGATTGGTTTCCTTGCTTATTTTGCCGGCCGTGCGCGCTCGCTCGCGCAGTCCGGCGGTAAATTCTCGGACCTGCATTCCCTGCCCGGCTACCATGGCAGCTATGTCGCCATATGGGCGATATTGCCGGCGGCACTTGTGCTTGCCGCGTGGCTGATCGCTTCACCGCTTTACATCGATTCCAGTATCCGCTCGTCTCTTCCCGAGACGGTAAAGAGCCAGGGCGCGGCAACGGTTCAACTCGCGCTCGGGCAGGTGAAGTCGGTGGCCGGCGGTCTCCTCCGCCTGGACCCCCCCGAAGTCGCCGCGCTTGAAAATGGCTCGGCCAACCTGCGCGAAACGCTTGCCGCCAAGGGCGTAGCGCTGGCAGGCGAAGGCGAGCCGTACATGATCGAGGCTGCGCAGCAATTCAACGCCATGCGGAGCTACAGTCGCTGGCTGATGAGCGCGGTCGTGCTGCTCGTTGCCGTTGCTGGCGGTGTGTACGCCATCCGCAACATCACCACCCGCTTCCGTGCCCGCAATCAGGTGGAGCGCGTGATGCTCGCTTCGCTGATCGTTGCCTCGTCGATCGCCATTCTCACCACCATCGGTATCGTCGCTTCGATGTTGTCGGAGGCGGGCCGCTTCTTCAGCATGGTGTCGCCCTTCGAGTTCTTCTTCGGCACGGTATGGGACCCTCGTTTCGCGGCAGCCGGCAGCGGCGGCGCTTCGGGCCAGTTCGGCCTCCTGCCGCTTCTCGGAGGCACGCTCTATATCGCCTTCGTCGCCATGCTGTTTGCAGTACCCATTGGTCTTTTCGCGGCGATATACATGGCCGAGTACGCAAGCCCGCGGCTGCGTTCGACGGCGAAGCCGCTCCTCGAAGTGCTCGCCGGCATCCCGACGATCGTCTACGGCTTCTTTGCGCTCGTCACGGTCGGACCGTTCCTGCGCGATATCTCGACGCAACTGAACGGCCTCCTGACCGGCAACTACCAGAACTTCATCCAGGCGCAGAGCGTACTGACGGCCGGCATCGTCATGGGCATCATGCTGATACCATTCGTCTCGTCGCTCTCCGACGATATCATCACGCAGGTTCCGCGCGCATTGCGGGACGGCTCGCTCGGTCTTGGAGCGACGCGTTCGGAGACGGTGAAGAAGGTCATCCTGCCCGCCGCCCTGCCTGGCATTGTCGGTGCGCTGCTGCTGACGGCATCCCGCGCGGTTGGAGAGACGATGATCGTCGTGCTTGCAGCGGGCGTGGCGGCGCGCATGCAACTCACGCCTTTCGAGCCGATGACGACGGTAACGGTGAAGATCGTTCACCAGCTGACGGGTGACCTGGAGTTTACGTCGCCCCAGACCTTGGTCGCCTTCGCGCTCGGCATCACGCTCTTCGTAATCACGCTCTGCCTCAACATCTACGCGCTCTATATCGTGCGCAAATACCGGGAACAGTACGAATGACCGACCTTGCTTCCCCGACGGTAAGGGTCTCCACCCGTCCTGCCGAAACCCGCCGCGACATCGGTATCAAGCGCCGCTATGCTGCCGAGCGCCGTTTCCGGGCCTATGGCATCAGCGCCATCGTCCTCGGTCTGTTCTTCCTCGCGCTCCTCGTCTCGACGGTCGTCTCGAATGGCTACACGGCATTCCTGCAGACGACCATCACGCTGCCGATCGAGTTTTCCGAAAAGGTCATCGATCCTAAGAACGAGCGCTCGACCGACGCCAAGCAGTTGATGACGGCCAACTATCCGTTGCTCGTCCGCGATGCGCTCGTCAAGCAACTCGGGCTCGACGCGAAAAAGCGGCCTCTGGTCAAGCAGGCGACCGACATGATCTCCGCCAGCGCCCGCACGCAATTGCGCAACATGGTCGTCGCCGATCCGTCGATCATCGGCAAGACGGTGCCGGTGACGCTGCTTGCCGAGGCGAACATCGATTCCGCTTTCAAGGGCCAGATCGATCTCTCGGTCGCTGAGACCAACCGCAAGGTCAAGGACCAGCAGGTTGCCTGGATGAACGAGCTCGCCGATGCGGGCGTACTCAAGAAGAGCTTCAACACGGGTATCTTTGCCTTCGGCGCATCGAGCCGTCCTGAAGCGGCGGGCGTTGGCGTCGCCCTGATCGGCTCCCTCTACATGATGCTGATCGTCCTGGTCCTGTCGCTGCCGATCGGCGTCGCCGCCTCGATCTATCTCGAGGAATTCGCGCCGAAGAACCGGCTCACCGACCTGATCGAGGTCAATATCAACAATCTTGCCGCGGTGCCCTCGATCGTCTATGGCCTTCTCGGACTCGCCGTCTTCATAAACTTTGCCGGCATGCCGCGATCGGCCGCGCTCGTCGGCGGTTTCGTCCTGACCTTGATGACGCTGCCGACGATCATCATCGCCACACGCGCCGCCCTGAAGGCCGTGCCGCCGTCAATCCGTTCCGCTGCGCTCGGTCTCGGCGCATCGAAGATGCAGACGATTTTCCACCACGTGCTGCCGCTTGCCATGCCCGGCATCCTGACCGGAACGATAATCGGCCTTGCGCACGCCCTCGGCGAAACCGCGCCGCTGCTCTTGATCGGCATGGTCGCCTTCGTGGTCGATTTTCCGGGATCGCCGCTGGAGCCGTCCACGGCGCTGCCGGTGCAAATCTACATGTGGGCGAACGAGGCGGAGCGCGCCTTTGTCGAGCGCACATCCGGGGCGATCATCATTCTTCTGATCTTCCTCGTCTTCATGAACCTGGGCGCAATTCTCTTGCGGCGCCGCTTTGAGCGCCGCTGGTAGTGGGGTAAGGACTATGAACATCATGTCGGAAGCTGCAGTCGAAAAAGCTCTGGATCAGAAAATGAATACAGTGCCCTACAAGATGATCGGCAAGGATGTGTCGGTCTATTACGGCGAGAAGCGTGCGCTCTTCGACGTCAACCTGAATATTCGCGAAAACACCGTGACGGCGCTGATCGGCCCGTCCGGCTGCGGCAAGTCGACCTTCTTGCGCACGTTGAACCGCATGAACGATACGATCGAGAACTGCCGCGTCACCGGCCGGATCACTCTCGACGAGGACGACATCTACGATCCGTCTATCGACGTGGTGGAACTGCGCGCCCGCGTCGGCATGGTTTTCCAGAAGCCTAATCCGTTCCCGAAGTCGATCTATGAGAACGTTTCCTACGGTCCGCGCATCCATGGTCTGGCCCGCTCGAAGGCCGATTTCGACGAGGTCGTCGAAACCAGTCTGCAGAAGGCGGGTCTGTGGAATGAGGTGAAGGATCGCCTGCAGGAGCCGGGAACTGGTCTTTCCGGCGGCCAGCAACAGCGCCTCTGCATCGCCCGTGCCGTTGCCGTCAGCCCGGAAGTGATCCTCATGGACGAGCCCTGCTCGGCCCTTGACCCGATCGCCACCGCCAAGGTGGAAGAACTCATTCATGAGCTGCGCGCGAATTTCACCATCGTCATCGTGACCCATTCGATGCAGCAGGCGGCCCGCGTCTCGCAGCGCACCGCGATGTTCCATCTCGGCAATCTCGTCGAGGAGAACGATACCGACAAGATGTTCACCAATCCGGATGACCAGCGCACCCAGGACTACATCATGGGCCGCTTCGGCTGATGCCGAAAGCCGTGCCCCAACGCCAACCCTGACCGCGCCTGCAAGGATCGACGATCATGTCCACCCATATCACCTCCATCTATGATGAAGAGCTGAAATATCTCACGCGCCGGATTTCCGAGATGGGAGGGCTCGCCGAACAGATGGTGGCGGACTCCGTCCGAGCTCTGGTGAACTCCGACCTGGCGCTTGCCCAGAAAGTCATCTCGGATGACACCATCCTTGACGACGCCGAGCGCCAGATCGGTGAAAAGGCGATCGTTACCATCGCCAAGCGTCAGCCCATGGCCGCGGATCTCCGCGAGATCATGGGATCGATCCGGATCGCGGCCGATCTGGAGCGCGTCGGCGACCTTGGCAAGAACACCGCCAAGCGTGTCATCGCCGTTGCCGGCTCCGGCATCCCGCGCAAGCTGGCGCGCGGCCTCGAGCATCTTGCCGAACTCGCCCTGGTGCAGCTCAAGGAAGTCCTCGACGTCTACGCCTCACGCTCGCCGGAAAAGGCAAACAGCATCCGCGAACGCGACGAGGAGATCGATGCGATCTACACGTCGCTGTTCCGCGAGCTTCTGACCTATATGATGGAAGATCCGCGCAACATCACGCCCTGCACGCATCTTCTTTTCTGCGCCAAGAACATCGAGCGCATCGGCGACCACGCGACCAACATCGCCGAGACGATCTACTACATGGCGACGGGCGCCCAGCCGGTAGGCGAAAGGCCGAAGGACGACACGACATCGTCGCTGGGTTCCGTCACCGACTGAGCCAGGCGGTCCCGAATCTATGAATCCAGGCAAGGAGTCGTAGCTGAATGTTGCCGAAGATAGCAGTTGTCGAGGACGAGGAAGCTCTAAGCGTTCTCCTGCGCTACAATCTCGAGGCCGAGGGCTTCGAGGTCGATACGATCCTTCGCGGCGACGAGGCGGAAATTCGCCTGCAGGAACGCCTGCCCGACCTTCTGATCCTTGACTGGATGCTTCCCGGCGTCTCCGGCATCGAGCTTTGCCGCCGTCTCCGGCAACGGCCGGAGACGGAACGCCTGCCGATCATCATGCTGACGGCGCGCGGCGAGGAAAGCGAGCGGGTGCGCGGGCTGGCGACCGGTGCCGACGATTACGTCGTCAAGCCGTTCTCGACGCCGGAACTGATGGCCCGGGTGAAGGCGATGCTCAGGCGGGCGAAGCCGGAGGTACTCTCGACGGTGCTTCGCTGCGGCGATATCGAGCTCGACCGCGAGACCCATCGCGTGCACCGCCGCAGCCGCGAAGTGCGGCTCGGTCCGACGGAGTTCCGACTCCTCGAATTCCTGATGTCCTCGCCGGGCCGCGTCTTCTCCCGTTCACAGCTACTCGACGGCGTCTGGGGGCACGACATCTATGTCGACGAACGGACCGTAGACGTCCATGTCGGCCGATTGCGCAAGGCCTTGAATTTCTCCAACATGCCCGACGTGATCAGGACCGTGCGCGGCGCCGGCTATTCGCTGGAAAGCTGAGGCTTACGCTGTCGTCCCAGTGCACGCCGTCCCAGTGCACGTCGTCCCAGTGCACACTGCCGATTTCCCGAAGAGAGAAGGGGTCCTTAGGACCCCTTCGTGCTTTCTTCAGCTCTAAACCAATCGCCAACCGTCAGCGCATGCGGCGCCGCTCGGCCGAGGGCTGATAGGCGAGACGCGCGTGGTAGCTGCAATAGGGCGAGGCTTCCGGCGAGTCGTTGCCGCAGAAGTGAAACTCTTCCTTGAGCGGGTCGCCGATCGGCCATTTGCAGGTCCGCTCGGTGAGCTGGGTAAGCTCCAGCCGGCGCGACATCGGCACGATGATGTTCGTGTCAATGGAGAGCTCCTGCTCTGCCACCAGGTCGACGGCGACCTCTTCCTTGAGTACGGTCGCGCCGGCAGTGCGGGTGACGGTCCGGGTCACGGCGCGCGCAGCGTAGTTCGGGGCGCGCGGCGCCGAAGTCGTCCGCTTGGGGCGAGCCGTCGCGGTCGTTCCGCCGGCCTTGGCGCGGCCCGGCAGGCTCAACCGGTGAACCTTGCCGATGACCGCGTTACGACTGACGCCTCCCAGCTGCGCTGCGATCTGGCTCGCGCTCAGGCCTTCCGACCAAAGCTTCTTCAGCTTTTCCACTCGCTCGTCAGTCCAGTTCATCTCTGCACTCCCCGTTCTCGGCGTTGGGATGGCAGAATCCATCACCCTTCTCCGGAAAAGCCCCGGAGTTGCAACGCGATAACTATTTTGGTGACTAGGTTCGCCGCATGCGTCTAGTAATTGAATATTAACCTACCGGCAGGGTGACTCCGTGGCAAGAGTCGCCGGAATCGCGCCGAATCGATTTTGCGGTTTTCCCCAACTTGCTGTCGGATAGTTGCATTTTTGCAAGCCCTGCTGGGCGATTTTTTCGCATTGCGGAATCTCTCTCGCGGAGGTGGCTGCAAGCCTTGGTTTTGTTGACATGGCGCCGCGAAATGGGAATAGTGCCTGCGCCGCCGAAAGGCGGCATTTTTGATTTTTATCGGGCTGATATGCCCGTAATGCCGACGGACGAAGGAGACGCTGACCATGGCCGCAACAACGCCGCTCTACGACACTTATCTGCGTGCGCCGTTGCGTTTCGAGCGAGGCGAGGGCGTCTGGCTGATCGCCGAAGACGGCACGCGCTATCTCGACTTTGCAGCCGGCGTCGCGGTCAATTCGCTCGGTCATGCCCATCCCCATCTCGTCGAGGCACTCAAGGGCCAGGCCGAGAAGCTCTGGCATGTGTCGAACCTCTACGACATTCCCGGCCAGGAGAGCCTGGCGCGGCGGCTGACGGCCGTGACCTTTGCCGATCGGGTGTTCTTCACCAACTCCGGTGCCGAAGCGCTCGAATGCGCGATCAAGACGGCGCGCCGCCACCATTTCGCCAAGGGGCATCCGGAGCGCTTCCACGTCATCACCTTCGAAGGCGCTTTCCACGGCCGTACCATTGCGACGATCGCGGCCGGCGGCCAGCAGAAGTATATCGAGGGTTTTGGCCCGAAGGCCCCCGGTTTCTATCAGGTACCGTTCGGCGACCTTGCCGCCGTCAAGAACGCGATCAACGACGAGACGGCGGCGATCCTGATCGAGCCGATCCAGGGCGAGGGCGGCGTTCGCCTGGCCCCGAAAGAGTTCATGCAGGAGCTGCGTGCGCTCTGCGACGAGTTCGGCCTGCTTTTGATCCTCGATGAGGTCCAGTGCGGCGTCGGTCGCACCGGCAAGCTCTTCGCCCATGAATGGTCCGGCATCAAGCCGGACATCATGGCCGTTGCCAAGGGCATCGGCGGCGGTTTCCCGCTCGGCGCCTGCCTGGCGACCGAAGCGGCGGCTGCCGGCATGGTGGCCGGCACCCATGGCTCGACCTATGGCGGCAATCCGCTGGCGATGGCCGTCGGCAATGCGGTGCTTGACGTCGTCCTTGCCGAAGGCTTTCTGGAGAATGTCCGGGACGTGGCGCTCGTGTTCCGCCAGGGGCTTGCCTCGCTGAAGGACCGCTTCCCGGATGTGATCGAGGAGATCCGCGGCGACGGGCTGATGCTCGGCATCAAGGCCAAGGTGCCGTCCGCCGATGTGCTGAAGGCGATCCGGGCCGAGAAGCTGCTCGCCGTGCCGGCTGGCGAAAACGTGCTGCGGCTGTTGCCGCCGTTGATCACCACTGCCGCCGAGGCACGAGAGGGGCTGGCGCGGCTTGAACGCGCTGCCGAAACGGTCCGGGCCAAGAGCGGCACGGCCGCGGCTTGAGATCGCGACGGGTTGAAAGCGGCGCGGATAGTATGGTCGATTACCGGTTTATGACAGGAAATATCGCTTTATGATTGCCTCTAGACACTTCCTCGATCTCTCGGCAATGACAAGCGCCGACCTGCGCACGATCATCGACGATGCACTCCTGCGGAAGACGGCGACCAAGGCCGGAACGGCCGAGAAGCCGCTTGACGGCAAGATGCTGGCGATGATCTTCGAGAAGCCGTCCACCCGCACCCGCGTTTCCTTCGATGTCGGCATGCGGCAGCTGGGCGGCGAGACGCTGTTCCTGTCGGGCACCGAAATGCAGCTCGGCCGCGCCGAGGCGATCGGCGACACCGCCAAGGTGCTGTCCCGCTACGTCGATGCGATCATGATCCGCACGACTGATCATCGCCGGCTGCTGGAATTGGCCGAGCACGCGACCGTTCCGGTCATCAACGGCCTGACCGACGACACGCATCCCTGCCAGATCATGGCCGATATCATGACCTTCGAGGAGCATCGCGGACCGGTCAAAGGCAAGACGATCGCCTGGACGGGCGACGGCAACAACGTGCTCCATTCGTTGATCGAAGGCTCGGCACGCTTCGGTTACAAGATGAACATGGCGGTGCCGCTCGGCTCCGAGCCGCAGAACAAGTTCCTCAACTGGGCGCGCAACAATGGTGGCGAAATCCTCCTCTGCCATGAGGCGGAGCAGGCGGTTGCGGGCGCCCACTGCGTCGTCACCGACACCTGGGTGTCCATGAACCAGGAGCATCGCGCCCGGGGACACAACGTCTTCCAGCCCTATCAGGTCAACGAGGCGCTGATGAAGCATGCGTCGCCCGAAGCCTTGTTCATGCATTGCCTGCCGGCGCATCGCGGCGAGGAAGTCACCGACGAGGTCATCGATGGCCCCCAGTCCGTCGTCTTCGACGAGGCCGAGAACCGGCTGCACGCGCAAAAGTCGATCCTCGCCTGGTGCCTGGGCGTCGTCTGATAGCGGTTGGGCGGAGCCTGGGTGCGGGCGCGGCTATTGAATTCGGGACGCGGCGACACAATTTAGGCGGCATGCGGGAGATGCCGGCCCTTGCGCCGGTGTTGCGAGCGCGCTTTGGCGGAGACATCGCCTCAGAGGCGTTCTCGGGCCTCGCATGTGCCTGCTGGACAAATCCGTTCACAGCGGGATCAAATGGCATAAGCGGCAGTTAGAGACGGAGTGCGTCGATCGGCGCTCTCGATGTCACGAGCAATTCAAGACGTCATGCACCCGTTGCGCCTCTCGATAGAGATGCAACGAAGTACAGGAATGGCAAAGGGAGTACGCGGTTTTCCGCTTGCACCGCACACAATTGGAAGTTCGATCACGACGATTTCGGGTTGCCTCGGCCGTCGTGATCCATGCAAGGAGCAAACGATGACAGAGACAGCACCGGGACTTGGCGAGTTCGATTTTGCCGGTGACGACCACGTCGTTCCCTTCCAGGTCGAGGGTCTCGACGTACGGGGACGGGCCGTGCAGCTCGGTCCGATGCTCGACGCGATCCTTGAGCGGCACAGCTATCCGCTGCCGGTGGCGCGGCTCGTTGCCGAAACGGTCGTGCTGACCGTTCTGCTTGGAACCTCGCTCAAGTTCGAGGGCAAGCTGATCGTCCAGACCCAGGGTGATGGGCCGGTCGACCTCGTCGTCGCCGATTTCTCCACCCCGGATCGGGTTCGCGCCTATGCGCGCTATGACGAAGAGGCGCTTGCCGCCGCCGAGAATGGCGGGCGCACGCAGCCGCACGAGTTGCTCGGCAACGGCATCCTCGCCTTTACCATCGACCAGGGCGCCCACACCCAACGCTACCAGGGCATCGTGGCGCTCGACGGCGCGACGCTGGAGGAGATCGCAGCGGTTTATTTCCGCCAATCGGAACAGATACCGACCAAGGTTCGCCTTGCCGTCGCCGAACTGCTCGACCGGGACGAAAACGGCAAACCGCGGCATCGCTGGCGGGCCGGCGGCATGGTGGCGCAGTTCCTGCCAGAGGCTCCCGACCGCATGCGCCAGCCGGACCTACCCGGCGGCGATGGCGACGATAGCGATGCCGGCCTGCTCTTCGAGGACGACGATCTCTGGGCTGAAGCAAAGGTGATGGTCGAGACCATCGATACCGATGAACTGACCGACCCGATGGTCGGCACGGAGCGTCTGCTGTATCGGCTGTTCCATGAGCGGGGCGTGCGCGTCTATCAGCCCCAGGCGGTCTATGATCGCTGCAGCTGCTCGCGCGACAAGATACGCCAGGTCCTTGAGGGACTGAGCGACGAGGACATCGAGCACAGCATCGAGGACGGCCAGATCAAGGTCACCTGCGAGTTCTGCTCCACCAACTACCGCTTCGAGGCGAGCGAAGTGCGCTCTCAGTAAGAATTAGACCCTTAGTTCAAGGTACGCACCAGTCCGGGAGAATCGAGCGAGAAGGCGGGGATGGCCACGTTGAAGGTTTCTCCGTCTTCGGCCTCCATGCAGTAGTGGCCGAACATGACGCCCGACGGCGTGTCGAGCGGGCAGCCGGAAGAGTATTCGTAGGTGTCGCCCGGGTTGAGCAGCGGCTGCTCGCCGATGACGCCCGGACCGCTCACTTCGTCCACCTGGCCGTTCTCGTCGGTGATGTGCCAATAGCGGGTCATCAGCCGCACCGCTGTCCCTGAATGGTTCGAAATGACGATGCGGTAGCCCCAGACATAGCGGCTGTCATCCGGATCCGACTGTTCCTCGAGATAGTACGGCTCCACCGTGACTTCTATGTCGCGAGTCAGTGCGCGGTACATGTTCGACATCCTGTTTCAAAATTGCTCGAGTATCATACGGCGATAAGGTTTCGTGAAGAATAACGGCAAGATTATACCGGCCGTTACGAATTTCATGCAAGGCAGGCAAACATGCTCGACGGTGCGGTGCGCAGGCATCTCGATCCCATTCTGAACCGGCTCGGTGCGGCGCTCGCCAAGCGCGGCTTGAGCGCCGATGCGATCACGATCTGCGGCCTTTGTCTGGGACTTGCCGCGGCCGTCCTCATTGCCCGGCACGACTATCTTGCGGCCGCGGCTCTCATCCTGTTGAGCCGGCTCTGCGACGGCCTCGATGGGGCGGTGGCGCGTGCGAGACGCAAGACCGATTTCGGTGGTTTTCTCGACATCGTCCTCGACTTCGCCTTCTATGGCGCGATCCCGCTCGCTTTCATCGTTGCCGATCCGGCGGCCAACGGCCTCGCCGGCGGGCTCTTGCTCTTTTCATTCTATGTCAATGGCTCGAGCTTCCTTGCCTTCGCCGCGATCGCCGAGAAGCGGGCGCTGTCGACCGAGATCCGCGGCGCGAAGTCGATCTATTTCACGACCGGCCTTGCGGAGGCGACCGAGACGATCGCCTTCTTTCTGGTCGCTTGCCTCTTTCCAGCCTGGTTCTCGGCGTTGGCAGTGATATTCGCCGCCCTTTGCCTTTACACCGCCCTATCGCGGATCGTTCTTGCGCGCCTGATCTTTCGCGACGGACGATGAAAAACCGCCCGCGTTACGAGGGCGGTTTCGACTTATGCTGCGGCGCCGCTCAGGCCCGATCCGACTTCAGCGCCTTGGCGAAATCCTCGACCAGATCGTCGCTGTCCTCGATGCCGGCCGAGAAGCGCACCGTGCCGGCCGAGATCCCGAGTTCGGCGCGGGCCTCATCGGTGAGGTTCTTGTGCGTCGTCGTTGCCGGATGCGTGATGAGGCTCTTCGAATCGCCGAGATTGTTGGAAATCCGCGAGATCTCGAGCGCGTTCTGAAGCGCGAAGGCAGCTTCCTTGCCGCCTTTCAGTTCGAAGGCGACCAGCGTCGAGCCGCCGCTCATCTGCTTGGCGATGATGTCGGCCTGCGGATGGTCCTTGCGGCCCGGATAGATGACGCGCGCCACCTGCGGCTGCTCGGCAAGAAAGTCGGCGATGCGGCGGGCGTTGTCCGTCTGCTGCTTGACGCGCAGCGGCAGCGTTTCGATGCCCTTGAGCAGCGTCCAGGCATTGAAGGGCGACATGGCGGGGCCGGTGTGGCGGAAATAGTCGTGCAGATTCTCGTCGATCCACTCCTTGTCGGCCAGCACGACGCCGCCGAGGCAACGGCCCTGGCCGTCGATATGCTTGGTGGCGGAATAGACGACGACATGGGCGCCGAGTTCCAGCGGCTTCTGGAAAAGCGGCGTGGCGAAGACATTGTCGACGACAACCTTGGCGCCGACCTGGTTGGCGAGCTTGGCGACGCCGGCAATGTCGATCACTTCGAGTGTCGGGTTGGTCGGGCTCTCTAGGAAGAACACCTTGGTGTTCGGGCGGACCGCGTTTTCCCAGTTGGCAAGGTCGCGGCCGTCGACCAGCGTGCATTCGATCCCGTATTTCGGGGCGAGCGTTTCCACCACCCAGCGGCAGGAGCCGAAGAGGGCGCGCGCCGCGACGATGTGGTCGCCCGCCTTGACCTGGCAGAGGATCGCCGACGAGACGGCCGCCATGCCGGAGGCAGTGGCGCGCGCATCCTCGGCGCCTTCGAGCATGCACATGCGCTTCTCGAACATGTCGTTCGTCGGGCTGCCGTAGCGGGCATAGATGAAGCCGTCGGTCTCGCCCTTGAAGCGGGCTTCGGCCGCCTCCGAGCTGTCATAGACAAAGCCCTGCGTCAGGAAGATTGCTTCGGAGGTCTCGCCGTGCTGCGAGCGGGTGGTCCCGCCGTGGACGAGTTGGGTTGCCGGGCGCCAGTTCTTGCTCATGCGACGATCACCTTCAAAAACAAAAAAACCGGTCGCGAAACGACCGGTTTGACACCCGGCCTTTTTAGCTACTTGTTTAACGTGGCTGCAAGCCGACCGGCCAAATCACCACGGGATAAAGCTCCAATACTGCTTGGTCGCGCTTGCGTCAATTCCCGGAGTTTGGTTTTGTCTGGCAACTGAGAATGAGGATCGGAAATGGGCCGCGAAACAGGGATTTTGGCCGACCGCGCGATTGCCGCGCTGTACGCGTCGGGACGTCTGAAGAGCGAGAAGGTGCTGGATGATGATCAGATCCAGCCGGCCAGCCTCGATCTTCGCCTCGGATCCAAGGCATTTCGCGTCCGGGCGAGTTTCATGCCGGGTCCCGCCCATCTGGTCGCCGACAAGCTCGATCGCCTGAAGCTGCATGTGATCGATCTCAGCGAGGGCGCAGTGCTGGAAACCGGCTGCGTCTATATCGTGCCGCTGATGGAAAGCCTTTCACTGCCGGAGATGATGTCCGCCTCCGCCAATCCGAAGAGCTCGACCGGCCGCCTCGATATTTTCACGCGCGTCATCACCGACCGAGCCCAGGAATTCGACAAGATCCCGGCCGGCTATAGCGGGCCGCTCTATCTCGAGATCAGCCCGCGGACTTTCCCGATTGTCGTCCGCCGCGGTTCGCGCCTTTCGCAGATCCGTTTCCGCATCGGCCACTCCGTCCTTTCCGAACAGGAACTGCTGGGGCTGCATGAAAGCGACGTGCTCGTCGCCAGCGAGCGGCCCAACGTCTCCGGCGGCGGTATTGCACTGTCGATCGATCTCAAGGGCACCGGTCCTGAAGGCCTGATCGGCTATCGCGGCAAGCACCACACGTCGGTCGTCGACGTCGACAAGAAGGCAGAGCACGCGGTCTTAGATTTCTGGGAGCCGCTTTACAGTCGTGGCCGCGACGACCTGATCCTCGATCCGGACGAGTTCTATATCCTTGTTTCCCGTGAGGCGGTGCATGTGCCGCCGCTCTACGCCGCCGAGATGACGCCCTTCGACCCGCTCGTCGGCGAGTTCCGCGTCCACTATGCCGGCTTCTTCGATCCTGGCTTCGGCCACGCCTCGGCTGGCGGTAGCGGCAGCCGCGCCGTGCTCGAGGTTCGCAGCCACGAGGTGCCCTTCATCCTCGAACACGGACAGATCGTCGGCCGACTGATCTACGAGCATATGCTGGAGCGCCCGGAGGGGCTCTACGGCCTCGATCTCGGCTCGAACTACCAGGCGCAGGGCCTGAAGCTGTCGAAGCATTTTCGCGCCGAGTGAGCCTGCCGCATGTTTCCGATCAAGGAAAAAAAACATGCAGCAATTCAAAGTGCTACAGCGACCTTTGTGCGTCTGACACGACGCACGGCGCTGTAGGCGCTTGACAGATCGACGCCGTTGGGGAAATTTCCGCTTCTGACGCGGGTGTAGTTCAGTGGTAGAACGCCAGCTTCCCAAGCTTGATGTCGTCGGTTCGATCCCGATCACCCGCTCCATTTCTCTTTGGCTCCACGAGCCCGCCGATGGCCTCCGCTGTGCGCCCGCGTGTCGAGGGCCTACCGTGGCCAGCGTCGCAACATCCCGGTAGGTTCGGTTTAGTACGGGGGCATCGGATTGCAATGACGCGCGCTTTCTTTCACCGTCTTTTGGGAATGCTTGCTGTCTCGGCATTGCTTGTCGCGTCCCAAGCGAGCGCTGCGCCGAAGGAGCTGCCTTTGCTGTTCGATGCGCGCGAGCGCATCGCCAAGCCCGATCTGACCGGGCTGGCGCGGCTGCGTTTCCTCACCACGGTCGATTTCCCGCCCTTCAATTTCATCGATCAGTCGGGCAAGCTTTCCGGATTCCATGTCGACCTCGCCCGGGAAATCTGCCGTGAGCTGGAGATCGAGTCGAAATGCCAGATCCAGGCGGTGACCTATCCCGAGCTGATGCCCGCCCTCGAGCAGGGGCAGGGCGAGGCGATCGTCGCCGGCGTCGCCGTGACGCCGGAACTGAGGCGACGTTTCGCCTTCTCCAGGGCCTTCATGCAAATGCCGGCACGCTTCGCCGTCAACAGGAAGGCAGGAGAGGGCATTGAGAAGCCGACCGATCTTGTCGGCAAACCCATCGGAGCCGTGGCCGGGACGACGCATGAGGCGATGCTGAAAGCCTTTTTTCCGAAGCTCGAAGCCAAGGCCTATCCCGACCGCGAAGCCTTGCTGAACGCCTTGCGAGAGGGTGCCGTGACGGCCGTCTTCTCCGATGCCATGCAACTATCCTTCTGGGTTTCCGGCAGCGTCGCCGCGGGATGCTGCGCCCTGATGGATGGCGCCTATTTCTCGGAGCGCTTCCTGGGCGAGGGGCTGACGATCATGAACCGCACGACCGAGCCCGCCCTGACCCAGGCGATCGACCATGCCCTGCTGGCGCTCTCGCGCAGCGGCAGGCTCGAAGAAATTTACCTGCGCTATTTCCCGAACGGCATTTATTGAACCGGGAGGGGCAAGCACTTCACTCGTTCGATTTACCCACGGCGGAACGGCAGCATCAGAGACCATACGAGCTTTGTCGGCTCGCCGCGCCCAAACGCCTTCAAACCGGTCTGGATCGCCTCGTCGCCGCTCGCTGGCTGCGCCACATAGGCCGAGAATAGCCGGTCCCAGACGGAGAGGTTGAAGCCGTAGTTCGAATCCGTTTCGCCCTTTTCGACGGAGTGATGGATGCGGTGCATGTCGGGGGTGACGATCATCTGCCGCAAAAGCCGGTCGAGCTTCGGCGGCAGCCGCAGGTTGGCGTGGTTGAACATCGCGGCGGCATTGAGGACGATTTCGAAGATCAGAACGGAGACTGCCGGCGCGCCGAGCGTGATGATGACTGCGCTCTTCCAGGCCATCGAGAGCAGGATCTCCAGAGGGTGGAAGCGCAGCGCCGTCGTGACGTCCACGCCCGGGTCGGCGTGATGAACACGGTGAATTCGCCACAGGACCGGCAGCTTGTGAAACACCACGTGCTCCAGCCAGACGGCGAAATCGAGCGCGACGAAGGCCAGCAGACCGGCAAGCGGCGCCGGCACGCCAAGTGCAGGGAGCAGGCCATAGCCGCGCAAGTCGGTCCATAGCGCAACGCCCGTCGCCGCAGCCGGAAAGACAATGCGCAGCAGCAGCGACGAGAGGAGAAGGATCGACAGGTTCGTGGCCCAGCGACGCGCCTTGAGGGCCTGCAGCAGCTCGGGCCGCTCGAGCCGGGGGTGCAGTAGTTCGAGCGCTGCCAGCGCGGCGAAGATCACCGCAAAGGCACCGAGCCGCCAGACCGGTTCCGCGATCCCAAGGAAAAGCATTCGTCATCCTTCTCGCGGGACAACGATATGACGTTTTGACGGGAGCGGGCAAAGACACGTTGCCGTGAATGTTGCCGTGAATGAAGCCCGGCGCCGCCAGCGGTTACCTGCGAAAGCGCGCCAGGGCGCCGCGCTCGATTGCCGCGCAGGTGAGCTTGTCGAGGCTCAGGCGGTCGCGCAGGAGCTGCAGCAGCCGGATTTCCTCGGTGCGGATGCGTTGGTCGGCGGCGGCGATCTCGACGGCGAGCGCATAGGCTGTTTCGTAGTGCCGCTGCGGCAGCGATTCGCGGACCATTTCGAGCGTCACGTCGAGCCCCTCCGGAGCGGCAAGCTGGGCCGCGCACTCGCGACCGATGTGGATCAGCCGATCCTCGTCGAAACCGTCGAAGGGCGGCAGGAAACGCACGAGCCCGCCGATGCGTGCGAATTCGTCATCGCTCATGCTCCTGTCGACGGCCGACATCATGACCATGACATAGACAAGGGCTTCGTGCTGGCTGAGGCTTGCGGACATCTGCTCTCTCGGGATTGCTGGCGATCAGTTAGGAATTTCCACGGGGGCTTGCAAGTCCGGCGCGGTCTCGCCGAAGTTCAGGCCGCCTGCGGGCTCCTGGAGCACCAGGGGCTTCCGGCTCAGATCACGCGGGTCGCTGCCATAGAAGCCGCGCTTGGCGTTTCGGGCAGCTTCCGCCTTCGCTTCGAGTGCGGTACCGGGAAGCGGTATCGCCCAGCCGTTCGTGACAAGCCATTCGGCGACGTTGATATTGCCGACCCTGCAGCTTGCGGCGGGGGAGTCCTCGGTCTTCTCGTCGACCTGGTCGCAGACGAGAGCCCGCCCTCTCAGGAAATTGCGGAACGCCGTGCGCGCCACCATACCGCAGGGCCAGCTCTTGCCGGCCCCTTCGCAGAGCTTGTCCGCCTTTTCCGGCTCTATATCCTTGATCTGCAGGGTCGTGTCGCCGGTTTGGACGAGGCCGGCGGCAAGCGCGACGGGTCGCTGCAAGACGGTAGGGGTTGTCTTCTTCTCTTCCGGCGCCGAAAGAGGCGGCCGGGGCGCAATCCGTTCAAGCGGCTTCGCAACACCCTCTTCCGGTATCGCGAAAAGGTCGGGTTCGACCGGCCGCACGGGCACTCTGGAGGTTTTGGCGGCAGCCTCCGCTTCGGCGGGCGGTGGCGTCGGCTCGGCTGGAATTTGCGCGGCCGGAGCTGGCTCCTCAGCCGGTTCCTCGATCGGCGCGGCGTCTGGCGTCTCCAGCACGAAATCGGGTGTGGCCGCGCTTTCCCGGGCGCGGATCGTCGCCGCCCCGTTCAGCAGGATCCCGGCGTAGAGGGCGAGGGCGGCGAGCCCGCCGGCGATGGAGATGAACTGCGGCCGCATCTTGACGCTATCCTATTGGCTGGCCCAAATGATTCGGGCGATCCATTCGACGTCTTTCATCTCGAAACTGCGGTTCGGGTGCTCCGGATTGAGCGACAGAAGCTCGACGCCGCGCGACGTCTGCCGGGCCAGGATCTTCGCCATCACCTCGCCCTCGCGGCTTCTCAGGACAACGCGGTCGCCGCGGCGCACTTGCGCTCCCGGATCGACGATCAGGACGTCCCCGTCGCGATAGAGCGGTAGCATGCTGTCGCCCTGAACCTCCAAGGCGTAGACGCTGGCCTTGCTCTGTGGCGCGACGGGAAACTCGACCTCGTCCCAACCCTGCCCGACGGGAAAGCCGCCGTCGTCGAAAAAGCCACCTGCGCCGGCCTGCGCGAAGCCGATCAGAGGAATGCCCGAGGCCGGCTGGCCGGAGCGGGGCGATACGCCACTGACGGATTGCAGGAGCGCCATGAACTGGTCGATCGTCGCGCCGGTCGCCTCGAGGATCTTCGAAATCGATTCTGTCGACGGCCAACGATCGCGCCCGTCAGGCGATTGGCGCTTCGACTTGTTGAAGGAGGTGGGATCGAGACCGGCGCGACGTGCAAGGCCGGACGCCGAGAGCTGATGGCGCTCCGCCAGCGCATCGATCGCTCGCCAGATGCTGTCGTGTGAAAGCATGTCGATCCACCCCGCAGGTAGGGCGCCACGGGTCAAAACTGCAAGCTGCTTCGCACCCCGCTTCAGCCTGATTATAGCTTAACGAAGCGAGGATCGGGCGTAAAGAATGGACAGGAAAATAGTCCTGTGCTTGCAGGGGGAACGGCGGCGCCGACGACGGACTCAGGAACCGGCGCTGTCGAGTTGCCGTTGCATGGCCTTGCGGGCCATGACCTCCTCATAGGCCGCCTGCAGCGTCTGGCGCACCGATGGACCTTCCGATGCACCGGACGGGCCTAGATGTTCGGCCCTGAGTTCGTCCATGAAACGCTCCCAGAGCGCCGGGCCGCCTTCTTCCATGAGCTGTGCGCGGATGCTCAGTTCCTCGCTGACCGGCAGGTAGCGCCGCCCCCAGGCGCCGAGATGGGCCATGATCGGCACTAATGCGATCGCCATCTCCGTCAGGCTGTAGATCGCCTTCTGCTTATGGCTCGGATCGTCGCGCTTCGTCAGCATGCCCATGTCAAGCAGTGTCTTCAGCCGGTCGGCGAGGATGTTGGAGGAAATGCCCTCCTGCGACCGCAGCATCTCGCGGAAGTGGCGTTTGCCGCCGAAGATCATGTCGCGGATGATCAGAAGGCTCCATTTGTCTCCGAAGACTTCGAGCGAGAGATTGATCGGGCAAGCCGAGCGGTGATCGTCAGTCATTCTGGTCTGCAATTCCCCATCTTTAAAACTGCTTGCATTATTGCACCAGTGAGATTACAGTGCAACTGCTTTCATATTGATATCAGTTGTCGCGGCGCGAGGCGCATTCATCGGTCCGACCGTCAAGGAGGAGAGAAGCCATGACCCAGACTTCCGTCGAACATGCAAGCTTCACGATTGAGCGCGTCTTCAAGGCATCCCCCGAGCGGGTGTTCGGTGCCTTTGCCGACCCCGCCGCCCACGACCGCTGGTTCGTCAAAGCCGACAATTGGCCGGTGGCGGAGTACCGCCACGACTTCCGCGTCGGCGGCCGGGAAGGCGGGCGCTTCAGCCAGGACGGGAAAACCTTCTATTTCAACGAGACCGTCTATCTCGATATTGTCGAGAACCGGCGCATCATCTCGGCCTACACGATGGCGAAGGACGATCGGCCGATTTCCGCTTCTCTCGCCACCGCAGAGCTGGTGCCGGAGGGAAGCGGAACCCGCGTCGTGTTCACGGAACAGGCCGCCTTTCTTGACGGCCTGGACCAGGTCGAATATCGCCGCAGCGGCTGGGAGCAACTGATCGGCTTCCTGGCCGCCGAACTTGGCGAGAAGGCCGAAGCCGCCTGAGGATAAAGGTAGTCATCGTCTCAGACCATCGACGCAAGCGCACTGCCGGCGATGCCGAATGAGAAGGCAACAAGGCAGGCGGCGGCGATGCGGCGCGGAAGGCGCGGGCCGACCGGCCGCCTCGGCAGGCGTGCCAACAGGGTGCCGGCGGCGATCCACAGCGAACCGGCGCTCAGCGTCAGCGCCGCAAACCCGAGAAGCCAGGGCGACATCGCTTGAAGCCCGACCTGCGGCATGATGACGAGCGCAAAAATCAGCGCCTTCGGGTTGAGGAGAGTGGTGACGAAGACCTGCCCGGGGACGATCGGCCGCTCGCTTGCGGCGTTCGCCTTCACCGTCCAGAGCGCATGCGCCATGAAGAGTCTCCAGCAGGCCGCGGCGAGCTTCAGCACGAGGCCAATCGCCGGATGCGCGGAAAGCAGCGGCGCCGCGATCACCGCCACCGGGACGATCACCGTCAGATAACCGCCGAGTTCGCCGAGAAGCAGGGGCAAGGAGCGGCGCATGCCGACCGCCGCGCCCGAAAGCCACAACAGCGTGTTGGTCGGCCCGGGCGTTGCGAGCAGAAGCAGGATGGCAAGGGCGAAGGGCAGCGGCTGCATGATGGGCTTTTCGGCTTTCGGTAACTGCACATGCCTTTAGCTCACTCGCCAACTTGGCAACTTGATCCGAGTCAACTGCCGGCTGCGCGGTTCGATTTGACCCAAAGCCCGCCAATCCAGCCACGCCGCGCGACGGTAGCCCCGTCAACCCCTGTGCAGCCGGATCGGTCGCGTTTTCTCCCGCACTATTTCTCCCTTTGCTTCGAGGTCGAGCTGCACCGTTTTCGACCACCACGAGACCCCTTTGCCGCCTGGGAATTCCTCCTCCGGCAAACGGGCGAGGATACGCTCGCGTATCTCGGCCAATGTCAGGCCGGGTGGTTCGGTGGGCGTGACGGCCAGCAAAGTGGCCTTCATCGCCGCATATTTTTCCGCATCGACGAAATTGATCTTGCCGGGGCGGATGATGTTCTCGACGACGACCTTGTGAGGCTTCGACATCTCGGTTTCTCCAGTTCACCTCCGAAGGACGATTGAAAGAGGCGGTGGCAGACATAGAGCTTCGGCCGATCGCGCGCTCCGCTCTTGCGCCGGAATGATCGGACGCAAAAAGGCCGCACCCGTCGGCGCGGCCCTCGGATTCTCGTTGCGAAGGGAGGCGCCTTAAGCCGCCTTCTGCGCCTGCCCGTAGGGATCGAAGCGTCCGTAGAAGGTCTCGCCCTTTTCGGCCATCTCCTTCAAGAGCGGCGTCGGCTTGAAGTGGTCGCCATAGTCCTCGGCCAGCTTGTTGCACATCGCGACGAAGGCCCTGGCGCCCATGCCGTCGATATAGGAGAGCGTGCCGCCGGTGTAGGGCGCGAAGCCGAAGCCGAGGATCGAGCCGACATCCGCCTCGCGCGGATCGGTGACGATGCCTTCCTCGATGGTGCGGGCCGCTTCGAGCGCGATCGTTGCGAGGAAGCGCTGCTTCAGCACCTCCACGTCGACCTTGTCGGCCGCCTTCTGCGGATAGAGCGTCTTCAGCTCCGGCCACAGATACTTCTTCGCCGGTTTCGCCGGGTATTCGTAGAAGCCCTTGCCGTTCCTGCGGCCGCGCCGGTCGAGTTCGTCGACGAGCTTGTTGACCAGAGCCATATGGCGCGGATCGACCGCCTTTTCGCCGAGATCGGCGACCGTCGCCTTGAGGATCTTCTGGCTGAGGTCGATCGCCACCTCGTCGTTGAGCGACAGCGGCCCGACCGGCATGCCGGCCATCTTGGCGGCGTTTTCGATCATCGCCGGCGGCACGCCCTCGATCAGCATGTCGTAGGCTTCGTGGATGTAGCGGAAGACGCAGCGGTTGACGTAGAAGCCGCGCGTGTCGTTGACGACGATCGGCGTCTTCTTGATCGCGGCGACATAGTCGAGCGCCGTGGCGAGTGCCTTGTCGCCGGTCTCCTTGCCGACGATCACTTCCGTCAGCATCATCTTTTCGACCGGCGAAAAGAAATGGACGCCGATGAACTGCTCCGGTCGCTTCGAGTTCTTTGCAAGGCCCGTGATCGGCAACGTCGAGGTGTTCGACGCGAAAATGGCATCCTCGCCGATCACCGCTTCCACCTTTTCGATCACGTCCTTCTTGACCTGGCGGTCTTCGAACACGGCTTCGACGACGAGGCCGACCTCCTTGAGGTCGTTGTAGTCGGCCGAAGGCGAGATGCGGGCGAGGAGCGCCTCACCTTCTTCCTTGGTCAGGCGGCCTTTGCCGATCGCGTCCTTGACCAGGCCTTCCGAATGAGCCTTGCCCTTTTCGGCCGCTTCCATGTCGCGGTCGATGAGGGTGACCGGAATGCCGGCGGCGGCGGTCACATAGGCGATCGAGGCGCCCATGAATCCTGCACCGACGACGCCGACCGTCTTGAGCTCCGTCTTCGCTACGCCGGCCGGGCGGCGGGCGCCCTTGCCGAGCTCCTGCATCGAGATGAATAGCGAGCGGATCATCGAAAAGGCTTCGGTGGTCTGCAGGATCTCGGTGAAATAGCGTTGCTCGATCTTCAAGCCCGTGTCGAACGGGACCTGCAGGCCTTCATAGACGCATTTCAGGATGGCGATCGCGCCCGGATAGTTGCCATAGGTTTCACGGCGGAGAATGGCGGAGGCCGCCGGCCAGAGCTGCGCGGAAGCGGGGGTCCAGACGCCGCCGCCCGGAAGCTTGAAGCCCTTCTCGTCCCAGGGCTGCACCGCTTTGAGCCCATTCTTGATCATCGCCTTGGCGGCGTCGACCAGCTTGTCCGGATCGACCACATCGTGCACCAGGCCCATGGCCTTGGCGCGCGCCGCGGTCAGCGACGAGCCGGTGGTCATCATCTGCAGCGCATCCTGCGTGTTGGTGAGCCGCGGCACGCGTTGCGTGCCACCGGCACCCGGGAAGATACCGACCTTGACCTCAGGGAGCCCGATCTTGACCGATTTCGAATTGGAAGCGACACGGCCGTGGCAGGCGAGCGACAGTTCGAAGGCGCCGCCCATGCAGGTGCCATTGATCGCCGAGACCCAGGGCTTGCCTGAGGTTTCGAGCTTGCGGAACAGCCCCGTCATGCGGCCGACGAGGTTGAAGAGCTTCTGCGCGGCGTTTGCCGGATCCTTCTTCTTCTCCTCGGTCTGCAGCGTGAACATCGACTTGATCATCGAGAGGTCGGCGCCGCCGGAGAAGGACGACTTGCCGGAGGTGAAGACGATGCCCTTGACGGCGGCATCGGCGGTCGTCTGGTCGACGATCGCATCCAGTTCGTCCATCACCTCCTCAGTGAGAACGTTCATCGACTTGTCGGGCATGTCCCAGGTGACGAGTGCGATGCCGTCGGCGTCGGTTTCGATCTTGAAGTTCGTGTAAGACATATTCTCTCTCCCGGGATCGGATCAGACGCGTTCGATGATCGTTGCGGTGCCCATGCCGGCGCCGATGCAGAGCGTCACCAGCGCCGTGTTGAGGTCGCGGCGTTCGAGCTCGTCGAGCACCGTGCCGAGGATCATCGCGCCGGTCGCGCCGAGCGGATGGCCCATGGCGATAGCGCCGCCATTGATGTTGATCTGGTCGTGCGGAATGTCGAAAGCTTGGCAGAAGCGCAGCACCACGGCGGCAAAGGCCTCGTTGAGCTCGAAGAGGTCGATGTCAGAGAGCTTCATGTCGGCGCGCTTCAGGAGCTTTTCCGTAACGTCGACCGGGCCGGTCAGCATCAGTGCCGGATCGGAGCCGATATTGGCGAAGGCACGGATACGGGCGCGCGGCTTCAGCCCCATGGCCGCGCCGCCGGCCTTCGAGCCGAGCAGCACTGCCGCGGCGCCATCGACGATGCCGGAGGAGTTGCCGGCATGGTGGACATAGTTGATCCGCTCGATTTCCGGATGCGCCTGGATGGCGACGGCCTCGAAGCCGCCCATCTCGCCGGGCATCTGGAAGGAAGGGTTGAGCGAGGCGAGCGCCTGCATGTCGGTGCCGGGACGCATATGCTCGTCGCGGTCGAGGATCGTCAGGCCGTTCTGGTCCTTGACCGGCACGACCGAGTTCTCGAAATAGCCTTTTTCCCAGGCATGGGCGGCGCGCTTCTGGCTCTCCACCGCATAGGCATCGACGTCGTCACGCGAGAAGCCGTATTTGGTGGCGATCAGGTCGGCCGAAACGCCCTGCGGCATGAAATAGGCCGGCAGGTTGACGGATGGGTCCATGAACCAGGAGCCCCCCGACATTCCGAGGCCGACGCGCGACATCGACTCGACACCGCCGGCGATGACGATGTCGTCCGCCCCTTGGGCGATCTTGGCGGCGCCGAAATTGACGGCATCGAGACCGGAGGCGCAAAAGCGGGAGATCTGCATGCCGGGCGCCCGCGTCGAGTAGCCCGCTTCGAAGGCGGCCGCCTTCGGGATCACCGCGCCCGCATCCATGACCGGATCGACGCAGCCCATGACGATATCGTCGACGGTCGAGGTGTCGAGCCCGTTGCGGTCGCGGACCGCCTCGAGCACCTTGGCGGCGAGCCGGACCGACGGCACTTCGTGCAGAGCGCCGTCCTTCTTGCCACGGCCGCGCGGCGTGCGCACGTGGTCGTAAACGAAGACTTTCGTCATCTGTCATCTCCCTTTCGTCGGCGCCCGGTCGGGCCGCGCATTATCAATCAGAACAGAGTGCGGGCGGAAAACCGCCTCGCAGACCGTTCGTCGTCCAGTCCCACTTTGAAATCAGAACGCAGCGGCGTCCAGCGCCATCAGCGTATCGGCGCCGGTTTCGATGCGGACCTTGCGCAGCGCCGTCTCCGGCAGGATTCGTTCCATGAAGAACCTTGCGGTGGTGAGCTTGTTCTTCAGATAGTCCGCCTGCGTCGTCTCGCCGGCGGCAAGCTTCTCCTGCGCGGTCTTGGCGATCCTGGCCCACATGTAACCGAGCACGACGAGGCCGAAGAGGTGCATGTAGTCGGTCGAGCCGGCGCCAGCATTGTCGGGCTTGGCCATGGCATTCTGCATGAACCACATGGTCGCCGCCTGCAGATCGTTGAGCCCCTTCTTCAGCGCCTTGGTGTAGCCGGAGAGACTTTCGTCGCCGCGGTTCTCCTCGCAGAAATCGCCGATTTCCTTGAACAGCGCCATGACGGCGCGGCCGCCGTTCAGGCCAAGCTTGCGGCCGACGAGGTCGAGCGCCTGGATGCCGTTCGCTCCCTCATAGATCATCGCGATGCGAGCGTCGCGGACATACTGGCTCATGCCATGCTCTTCGATGTAGCCGTGACCGCCGAACACCTGCTGCGCCATTACCGCGTGCTCGAAGCCCTTGTCGGTCAGCACCCCTTTGAGGATCGGCGTCATCAGGCCGAGAATGTCGTCGGCCGCTTGCCGCTCCGCTTCGTTGTCCGAACGTTGGGCGATGTCGGATTTCAGCGCCGTCCAGAGCGTGAAGGCGCGGCCGGCCTCGTTGAAGGCCTTGATCGTCATCAGCGAGCGGCGCACGTCCGGATGGACGATGATCGGGTCCGCCTTCTGCTCGGGCGCCTTGGCACCGGAAAGCGAGCGGCCCTGGAGGCGTTCGCGCGCATAGTTCGCGGCATTCTGATAGGCGATCTCGGCGATCGCCAGCCCCTGCATGCCGACGGCAAGACGGGCCTCGTTCATCATCACGAACATGGCGCTGAGGCCCTTGTTCTCCGCGCCGATCAGGTAGCCGGTCGCCTCGTCATAGTTCATGACGCAGGTCGAGTTGCCGTGAATGCCCATCTTGTGTTCGATCGCGCCGCAGGAAACGCCGTTGCGCTCGCCAGGCCGGCCGTCGTCGTTCAGCTTGAATTTCGGCACGATGAAGAGCGAGATGCCCTTGACGCCTTCCGGCGCGCCCTCGATCCGGGCGAGGACCAGGTGGATGATGTTCTCCGCCATGTCGTGCTCGCCGGCGGAGATGAAGATCTTCTGGCCGGAGATCCGGTAGGATCCGTCGCCGTTCGGCGCGGCCTTGGTGCGAAGCAGGCCAAGATCGGTGCCGCAATGGGGCTCCGTCAGGTTCATCGTGCCGGTCCAGGTGCCGTCGATCATCTTCGGCAGGTAGGCGCGCTTCTGCTCCTCGGAGCCGTGCACGAGGATGGCGGCGATCGCGCCCTGCGTCAGACCCGGATACATCATCAGTGACATGTTCGCCGCGGACATGAATTCACCGACGGCGGTATGGAGCGTGTAGGGCAGGCCCTGCCCCCCGAACTCCTCCGGCGCGGCGAGGCCCAGCCAGCCACCTTCGCGATAGTGATCGAAGGCCTGCTTGAAGCCCGTCGGCGTTGTGACGGAGCCGTCGTCATGGCGCTTGCAGCCTTCCTGATCGCCGGAAAGATTGATCGGGAAGAGCTCGTCCTCAGCGAGCCTGGCGGCCTCGCCAAGGATTGCCGCCACCATGTCCGGCGTCGCATCCGCAAAGCCCGGCAGGTTGTGGTAGCGCTCGAGGCCGAGCACGTCGTTGAGGATGAACAGGGTGTCGTCGACCGGAGCCTTGTAGATGGGCATTCTTTCCTCGCCTTGATGTCCCCTCGGGCGGCGCCGCGGCTTGCCCGATTTGAGCTGTTTGAGCGCGCGCCGAAGTGATCGGTGTCGTATCGTTGGCAGGATGCTACAAAATTTTGACGTTTGCGTAAACGTCAAAAAAAACGCGTCGCAAAAATTTGGAGCAATGCTGCTGTCGGTTCGAAGAGACCTGTCGAGGAAGATTAGGACGGGCGCAGATGGATAAATCGTTAAAAAGCCCCGCCGATTAACCGCTTGTTTACCACGTTTAATGAATTGTGGGCTGTGAGATGGTCAAAGCTGCAACCGGAAGGCTCGCGTTGTTGTGGCTTTGCCCGCATCGGCTGGACCGCTGAAGAGGAACGGACCTGATGTCGTTCCCCGGCTTCCACGATCGACGACAGGGGCGAAGAGACAATGAACGGATCGCGATCCAATCCTCAGCGCATAGGTAACCCGTCCTATGGCGACAGACCGTCGCTCGATGCCCTGAACCGCACCATCGAAGGCCTCGAGGCACGCATCGAGGGCCTGATGAGCAGCGTCAGCCGCGAGCAGCGCCAGCCGGAGCGACCGACACCGCCGAACAACGCCGTTTCAGAGATCCTCGAACGCCAGCGCGTGCTGACCGGCGCACGGGAGCGAACGCCGTTGCGCGAGCGCATCGCGGCGCGTGAAACCGATCGCCCCACTCCGGCGCGCCTTGCGGAAGAGTCGCGATACCAGCCCTCCCAGGCGGCGCCGGCCCAGCCGCCGCGCCCCGCCGCGGCAGCCGATATCGCAGAGGCTCTCGTCGGCTTGAGGCAGGACCTGAAGCGCGACATCAGCGACGGGCTTGCTCGCGAAATGCATGCCCTGCGCTCCGAAATTCGGGGCATCAAGGTCGAGGCTTCGGAAGACCGCAACAATGCCGCCGATATCAGGGCGGACTTGCAGCGGCTTGCCGACAGCATCAATCAGCTCGGTCGCCAGGCGCCGTCGGCGCAGGCCGACGCGCTTCGGGTCGAATTCGACGACCTCCGGACGATGATCGACGGTTTGGCGCGCGAAGACAGCATGCGTCGCATGGAAAGCCGCTGGAACGGTGTCGAGGATCGGCTGAACGCCTTCGATCAGAACCGCGATGACGAGCTCGTGGCGCTCGCCTACCGCCTTGACGAAATCAAGTCGCAGATAGGCACGTTGAACCCCGCCTCGGCGGTCGACGGGCTGGAGGACAAGCTCGTCGCGGTCGCCCGGGCGATCGAAATTCTGGGGCGCCAGATAGAGCCGGACGATAGGCGACTCGTCCCGCAATTCGCCGAGCTCGATCAGCGGCTCGACGAAATCGGCCGCGCGATCGTCGCGGGGCGTAATACCACGAGCCTCGACAATGCCGTTGTCAACCGGCTGGAAAGCCGCCTCGGCGATCTGTCGCGCCAGATCGACAGTCTTGCCCGCCCGGTGGATACCGGGCTTGGCGTGCGGATCGAAGCTCTGACGGCGCGCGTCGAGGATCTTGCAGGCGAGAGGGCCGCGGCTCGGCTCGAGGAACGGCTCGACCAGCTATCGGCGCTGCTCGAGCACAGCCAGCGCAACGCGGCGCCGGAATTGACAGATTATCTTGCCGATATTTCGCGCAAGATCGAGGCGCTGGACCAGGGCAGCGTCAACGACGCCTTGGCGGAACGGCTCGACTATCTCGCCCGCCGAATCGACGAACTCGACGGCCATGCCGACTCGCCGGCGCCGGACATGCGCTTCGACCGGCTCGAAGACCGGCTTGCCGACATCGCCCAGCGCCTCGAGGAGACACAAGCCGCGCCCTTCGACGATCGCGAGGCGCTGCGCAATCTCGAAGCGCAGATCGGCAATCTCTCGGCGCTGGTGAGCCAGTCGCATCAGGAGCCGGCCGGCGCTGCACCGATGGAATTCGAAAGCCGCATGACTGCGCTCGAAGACTACCTGGCGACGAGCGACGAATATATCATCGAAGCCGCCCGTCAGGCCGCCGAGGCGGTGATGGAGGCCTATGCCAGGAACGGCATGCCGCAGACTGCAGCCGGCGCCGACATGGCCGCGATCTCGGCGCTCGCCGACGACCTCAGGGCGCTCGAGGGCCTCAGCCGTTCGAGCGAAGAGCGCACGGCGCGCACCTTCGAGGCGCTGCATGAGACACTCGTCCACATCGCCGAGAAACTGGAACGGCTCGAAGAACGGGAGCCGAGCGCCGGAATGCGGAACGCCCCGCGCGACATGCCGATGATGCCGAAAGCGGTGCAGCCGGAGTATGGCGGCGCTTTCGGCGACGCCGCTGAGCGGCAGGACGAACGTCAGCAGGCCGGATCAGCGATCGAGGTCGAAGTCACCGCCACGGGCCCGGTTGCGGCCGACCTGTCTTCCTCCGTCGATGTTTCGACCGTCGAGCGGGACGAACCGCGGGTCGAGGCCCGAGCCGCAAAGGCGGGCCTGCTCGCCGGGCTGACCCGGCGCTTCTCCGCCAAGCGCAACGAGACGGCGCCGGTTCAGGCGCGCCAGATAGTCGAGCCCGCCCCCTCGATCGACGCCTCCGAAATGCTCGCGCCGGAGGACGCCAACCAACTGCTCGAGCCAGGCTCCGGCGTGCCGGACGTCAAGAAGATTCTCGAGCGCGTGCGTGCCGGGCAAATGGCCCGCGGCGGCCAGCCGGAGGCCGGCGGCGAAAAGGCGGACTTCATCGCTGCGGCGCGCCGTGCCGCGCAAATGGCTGTCGAGGAAGCCGACTCGCTGAAGAGCGCCAAGGACAATAAGGGACCGTCCGCCGTCAGCGGTGCCTTTGCCCGTCATCGTCGCCCGATCCTGATGGCGGTTGGTGCGGTGCTGCTGGCGATCATGTCCTATCCGCTGGTCAGCACGATGCTCAAGGGCAGGGACGCGCAGAGCGTCCAGCCCGCCGCGGCGGTCGAGCGCAAGGCGGACGTGGAAACTGCGTCGAAGGCCTCGGGCGGCGAAGCGGCGAAGCCGGTATCCACCCCAGTCGCGGCAACGGCTGCCGAGCCGCCGAAGGCTGCGGCTCCGGTCGAGAAGGCTGGGATTGCTCCCGTCGCGACGAACGTGCCCGCGACGAAGGCTGACACGGCTGCCGCAGTCGTTCCGGCAGCAGACGCGGGCGAGGCGCCGCTGCTGCAGCCGCCGGCCAAACCAGCTCATACAGGCCCGGTCTCGACATTCCAGCCGGCGACCACAGGCACGCTCACGGCAGCGAGTTTTGAGCCGGTCAAGGCGAGCAATATCGTCCTGCCGGAAGGCTTTGGCCCGCCGGCCCTGGTAACGGCGGCGAAGGGCGGCGACCCGCTCGCCCATTACGAGATCGGCACCCGTTTCACCGAGGGACGCGGGGCGAAGGAAGATCTCGCCGAAGCTGCCAAATGGTATCAGCGTGCGGCCGATGCCGGCGTCGTGCCGGCCGGTTACCGGCTTGCCAATCTCTACGAGAAGGGGGCAGGTGTCACGCGGGACGCGGCCAAGGCCAAGGCTCTCTACCAGAAGGCTGCCGAGGCGGGTAACGCCAGTGCAAGCCACAATCTTGCGGTCATGCTCGCCAGCGGCCGCGACGGTGCGCCCGATCTCGCGGCGGCGGTGAAATGGTTCGAGAAGGCCGCCAATCTCGGGGTCCGCGACAGCCAGTTCAATCTTGCCGTGCTCTATGCCCGCGGCAACGGCGTCGCCCAGAGCCTCGAGGAGTCCTACAAGTGGTTCGCGATCGCCGCGCGCGGCGGCGACAAGGACGCCGGCGAAAAGCGCGACGAGATCGCCAGGGCGATGAAGCCCGAGGAGCTCTCGAGCGCCAAGGCGAAAGTCGACGCCTGGAAGGTGCAGCCGCTCGATGCCGAGGCGAATACGGTGGATGTGCCGGACGCCTGGGTCGGCCCCTCGACCAAGACCGCGTCGGTCGACATGACGAAGGCCTTGCGCAACATTCAGGCCATTCTCAACAACAATGGCTTCGACGCCGGCGCCCCCGACGGACATATGGGCAAGAAGACGATTGCAGCGATCAAGGCGTTCCAGAAGTCGATCGGCCACGAGCCGACCGGTGAAATAACCGACGAACTGGTGAAGGAACTGTTGAAGCGGAACTCGTGACCGGCCGCGCGGCCGCTCGCTCGACCTCACCCCTTTCGTTCTGACCCGACGCCGCGTTAAAGCCGCAGATCCTGACGACAGGGCAGCGGGGTGGAAACTGCGGCTCCATGTCCCTGAAATGGTTGACAGCTCCCGCCTGAGGGCGCATGAGCGGAGGCGCCGTCGGGCGTCCCGTTGCGGGCGCTCCGGAAACCTGAATCCAGAGCATCTCACGCCTTTAAGTGATCCGATTGGAAAGCGGGAAGCTCTGCCCGAAATATTCCGCTGGTGGTGTTCTCGCCACTTCGAAGCATCCCACCATGCCTCGCTCGGAGGTTGGGGTGCGAATGGTTCAAAGCGTTGCACGATTCCTAAATCGTTTCCGGTTAGGAGTTGTGCAATTGCAATTTCACCTGCATTGCGGGTTCGTTGTTACATCGAGGTTTGGCCGTGACGGTCTATCTGCCCATTGCAGAATTGTCGGTGAACATATTCATCATTCTCGGCATGGGCGCGGCCGTCGGTTTCCTGTCGGGGATGTTCGGAGTCGGCGGCGGCTTTCTGATCACGCCGCTGTTGATCTTCTACAACATTCCGCCGGTGGTGGCGGTGGCGACCGGTGCGAACCAGGTCGTCGCCTCGTCGATCTCAGGCGCCATCACCCATTTCCGGCGCGGCACGATCGACATCAAGCTCGGAACGGTGCTGCTCTGCGGCGGCCTCGTTGGCGCGACCGTGGGCATCTGGCTGTTCTCGCTGCTGCGCAGCATCGGCCAGCTCGATCTCGTCATTTCGCTCCTCTACGTCGTCTTGCTCGGTTCGGTCGGCAGTTTGATGCTATGGGAGAGCATCGGCGCCATGCGCAAGGCTGCCAAGAACCAGCCGACCCAGTTGCGCCGGCCCGGCCAGCATAATTGGATCCACGGGTTGCCGCTGAAGATGCGCTTCAAGAAATCGAAGATCTATCTGAGCGTCATCCCGGTCGCCACGCTCGGCTTCGGCATCGGTATCCTGACGTCGGTCATGGGCGTCGGCGGCGGCTTCATCATGGTGCCGGCGATGATCTATCTCCTGCGCATCCCGACCAGCGTCGTCGTCGGAACCTCGCTGTTCCAGATCGTCTTCGTTTCGGCCTATACGGTGATCGTCCAGGCCTCGACCAATTATACGGTCGATATCGTGCTTGCCTTCGTGCTGATGATCGCCGGCGTCATCGGCGCGCAATATGGCGTGCGCGTCGGCCAGCGGCTACGCGGCGAGCAATTGCGTGCCCTTCTGGCGCTGCTCGTCCTTGCCGTCGGTATCCGCCTGTCGATCGAGCTGATCATTCCTCCGAAGGACATCTATTCGGTCGTTTCGGCGGGGTTCGGCTTCTGATGCGCGCGCTCGCCCGCCTCCTCCTGTTTGCTCTCACTCTGGCGGCTGCCGGGCCGGCATCGGCACAGTCTCTGGAGCGGGAGGTTGGGAACTTCCCCGAGAAGCTCGAGATCGGCATCTCGACGGACGAGATCTCCATCACCTCCGATTTCCGCGGCGCCGACCTGACGATCTTCGGCGCCATCGACGGCTTCGACGCCAACCTTCTCGCCCAGGGCAAGTACAACATCGTCGTCGTGCTCGAAGGGCCAAAGGACAATGCGACGGTGCGCAAGAAGCAGCGCGTTTTCGGCATCTGGGTCAATACCCAGTCGATGACCTTCGAGCTCGTGCCGGAAGCCTATTCGCTGTCGAGCACCCGCGATATCGCGACGATCGCGCCGCCGCGAGACATCGCCAATATGGGCATCGGCGTCGATCACATGCGGCTGGTGCCGCTCGGTTTCATCGGTGACGGCAGCAGCCTCGGCGAGTTCCGCAACGCCTTCCGCCGCATCCGCGAAGAGAGCGGCGTCTACCAGCGTGATCCGGGTGGCGTGCAGTTCATCAGCTCGAGCCTCTTCAAGGCATCCGTCCGGCTGCCGGCCAACGTCCCGAACGGCGTCCATGTGGTGCGTGCCTATCTGTTCCGCGAAGGTCTCTTCGTCGCTGCCAAGGCCTTGCCGCTGCGGGTGGTTAAAACCGGCCTCGAACAGGCGATCACCCGCGCCGCGCATGAGCAGCCGATCATCTACGGCCTCCTTGCCGTGACGCTGGCGGTGATCACCGGATGGGGCGCGAGCCTGCTCTTCCGCAAGGATTGATGCGGTACGGAGCCGGCGCAGAGCTTCTCGACTACCGCGTTGGCGCGTTCCCTTTTGTGCCGTTGCGGTTTAAGAGAGGCCGGAAGATCAGCAACGCCCCCTCTGTCCTCGCGCCAAGGGGCGGTTACAACGGTCGGGAGGCCACCTCCCGGAAGCAGAGGAAGCCCATGAAACCGATTTTCGTGCAATTGCAATGCGCTCCCGGCCGGACCTACGAGGTCGCCGACGAGATCTACCGCAAGGAAATCGTCTCGGAGATGTATTCGACGAGCGGTAACTATGACCTGCTTTTGAAGATCTATGTCGAGGAAGGCCAGGACATCGGCAAGTTCATCAACGACAATATCGCCAGCGTTCCGGGCATTTCCCGTTCGCTGACGACGCTTACCTTTAACGCCTTCTGATCGTTGGAGGGGGATGCGGGCGGAAAACCGCTCACACTTTTCCTCATCCCGCTCTAGCCCAAGAGGTTGGCAAAGCGCACCGAATAGATCCGGTCGCGGCCCATCATGTGGGCGACGAGCTGCTGCCGGTCGAAAAGGCCGCTCATGGCGCGGTGCCGGAGATCCAATCCGCCGGTGGTGACGCCGAAAGCCGGCATCAGCAGCCGCTTGCCGTCCGTTGCGAAGCAGGCCCGGCGGACCGATTTCTCCCGGCGCCGGACGGTCGCGGACGGATGCAGGTGGCCGGCTACTTCGCCGAGGCCGTCAGCCAAGGACGGCTCATGGCGGAACACCAGCCCGGCGTGACGAAACTCGTCCATCGACGCGCCGGGCAGTCCCGACGTGCCATCCGGGTCGTGATTGCCGTTGATCCAGATCCAGTCACGCCCGCGCGCCATCGCCCCAATCATCTGGCGGAAGGTCTCCGGCATCGCCGCCGACCCGGTCCGGTCGTGAAAATTGTCGCCGAGGCTGATCACCGTTTTCGGATTGTGGCGGGCGACGATCGCCTCGAGGATGCGCAAGGTCGCCAGCGTGTCATAGGGCGGCAGCATCATGCCGCGCCGCGCGAAGGCCGAGCCCTTTTCGAGGTGGAGGTCGGACACCACCAACGTCCCGGCCTCGGGCAGAAAAAGGCCGCCGAGCGGATCGCAAATGGCGTCCACGCCGTTGATTGTCGTGCGCGCCTGAAAGAAAGCGCTTGCCGCCGGAGCCGATGTCGCGTGAACGAGCCGATGCATTCTGTGCCTATCCGTCCGTATGGGGCCCGCCCATCGCTTCGTTGATCAGCTCGTCGGCCGCCTCCGTCAGCAGGAAGTCCTGAGCCTCGCCCTGGACCGCCTCCCGGCCGATCTCCAGCATGACTGGAATGGCGAGCGGCGAGATACGATCGAGCTGGCGATGGGTGATGTGGCCCTTGATTCGCTTGAGCATAGTGCCGAGGCGGCCAATGTCCAAAAGGCCTGCCGCTGCGTCGTTGCGCGTCGCTTCCAGCAAGATGTGGTCGGGCTCGTGCATCCGCAATACGTCGTAAATGAGGTCGGCCGAAACGGTGACCTGCCGACCGGTCTTTTCCTTGCCCGGATGGCGCTGATCGATCAGCCCGGCAATGACCGCACAGGTGCGAAAGGTGCGCTTCAGCAGGAAGGATTCGTTCAGCCAGGCCTCCAGATCATCGCCAAGCATATCCTCGTCGAAAAGCTGGGCGAGCGATGGAGCCCGCGCCCGGAACGCCGCACCCAGATCGTCGAGGGCCCAAACGCCGAGTGAATAGTCGGTGGCGACGAAGCCGAGCGGTTTCAGGCCGGCCCGGTCGAGGCGGCGAGTGAGCAACATGCCGAGCGTCTGGTGGGCAAGCCGCCCTTCGAAGGCATAGGTGACCATGTAGTGGCGGCTGCCGCGCGGGAAGGTCTCGATCAGCAGTTCGTCCTCGCGGGGCAGCATCGAAACGTCGTCCTGCAGCGCCAGCCAGTCGCGCACCTGGTCCGGCAGCGTGGCGCGCCGCGTCGGGTCGCCAAGCATCTTCCTGACCTGGGCAGCGAGATAGGTGGAGAGCGGAAACTTGCCGCCGGCATAGCTCGGCACCTTGGGGTCGAAGGAAAAGGCCTGCGAAACGAGACACTCGTTTTCGCGGATGCCTTCGAAGCGCAGCACCTTGCCGGAGAACAGAAACGTGTCGCCCGGCGACAGCATCTCGAGGAAATACTCTTCCACCTTGCCGAGCGACATGCCGCCGCGGCCGAGCGAGCCGCGTGCATTCCGCTTCACCATGCGCACGTTCAGCATCGGCGATTCGACGATCGTGCCGACATTGAGCCGGTATTGCTGCGCCACCATCCGATTGGAAACCCGCCACAGCCCTTCCTTCGTCTTGCGGATGCGGGCATAGCGCTCATAGGTGCGAAGCGCGTAGCCGCCGGTGGCGACGAGATCGACGACCCGCTCGAATGTCTCCCAGGAGAGCTCGGCATAGGGAGCCGCGCTGGTGATCTCGTCATAGAGCTCCAGGACGTCGAAGGGCTTGGCGCAGGCCATGCCGAGCACGTGCTGCGCCAGCACGTCGAGGGCGCCCTTGCCGACCGGCGGCGTATCCTGAGCGCCGACATAATTGGCGTCGAGCGCCGCCTGGCATTCCATCACCTCGAAGCGGTTGGCCGGGACGAGGATCGCCCGGCTCGGCTCGTCCATGCGGTGGTTGGCGCGGCCGATGCGCTGGGCGAGCCGGCTCGCTCCCTTCGGCGCGCCGACATGGACGACCAGATCGACGTCGCCCCAGTCGATGCCGAGATCGAGTGTCGAGGTGGCGACGACGGCACGCAGCCGGTTTTCGGCCATCGCCGCTTCCACCTTGCGGCGCTGGGCGACGTCGAGCGAGCCATGGTGCAGGGCGATCGGCAGGTTGTCGTCATTGATCGTCCAGAGCTCCTGAAAAAGCATTTCCGCCTGGCTGCGCGTGTTGACGAAGAGCAGCGTCGTGCCGTGCTCCTTGATCGCTGCATAGATGTCCGGGATTGCATAGCGGGCCGAGTGCCCCGCCCACGGCACGTGGTTCTCGGCGCGCAGAATGGAGATTTCCGGTTTTGCCCCGCCCGATACGGTGATCAATCCGGCGTAGCTCTCCTCGTCCGGGGTCTGGCCGACCAGCCAGCGTTGCAGCTCCATCGGCTTGGCCACCGTCGCCGACAGGCCGACCGTCTGCAGGCCGGGCGCCAACCGGCGCAGCCGTGCCAGCCCGAGGGCGAGCAAATGGCCGCGCTTCGAGGTGACGAGCGAATGCAGTTCGTCGAGCACGACATAGCGCAGATTTTTGAAGAAGCGCTCCGCCTCGCCATCAGCAATCAGCAGCGCGAGCTGCTCCGGCGTCGTCAGCAACAGGTCGGGCGGGTTCACCTTCTGGCGCTGCCTCTTGCCCTGTGGCGTATCGCCAGTGCGGTTCTCGATCCGCACCGGCAGGCCCATTTCGCTGACCGGCTTCGTCAGATTGCGCTCGATATCGACGGCGAGCGCCTTGAGCGGCGAAATATAGAGCGTGTGAATGCCGACGAAGGCGGAGCCGGGCGGAATCTTGCCGCGCCGCGTGACATCAACCAGCGAGGGCAGGAAACCGGCAAGCGTCTTGCCCGCACCCGTCGGCGCGATCAGCAGCGTGCTTTGTCCTGCCTCGGCCCGTGACAGGAGTTCCAATTGGTGCGCGCGCGGCCGCCAGCCCTTTTCCGCGAACCACCGCAGAAACGGCGCCGGCAACGTCAAGGCGTCGCTTTCCGGCAATGGGGAATCGATCCTGTTCACGGGGAACAAAGGTAGATCAAACGGGGCAAAAGAGAAGCCTGCACGTCTTCATGCCCGCAATTGCTGCGAGGCCATCCAGGCTTCAAAGCGCAATATAACGGTCGGCGCGGTGGTTGATTGCCACGAAGAGGTTGAGGACGACCGCGCCGAGCACCGACCAAAGAACCACCCGGGGGGTCGTGACTGCGAAGGCAACAGCCAGGACCACCATGTCGATCGCGAGTTGCACGAAGCCGGCGCGGATACCGAAGCGCTCCTGCAGATAGACGCCCAAGATGCCGACGCCGCCGAGGCTGGCGCGGTGGCGGTAGAGCGCCAGAACGCCGTATCCGAGCAACAATCCGCCGAGAAGGGCAGCCCACCCGGGATGGATCTGTTCGATCTCGAATAGCCTCGACTGCGCGTCAGTCAGCAGCGAGGTGAGCCCGATGGCGATGAAGGTCTTGATAGTGAAGGCCGGACCCAGCCGCTTCAGCGACAGGTAGAAGAACGGCAGGTTGAGCAGGAAGAAGGCGAGAGCGAAATTCACGCCGGTCGCATAGTGCAACAGAAAGGCGACACCGGCGGTGCTTCCGGTCAGCAATCCGGCGCTGGCGAGGAAATAAAGGCCGAGGGCGGCGACGAGGCTGCCGGAAAAGACGCCCTGCACATCCTCGAGCGGCGTGTGCCTTGTGGGACTGGTATTCCAGAGACCGAAAACGCTGCTCATCTGTGCCATGGTGAACTCCCGCGAAAAGTTCGAGCATTGCTGCAGCGCACATAAATAATCAAGAAAAATATGTAAGTAATGCTGACCTATTTTCGGATGGCAGGGTTGCGTTTCACGCAGACTTGCGGGCCAGGAACAGGATACCGGCGATCGGCAGGCCGGCATCCATCCGAATGACCGTCCGTTCGATTTCTATCATCGACAGCCGGAATTCGGCACAGAGCGACGCGACATAGGATTGCGGATGCGCGTAGCGCAGCGATGGCCGCAGCACGAAGCCGTCCCCGACCGCCCCGTCCTCGACGGAAAAGGCAAACAGCCCGCCCGGCGCCAGAAGGCGGTCGGTGATGGAAAAGGCGCTTTCCAGATTGCCGAGATACATCAGCACGTCCGCGGCGCTGACGAGATCCGCGCGCGCTTCCGCGAGTTCGCCGAAGACGCCGGAATCGACCGGCGACAACGACAGGTCGGCCCGGCCCAGCCGATCGTAGATCGCCTTGCCTTCCGCCTTGGCAAGCATGTTGACCGAGAGATCGAAGCCCTCGAGAAACTCGGCGCGGCTCCGGATGCGCTCGCCGAAGAGCCCGGTGCCGCAGCCCAGATCGGTAACATGGCGAAACTTGTGCCCGTCGGTCGCCCGTTCGATCAGCGCCGCGAGCTTTTCCGGGACGCTGTAGTCGAGCTTCTCGACGAGTGCCTGGTCGAAACGCTCGGCATAGTCGTCGAAGAGCTGCTCCACATAGGTGCTCGGCGGCTGCTCCGGCGTGTCGCTGGCGCCGAGCAGGGCCAGTTTCAGGCTAGCGCCGAAAATATCCTCAGGGCTGAGGCGAAGCGTGTGGCGCAAAGCCGCGATGGCTGCCTCTTTTCGGCCCGATTTCTCCTCATAGTCCGCCAGCCGGAACCAGCCGGCCGCCCAATTCGGCACGAGTTCCAGCGCCTGGGCCATGAGTTCGGCGGCGCCTTGATGGTCGCCGCTTTCGGCGAGCATCTTCGCGTAGTCGGCGCGGCGATCGGCGATCAGATCGCCGGAGGAGAGCTGGCGGGCGGTCATAAGGGCGGCAGGTTGGGTTGCGACGGACGCTTCTGGCGCCGGATGCGGCAAAACACAAGCGGAATCTGAAGGGCCGCGTTTCTCGCGGCTTGCGAGGGCTGACAGAGCGGCTTATGTGATGGGAAACAGGAGAATCTTTCGCTGATGTCGGACGGCGTAAACAAATTTCTCGGCGATTCACCGCTGCGCGTGCTCGTCAAGCTCGTCGTCGTATCGATCCTCGTCGGCTTCGTCATGACCGTCTTCGACTGGCGTCCCTTGGATCTTCTCGACGGGATCCGCGACTTCGTCGTCGACCTCTGGCGGACGGGTTTTGCGGCGCTTGGGCGCGTCGGCGACTACCTGTTGCTCGGCGCTGCGGTGGTCATTCCCGCCTTCATCATCCTACGTCTTCTCAGCTATCGACGGTAAGCATGCAGGACCAGTTTTTTCTTCCCCGCAGACGGCTTATTCTGTCCGCCGGTGCCATGATTTCGCTCGGGCTCATCGCCGGCTGCTCGACTTCCGGCCTCCTTACTCCCGACGATGGCACGGGCAGCGACCAGACCGAGGCGACGCTCGGCTATGTCAACACGCTGCGCAAGGGCAAGGGGCTTTCGAGCCTCGCGCGAGACCACGCCGCGTCCGTCGCCGCGATGCACCAGGCAGCGCGCATGGCACGCGTCGGCAAGATGAAGCACAATATCGGCTGGCGCGACGATTTCTCCGATCGGATGAAGGGCGACGGAGTCACACTTCCTGCCGCCGAGAACATCGCCATGGGCCAGGACAACGCCGAGCGGGCCTATGAAGCCTGGTTCAAGTCGCCGAAGCACCTCGAAAACATGCTCGGCAGCTATCGCGGCCTCGGTGTGGCGGTGGCACAAAATACCGCTTCCGGAAACCGCCCCTATTGGGCCATGGTGCTGTCCGGCTGAGTTGATTCCCAAGATCGCCTTGCGGAAACGGCCGCAGGGCACCACCGATGACTGCGATGGAAAGCCTCGAGCGCGGAAGGCTTGCCCGCGAAGCGGGTCCTTTTGACGTCACCAACCGGCTGATCTTCTCGATTGCCGTGCCGATGACGCTCGGCTTCCTGACGACGCCGCTCCTCGGCCTCGTCGACACCGGCGTCGTCGGCAGGCTCGGCCGGGCCGAACTGCTGGCCGGGCTGGCCGTCGGCGCGGTCCTGTTTGATCTGATCTTCGCCACCTTCAATTTCCTGCGCGCCTCGACCACCGGCCTCGTCGCACAGGCCTATGGTCGCGGCGACCGGCGCGAGCAGCAGGCGGTCTTCTGGCGCTCGTTGGTGATCGCGATCTTCTGTGGCATCGCCATCCTCCTCCTGTCGCCGCTTTTGCTCGCACTCGGTCTGTGGCTGATGGCACCGGACGCGGAAGTCGCCGCGGTGACGCACACCTATTTTCTCTACCGCATGCTCTCCGGCCCCGCGGCACTCGCCAATTATGCGATCCTCGGCTTTGTCCTTGGCCGTGGCGAAGGCACGCTCGGCCTCCTGCTGCAGACCCTCATCAACGGCATCAATATCGTGCTTGCCATCCTGTTCGGCCTCGTCATCGGATGGGGCGTGGCCGGTGTCGCGATCGCCACGGTGACGGGGGAGGTGATCGGCGCGGTGGCAGGGTTCGCGATCGTTTATGCACGTTTCGACAAGAGGGACGCGCCGGACTGGGCGACGATCTTCTCTCGCGACCGCCTCAAGGCACTCTTCGGGCTCAACCGCGACATCATGATCCGTTCCTTCGTGTTGCTCGCCGCCTTCACGCTGATGACCCGGATCGGCACTTCGCTCGGCCCGGTGACGCTTGCGGCCAATGCCGTGCTGATGACCATCTTCCTGGTCGCCGGCTATTATCTGGATGGCCTTGCCAATGCGGCCGAGCAATTGACCGGGCGCTCGATCGGTGCCGCCTATCGCCCGGCCTTCGATCGTGCGCTGCGGATAACGACGCTGTGGTCGTTGGGGCTCGCTCTGATGACGACGGTGTTTTTTCTCGCCTTCGGCAATGCGCTCGTCGATCTTCTGACGACGGCGCCGGAGGTGCGCGCGCTCGCCTATGAATACATGCCCTGGGCAGCGGTGACGGCGCTCACCGGTGCGATGGCCTTCCTGATGGACGGTGTCTTCATCGGTGCCACCTGGTCGCGCGACATGCGCAACATGATGCTGGCCGCCTTTCTCGTCTATGGCGCATCACTTACCGTTCTCGTGCCGGCCTTCGGCAATCACGGCCTATGGGCGGGGCTCAACCTGTTCCTGCTGCTGCGCGGCCTGTTCCTGGCGATGTTGCTGCCGCGGCGTGCCGCTCAGACGTTCCGTCCGGCCCAATAGTCGAGACGGCTGTCGCGGATCTCGCGAATCGAGGCAAGCTTCTCGCGATCGCAGAGCTGTGACAGGCCTCGCACGATCCGACCCGGCAGCCCCGGTCCCTCATAGACCATGCAGGAATAGAGCTGCACGAGGTCGGCGCCGGCGCGGATCTTTTCCGCCGCCGTCTCCGCAGAGCTGACGCCACCGACGCCGATGATCGGCACCTTTGGCCCAAGCCGTTTGCGCATCCGGGCGAGCACCGCCGTCGACTTCTCGAAGAGCGGCTTGCCGGAAAGCCCGCCAGCCTCCTTGGCCTGTCGCTGATCCTTGAGACCCTCGCGCGACAGCGTCGTATTGGAGACGATCAGGCCGTCGAGATCGTGCGCCAGCACCTCGGCCGCGATGTCGTCCATGCCTTCTTCGGTGAGATCCGGGGCGATCTTCAGGAACACCGGAACGCGTCTTCCGCCCTTCGCTGCTTCCTCGTCGCGGGCGGCGAGCACGGCCGAAAGCAGCGCCGCCAGGCTTTCGCGCGCCTGCAGGTCGCGCAGGCCCGGCGTGTTCGGCGAGGAAATATTGGCGGTGAAATAGCGTGCCACTGCATGGAAGGTGCGGATTCCCGCGACATAGTCGGCAATCCGGTCGGCGCTGTCCTTGTTGGCGCCGATATTGACGCCGATCAGCGCCTGGCGAGAACAGGCCTGAAGGCGCGCCAGCGCCGCCCCGTGCCCATCATTGTTGAAACCGAGCCGGTTGATCACCGCCTCGTCCTCGACGAGCCGGAAAATGCGTGGCTTGTCATTGCCCTGCTGCGGCCGCGGCGTCACCGTGCCGATCTCGGTGAAGCCGAAGCCAAGCCTCAACAGGGCCTCCGGCACCTCGGCATTCTTGTCGTAGCCTGCCGCCATGCCGAGCGGATTGGGAAAGGAAAGACCCGCAATAATCTGCTCGAGTCTGGGATCGGTAGGCGCAGCACAGCTTGGCACGACACCGCTCTTCAGCGCCCTGATCGACACGCCATGGGCGGTTTCCGGATCCAGAAGGAAGAGGCCGCGGCGGGCGAGGCGTTCGACAGGTCCGGTCATGGTGCAAGCTCGGGGAAGACATGGCTGCCGTCGGGGCCGAGCGGCAGGGGCTTTTCCCACAGCACCGCATCGAGCGTCAGAGGCGCATAGAGATGCGGAAACAGTGCTCCGCCGCGCGAGGGCTCGTAGATGAGTTTGTCACCGAGGCTGTCTGGATCGACGGCGACGAGCAGAAGATCCGTCTGGCCCTCGAAATGCCGCGCAGCGGTCTCAGTGACCTGGTCGCGCGTCGAGAAGTGAATGAAGCCATCGGCGAGATCGACGGGCGCGCCCGCGAATTGTCCGGCACGCCGCGCCTCCTGCCATAGAAGCGCCGGAACGATCTTGTATATGGTAGCGTTCATTTTTGTCCGCTCGTCGTCATGAATCCGAGCCATGGCCTTGCCGCAAATATCGGCGCATGTCCACCACGGTGCATCGATCAAAAGCGGATTTCCGCCAGCCTCCAAAGGAGAAGATGTCATGAGGCAGGTAATCGCAGCGCTCGCGTTCGGCTTGGCTCTCGGTTGGAGCCATTTGGCCGTGGCTAGGAACCGGCGCCGGGGCGCTACAGCATGCAGAAGGCGGAGACGGGCTTCGCCCGGCTCGATACCGAGACCGGCGAGGTCACCCTCTGCCAGGAGAAAGAAGGAGAGCTCGTCTGCCGGATGGCCGCCGACCAGCGCGCCGCCTTCGAGCGGGAGCTCGACCTGCTCACCAAACGGGTCGAAGCCTTGGAAAAGGCTGTACAGGGTGGGGCAACAGCCGTGAAACCCGATCTTCCGACCGACGAAGAGATTGACCGGACCATGAGCATCATGGAAAGAATGATGCGCAAGTTCATGGATATCGTGAAGGAACTCGAAGGCCGCGATACCACCGAAGAAGGTGGCCCGGTGCCTGACAAGACCTGAGCGTCCTGAGCGAACACCGAATGGCGCGCGGAGGACGAAGCCGCTTGGTGAAGGACCATGCTGCATCCTGAATGCTGCATCCGGGGCTCTTGGGAGGGAGCGTCATCATGTCCGACATGACCATCATCATTGCCGACGATCATCCGTTGTTTCGCGGCGCGATGCGCCAGGCGCTAAGCGGCATGGCCAGCGCACCCGCGGTCGTCGAGGCCGGCGATTTCACAGCCGCCCGCAAGGCCGCGGCAGACAATCCGGATGCCGACCTGATGCTGCTGGACCTTACCATGCCGGGCGTCAGCGGCCTTTCGGGCCTGATCGCGCTGCGCGCCGAATTCCCGAGCCTGCCGGTGATGATCGTCTCGGCCCATGACGATCCGGCGACCATCCACCGCGCCATCGATCTCGGTGCCGCCGGATTTCTTTCGAAATCGGCCGGCATAGAGGAGATCCGTGACGGAATCGGGAAGGTCATGGCCGGCGAAATCTTCGTCCCAGCCGGCTATAATCAGAACCAGGAATACGAGCCGGAAGTGGCCGACCTCCTGCATCGCCTGCAGACCCTGACGCCGCAGCAGTCGCGCGTGCTGTCGATGCTTGCCGAAGGCCTGCTCAACAAGCAGATCGCCTACGAGCTAGGCGTCTCCGAGGCGACCATCAAGGCGCATGTTTCGGCGATCCTCCTGAAGCTTAACGTCGACAGCCGCACCCAGGCGGTCATCCAGCTTTCAAAGCTGGGCAACGTTGCGGCGGCGTGAACGGGCGCTGTCGCGGGCGATTTGCCCCTCATCCCGCTGCCACGACCTTCTCCCCGCAAGCGGGGAGAAGGGGCATGCTGCGCCCTCTGAGAGGCCTAGGGTGAGGGGCAACTACTCGATCCATCGCCGCTATTCCGCTGCTGCGCGTCCCGCTGCGGCGAGCTGTGTCAGCCAGGCGCGCAGGGCGGCCGGGCGCACCGGCTTGTGCTGCAGTGAGACGCCGTCGCGCTCGGCGGCGCCGCGAACCTCCGGTGTGCGATCGGCTGTCACCATCAGCGCCGGGATGCGCTCCTTCCAAAGCGCGCGGATCGAGGCGATCGCCTCGATGCCAGTGCCGTCGTCGAGGTGGTAGTCGGCGACGATCGCGTCGGGCCGTACCGGCAGATCGTTCGGGCCCATCCTCGCGCAGGCGGCAACCGATTCCACCGTCGTGACGGCGCAGCCCCAACCGCCCAGCAGCAGCGCCATGCCCTCGAGGATCTTGGGTTCGTTGTCGATACAGACGATATTGAGGCCGGTCAGTGCATCGCTCGCCTTCGCTGCGACGACCGGCTGCGGCCTTGCCCGCTCGCCGGCGCTTGCATCGCGCGGTACGGTAACCTTGAAACCGGTACCCTTTCCCGGCTTCGAGCGCAGGCCGACCGGATGATTGAGCACACGCGAGATGCGGTCGACGATCGAAAGTCCGAGACCGAGCCCCGAGGCCGTGCGCGCCCCTTCGTCGAGGCGCGCGAATTCCTTGAACACCGTCCGGAACTTCGACGCCGGAATTCCGATGCCGGAGTCGAGCACTTCGATCGTCACCTGCTGTCCGTGCCGGCGCACGCCGACGAGAACCTTGCCCTTTAGCGTGTATTTGATCGCGTTCGAGACGAGATTCTGGACAAGGCGCCGCAAGAGGTTCGGGTCGCTGCGCACCACGAGCGAGGTCGGCATGACGACGAACTCGATTTCCTTCGCCCGCGCCATCGGTGCGAAATCCGTCTCGATGCGCCTCAACAGGTCATCGAGCGGCACGGCCTGCAGCCGCGGTTTCATCGCGCCCGTGTCGAGCCGCGAGATGTCGAGCACCGCTCCGAGAATGGCCTCCACCGATTCGAGCGAGGAGTCGATGTTCTGGACCAGCGCCTTGTTGTCGGAATCGCCGAGCCGCTCGACGAGCGAAGAGGAATAGAGCCGCGCCGCGTTCAACGGCTGCAGGATGTCGTGCCCCGCGGCGGCGAAGAATCGGGTCTTGCCGATATTGGCATCCTCGGCGGCGGCGCGCGCCTCGCCGAGTTCCCGGTTGACGCGCGTCAACTCGCTCGTCCGCTCGGTGACGCGCAGTTCCAGCGTTTCGTTCGCCTGCTTGAGCGCCATGTCGGCGGCAACGCGCGGGGTGATGTCGGTATAGGTGGTGACGATGCCCTTGTCGGGCATGGCGTTGGTGCGGACCTCGATGATGCGGGCGCCGGTGCCGAGCTCCAGCAGGAACGGCTTGTCGAGCGTCAGGAAGTTGGTGACCAGCGTCCTTTCCTCGTCCTTGCGGATGTCGCCGCGCCGCGCGAGGATTGCCACCATATCCGCCAGCGGGAAGCCGACCTGGCCGGCCACCTCCGGCAGGTCGAGCAGTTCCCGGAAGCGTCGGTTCCAGATGATCAGATTGTTCGCATTGTCGAAGACGGCGATGCCCTGGTCCATCTGCGAGAGCGCCGTTTGCAGCATGTCCTGATTATATTGCAGCGCCTCGCTCGCCTGGTCGAGCAGCCAGGCGGTATCCGACGAGGTGTCGTCCATGCGCTGCAGCACCAGCGAAAACACCAGCCGTGCGGACGAGGAGCCGATGGCGCTGCCGAGCAGTTGCTCGGAAAAATGGACGAGGGCCATGTCGGCCGACGCGTTTTCGTCGAGCCAGCGGCCGGACTGCTGCTCGTAGGTGTGAAACGAGCGCTGCATGCGTTCCTCGCCCATATAGCGGGCGATCGTTGTCTTGAGGTCGCGCACCGTCACCTTCGTCTTGCGTCCGCGGAAGGTCCGGTCGGTACGCGAGCGGCGCGTAATGAATACGCCGGCTTGGAAGCGCTCGAGCGGTTTGGGCGTGCGGGTCAGCGAGCCGAGCACATAGGCCGACACATTGACGAGCAGGCTGAGGGCGGATGCGTTGACGAGCGGGTCGGACTGCGGTCCCGAAAAGAGATCCGTGAACGGCAGGAGGAAGCTCAAGATCGTTGTGGCCACGTGCGAATTGTCAGGTCCGCCGAGGCTCGGCAGGAACAGGAGATAGGCCCAGACGAGGAAACCGCTGACCATTCCCGCAATCGCGCCCCGGGCGTTCGCCTGCCGCCAGACGAGACCGCCGAGCAGCGCCGGCGCCATCTGCGAGATGGCGACGAAGGAGAGCAGCCCGAGCGAGGCGAGGCCGGCGCTCATGTCGGCCGAGCGATAGTAGCCGTAGCCGAGCAGCAGGACGACGAAGATCGCGGTGCGGCGGATGTTGAGCAGCGTGCCGGCCACGCTCTCCTGCAGGGTGCCGCGCGTGCCGAGCCTCTGGCGCAGGAAGACCGGCATGACGATGTCGTTGGAAATCATGATCGACAGCGCCACCGAGGCGACGATGACCATGGCCGTGGCGGCGGAAAAGCCGCCGATGAAGGTGAGGAGCGTGATGAACGGCACGTCGCCGGCGAGCGGCAGGGCCAGCAAATAGAGGTCGGCGTCGCCGGAGCCGGAGAAGGTCAGGATGCCGGCGATGGCGATCGGCAGAACGAAGAGGTTGATGGCGATCAGGTAAAGCGGAAACAGAATCCCGGCTGTGCGCAGTTCGTTCTCGGTACGATTTTCGACGACGGTGACGTGGAACTGCCGCGGCAGCATGATGATCCCGAAGGCGGAGAGCACGATCAGCAGGATCCAGCGCGCGATCGGCGTCTGGTATTCGAGGGCGGAAAGGACCGCGGGACTCTGTTGGGCTGCGGCCAACAGATTTGCCGGCCCGTCGAACAGGACGAAGACGATGTAGATGCCCGCCGTCAGCATGGCGACGAGCTTGACCACCGATTCCATCGCGATCGCCAGAATCAGCCCGTCCTGATGCTCGGTCGCATCCGTGTGGCGCGTGCCGAAGACGATCGCGAAGCAGGCGAGGAAGAGCGTGACGAGCAGCGGTAGGTCGATGAAATTCTCCCCCGCGCCGATGCCGTAGTCGCTGGTGTCGATCATCGCGGCGACGGAGCTCGAAACCGCCTTGAGCTGAAGGGCGATGTAGGGAATGGCACCGACCAGAGAGATCAGCGCGACGATCGCCGCCACCGCCGGGTTCTTGCCGTAGCGCGCCGCCACGAAATCGGCGACGGAGGTCAGCTTCTCGGTCTTGGCGAGCCGCACGATCCTGCGGATCAGCGGCATGCCGAGCGTGAACATCAGGATCGGCCCGATATAGATGCCGGTGAACTCAAGCCCCTGCTCGGCGGCGAGCCCAACGCCGCCGAAATAGGTCCAGGAGGTACAGTAGATCGCCAGGCTGAGCGCATAGACCAGCGGCCTGCCCTTGCTGGCAATCTTGCTTCTGCTGGCCCGACGGTCGCCGTAGCTTGCGACTGCGAAGAGCAGCAGCAGATAGGCGAAGGCCGAGGCAAAAATGACCGAACCCGAAAGCATGCCTCACTCCTCGACGGGCAGCATAGGGCAAGTCCATCCCGTTGAGAATGCGCTGTTTTATGCGTCTTAAGTCCAAGACGGGACAGGGCCGCGCCCTTGCCAGCGCGAACCGTCCCGCCGTGCTTTGATCGCGAAGGGCGGTTCCATCGCCCCCGACTTTGGTCTAGTTTCCTACCAGCGGTTGCTGCGCGGGACAGCGTGGCCGATCGTTCCACGACGGGGATCTTGACGGAGAGACGCATGCTGAACGAATTCAAAGAGTTTATCGCCCGCGGCAATGTGATGGACCTGGCCGTCGGCGTGATCATCGGTGCCGCCTTCACCAAGATCGTCACCTCGGTCGTCGACGACCTGGTCATGCCGATCGTCGGCGCCATTACCGGCGGCGGCTTCGACTTCTCCAACTATTTTCTGCCGCTGTCGGCGAACGTGACGGCTCCGACGCTTGCCGCGGCTCGCCAGCAGGGCGCGGTCTTTGCCTATGGCAGCTTCATTACGGTACTGATCAACTTCCTGATCCTCGCCTGGATAATCTTCCTCTTGATCAAGATCGTAAATCGCCTGCGGAGGTCGATCGAACGGGAGAAGCCACCGGCACCGGACGCGCCGCCGCCGCAGGACATCCTTCTGTTGGCGGAAATTCGCGATCTACTGAAACAGCGCGCGTGAAATTCGAGCGGCCGGCCGCGAAAACATCACAGAAATCGATAAATCGGTCAGAGAAAATCGCGTGATCGGCGCCGCGAAAGCGTCTAGAAGCGGCGGGCAATTGAGGAGCCCGCCGATGACGATCATGACCAGCCTCAGCCCCCGCGCTCTTTCGGCGCCCGAAAGCGGCATCGTCGAAGTGGTGAACTATGCGCGGGGTCGCGACGGCCTCATTCCGCTCTGGGTGGGCGAAGGCGATCTTCCGACGCCGGAATTCATCAGCCGGGCAGCGGCCGAAGCGCTGGTGGCCGGCGAGACATTTTATACCTGGCAGCGTGGCATTCCGCCGCTGCGCGAAGCCTTGGTGCGCTACTATCAGCGCCGCTTCCAGAAGACGCTTGCGCCGGAGAATTTCTACGTCACCGGATCAGGCATGCAGGCGATCAAACTTGCGATCGAGGTAATCGCCTCGCCTGGCGACGAGATGGTGCTCTTGACTCCCGCCTGGCCGAATTTCGCGGCCGCCGCGGACCTTTCCGGCGTCCGCCCGGCTGCCGTGCCGCTCCGATTCGAGAACGGCAAATGGCAGCTCGATCTCGATCGGCTCGAGGCGGCGATAGGGGAGAAAACACGGGCGCTGTTCATCAATACGCCGTCCAATCCGACCGGATGGACGGCGACGCAGGACGATCTCAAGGCCATCCTGTCGCTGGCGCGCAAGCATGGTCTCTGGATCATCGCCGACGAGATTTACGCGCTCTACTATTATCTCGGCGGACGGGCGCCGTCGTTCCTCGATGTCATGGAGGAGGATGATCGGATCCTCTTCGTCAATTCCTTCTCCAAGAACTGGGCGATGACCGGCTGGCGCGTCGGCTGGATCGTGGCGCCCCCGGCAATGGGCCAGGTGCTCGAGAATCTGATCCAGTATTCGACTTCCGGGGTTGCGCAATTCATGCAGCGCGGCGCTGTCGTCGCCTTGGACGAAGGGGACGGCTTCGTCGACGACAACGTCGCCAAGGCCAGGCGCAATCGCGACCTGCTCTGCGATGCGCTGATCGCCACTAATCGCGTCGAGACCCTGAAGCCGGACGGGGCGCTTTACGCCTTCCTGAAGATCGATGGCGTGACGGACTCGCGCCGGGCGGCGATCGACATCGTCGACAAGACCGGCGTCGGGCTTGCTCCCGGAACGGCTTTCGGCGAAGGCGGATCGCTCTTCATGCGGGCCTGCTTCCTGCGCGATCCGGCCCAGATTGCCGAAGCCGCGGACCGGCTGCGCACTTATATCGTCAACCGCTGATCCCCGGATCTTGTCCGTCCGGTCCGATCGATAAAATTCTAATGACTGCCGTGGCCGGCGTTTAACCACACGAACGAGAATAGCCGGCGAAGAGCGGCGCCGGCGCCGCGATTTACCAATTCCGTAAGCATCGCCCGTCTTTCCTGATCCCGGGTTTTATCGGGGGTGGAAGACAGTCATGACCATACTGGTGACAGGCGGAGCGGGCTATATCGGCAGCCATATGGTTTGGTCGTTGCTCGACGCGGGGGAGACCGTCGTCGTGCTCGACAGCCTGACAACCGGCTTCCGCTGGGCGGTCGCGCCGGAGGCACGCTTTTATTTCGGCGATGTCGGCGACTGGGCGATTCTGGCGCGGATCTTCGCTGAGAATGCGATCGACGCGGTCGTCCATTTCGCCGGATCGGCCGTCGTGCCGGAATCCGTCGCCAAACCGCTCGCCTACTACGAGAACAATACGGCCCAGACGCGCGCGCTCATTGCCGCGACGATCGATGCCGGCGTGCGCCGCTTCGTCTTCTCCTCGACGGCCGCCGTCTACGGCACCCAGGACACGCCGGACCCGGTCAAGGAAACGGCGGCCCTGCGTCCCGAAAGCCCCTATGGCCGTTCCAAGCTGATGTCGGAGATCATGCTTGAGGACGCAGCCGCCGCCCATGATTTCAGTTATGTGGCGCTTCGCTATTTCAACGTGGCCGGGGCCGATCCACTCGGCCGAGCCGGGCAGTCGACCTTCGGCGCCACGCATCTCATCAAGGTCGCCTGCGAGGCCGCGCTCGGCAGGCGCCGCAAGGTCGATGTTTTCGGCACCGACTATCCGACTGCGGATGGCACAGGCATTCGTGACTACATCCATGTCAGCGACCTGGTTGCCGCACATCGGAACGCGCTTGACTATCTGCGGCGCGGCGGCGAGCCGCTCGTCACCAATTGCGGCTATGGCGAAGGTTTTTCCGTACTGCAGGTGCTCGATACGGTGCGGCAGGTCTCCGGTCGCGATTTCCGTGTCGACTACGCGCCGCGCCGCCCGGGCGACGCTGCCCAGGTCGTCGCCGATCCGTCGGTCGCGCGGCTCAAGCTCGATTGGGTCCCGACCCATGCGAGCCTCGAACATATCGTCCAGAGCGCCTTCGACTGGGAGGGGTATCTCAGCCGCAAGAACAGTTTCGACGATGGTCGCGGCGAGGACGGGCGGCTCGTCGCCAACGGCTGACGCGGCCCGCAGGGGCGACAGGCTTATTGCTCGCCTTCGCCGAGGAGCTCGCGCTCATGGGCGATCGCACGGTCGATCAGCTGCGTCCACAGCTCTTCATAGAAGTCCGGATCCAGGCCGAATTCGATCGCGTGTCTGCGCGCGTTCTCCCTGACCTCTGCGACGCGCGCCGGAATATCGGCCTTCAGGTTCAGCGGACGCTTGATCTCGGCAGCGCGGTCGATATAGCCCCAGCGCTCGGCAAAGAGCGCCATCAGGGAGCGGTCGAGCCGATCGATTTCGGCGCGCACATCCGCCATCGTCTTGCATTCTGCGGGGGTCTTTGGCATGGCCGGCTCCTGCCGGGGCGGTTCGCGCCCGTTTCATCGCGTCGAACTGCTAGCAAAGGCGATGCCGGCTGAGAAGGGGGAAAACCGCCGCAGGGCGGGTGGCTGCGCTGCCCCGCCCGCTGCCCGGTCACCTCGGCAGGCGATCGCCTGGGAGTAGGGTGCGGTCCTGTCTCCCTTCGGCGATTGCCTGCCGATGTGTAGGAAGACGGTAGTGCAGGAAGCTTGAGCGGGGCTTTCTCTCCCTAACTGCCGAGCACAAGCTTGATTGCGAGGCCGACGACGCTCACGGCCGCGACGCCGGCGAGCCAAAGGCCGACGAACCAGAGAAGCCTGCGACCGAGCCTGTCAGCGCCCATCAATGGTAGCCCTCTTCCGGATCGACCTTGCCGCGGAACACCCAGTAGGAATAGGCGGTATAGGCGAGGATGATCGGGACCAGCACGAGCGCGCCGACGAGGAGGAAAGCGAGGCTCTCGTTCGGCGCTGCGGCATCCCAGATGGTGAGCGACGGCGGCACCATATAGGGGTAGAAACTGATCCCGATGCCGATATAGCCGAGCACGAAGAGACCGAGGCTGGCGATGAAGGGCTGTACATCATGGCGTTCCTGTATGCCCTTGAGCAGCAGGTATAAGCAGCCGAGAACAAGCAGCGGCACGATGACGCTGAAGATCGCCGTCGGCCAGCCGAACCAGCGCTGGAGATAGACCGGCTCGAGAAACGGCGTCCAGAGGCTGACGATGCCCATGGCCGCGACGGTGGCGAAAGCGCATTTGAGGGCGATCGAGCGAGCCCGCTCGGCGAGATCGCCACGCGTCTTCATGATCAACCATGTCGCGCCGAGCAGGGCATAGCCGACGACGATCGCCACGCCGGTGACGATGGAGAAGGGCGTCAGCCAGTCCCACCAGCCGCCCGCATAGGCCCGGTCTTCCACCGGAATGCCCTGGACGAGCCCGCCGAGCGCCAGACCCTGGGAGAAGGCCGCGAGTGTCGATCCTCCGGCGAAGGCCCAGTTCCACAGGAATTCGGCGCGCCGCGTGCGCCAGCGATATTCGAAAGCGACGCCGCGGAAGATGAGGCCGAGAAGCATGGCGATGATCGGCGCGTAAAGCGCCGGCATGACGGTTGCATAGGCGAGCGGGAAGACGGCCATCAGGCCTCCGCCGCCGAGCACCAGCCAGGTTTCGTTGCCGTCCCAGACCGGTGCCACGGAATTCATCATCACGTCGCGGTCGTGCTTTTCCGGGAAATAAGGAAAGAGAATGCCGACGCCCAGGTCGAAGCCGTCGAGGACGACATAGGCGAGCACCGCGAAGGCGATCAGGGCGGCCCAGATGAACGGCAGATCAATGGCCATGATGGCCTCCATGGGATTTCGCCGCCGCCGGGCCAAGGGTGACGCCGGCAGTGCGCAGCGGCCCCTCGTCGAGTTCCGGCATGGTATCGCGCGGCAGGCGAGCCATCAGCCGCAGTATGTAGAAGGTGCCGGCGCCGAAGACGAGGAAGTAGACGACGATGAAGGCGACAAGCGATGCACCGACGGCCGGAGCCTCGATCGGCGAGACCGAATCGGCCGTCAGCAGATGGCCATAGATCGTATAGGGCTGCCGCCCGACCTCGGTGGTGATCCAGCCGGCGAGCACCGCCACGAAGCCGGCCGGGCCCATCAGCACCGCCATGCGATGAAGCCAGGCATTGGTGGCGAGGGTGCCGCGATAGCGACACCAGAGGCTCCAGAGACCGATGCCGAGCATGGCCAAGCCCATGCCGACCATGACGCGGAACGACCAGAAGATGATGCTCACCGGAGGGTGCAGCTCGTCGGGGATCGAGTCGAGGCCGGCGAGCGGGGCGTCGAGATCGTGTTTCAGGATCAGGCTCCCCAGTTTTGGCACCTCGATCGCGTAGTCGATGCGCTTTTCGGCCGAATTGGGGATGCCGAAGAGCACCAGTGGAGCACCGTCGGGATGGCTTTCGTAGTGGCCCTCCATCGCCATGATCTTGGCCGGCTGATGCTCGAGCGTGTTGAGCCCGTGCAGGTCGCCGGCGAAGATCTGGATCGGCGCGACGATCGCCGCCATCCACATCGCCATCGAGAACATCGTGCGGGCGCGGCGCGGCGCCGTGTTGCGCAGGAGGTGCCAGGCGCCACAGGCGCCGACGACGAAGGCGGTCGTCAGATAGGCGGCGAGCACCATATGCACGAGCCGGAAGGGGAATGACGGATTGAAGACCACCGCCCACCAGTCGGACGGAACGAACTGGCCGGCTTCGTTGACGGAAAAGCCGGCCGGCGTTTGCATCCAGGAGTTCACGGCGAGGATCCAGGTCGCTGAGATCAGCGTGCCGAAGGCAACCATGGCGGTGGCCAGAAAGTGAAGCCTCGGGCCGACGCGGTTCAGACCGAACAGCATGACGCCGAGAAAGCCTGCCTCGAGGAAGAAGGCGGTTAGCACCTCGTAGCCCATCAGCGGTCCGATCACCGGCCCGGCCTTGTCAGAGAACACGCTCCAGTTGGTACCGAACTGATAGGACATGACGATGCCAGAGACGACACCCATGCCAAAGGCCACCGCGAAGATCGTCTTCCAGAAGTTGAAGAGCTCGAGATAGACCTCGTCCTTCTTCCAGAGCCACAGCGCCTCGAGAACGGCAAGATAGCTCGCGAGCCCGATGGAAAAGGCGGGAAAGATGATGTGAAACGAGACCGTGAAGGCGAACTGAAGGCGCGCGAGCACTGTCGCATCAAAGGCTTCAAACACGGCGCGATCCTCTCAGCCGGAGCGGTCAAGCGGGGGCAAAGGGCCACCTGATCGTTCACTGCCGTCGAGCGCTATAGGCTCAACTTCATCGTGTGATGGAGTTTGATGCAGAATTGCCAAAGGTCAATGACGCGCCGCCCGCCACGTTGTCACACTGCGGCAATGTTTCGCTTGCGGCATTTGGACTGCCAGGCGGTCTAAGTCCGGGCCAGATAGGCCTCGACAAGCTCGGTCCAGAACGCGGCGCCGATCGGCAAGAGATCGTCGTTGAAGTTGTATCTCGGGTGGTGGAGCGGCTTCTCCTCGCCGGTCACCCGCGATCCCAGGAAGAAATAGGTGCCGGGCTTCTCCTTGAGCATATAGGCGAAATCCTCGCTGCCCATAAAGGGCCGGGCGAGGTCGACGACCTTGTCTGCTCCGGCAAAGCGGATGGCGAGATCGCGGACGAAATCCGTCTCCGTCTTGTGGTTGATCGTCGCGTCATAGCTGCGCTGGTAGTCGACGGTCGCTCGCATGCCGAAGCTTGCCGCCTGCGCCTCGGCGATCGTCCGGATGCGGCGCTCGAGCTCGTCGCGAACGGCCGGATCGAAGGAGCGGATGCCGACGACGATTTCTGCTCGTTCGGGGATGATGTTGCTCGCCGAGCCGGCGTGGAAGGCGCCGACTGTGACGACCGCCGGGTCCATGGGATGGATGTTGCGGGCGACGATCGTGTGCAGCGCCATGACGATGCTCGCGCCGCAGACGATCGGGTCGGCGGTCTCCTGCGGTTCGGCGCCGTGGCCGCCGCGGCCGTGAACGGTGATCCGCGCCTCGTCGACGGCGGCGCCGATCGGCCCCTCGCGCACCGCAAACTGCCCAAAGGGCAGGTTCGGCTCGTTGTGCAGCGCGAACACCGCGTCGCAGGGGAATTTGTCGAACAGGCCCTCGTCGATCATGATCTTCGCGCCCCCGAAATTCTCCTCGGCCGGCTGGAAGATCAGGTGGACGGTGCCGTCGAAATTCTTTCTTTCGGCCAGCGCCCGGGCTGCCCCCAACAGCATCGCCGTGTGGCCGTCGTGGCCGCAGGCATGCATCAGTCCCGGCGTTTTGCTGGCGTAGTCGAGACCGGTTTCCTCGTGGATCGGCAAGGCGTCGATGTCGGCGCGGATGCCGATCGAGCGGGCTCCTGTGCCGTTCCTCAGCGTGCCAACGACGCCGGTCTTCGCCAGGCCCGTCGTCACCATGTAGCCGAGCGCCTCGAGATGCTGCGCTATGAAGGCGGATGTCCGCCGTTCCTCCAGTCCCAATTCCGGATGGGCGTGCAGGTCGCGGCGAATGGCGACGAGTTCAGGCAGGGAATTGCTGATCGCAGCGGATATTTTCATGTCAGGCACCACGGGTGGGAATGCGGTTTTCGAAATAGCGGAAGGCTACGACCAGAATTCCGGTCAGGCACATATAGATGAGCGCCAGCAGCAGCAGCGGCTCGTAGGTGAGATAGGTTTCCTGCCGCACCTTGGAGATCACCGCATAGACGTCGATCACGGTGATCGTTGCAACAAGCGGCGTCGATTTGAGCTGCAGCACGGTCTCGCCGTTGAGCGTCGGCAGGGCCCGGTGAACGGCGCGCGGCAGCCAAATGCGCCGGAACATTGTCCAGCGCCCCATGCCATAGGCGCGGGCCGCTTCCAACTCGCCTTGCGGCACGCCGGCAAAGGCGCCGCGCATCACTTCCCCCTCATAGGCGGCGAAGGAGAGCGTCAGCGCCGCCACCCCATAGGGCCACGCCTCGCGCAGATAGGGCCAGAGGAAGGAATGACGGATCGCCGGGAACTGGGGAAAGAGCGAGCCGAGCCCGTAATAGAGCAGCCAGAGCTGCAGGAGCAATGGCGTTCCGCGAATGATGGTGCAGAAGAGCCGGGCAGGGAGCTTGAGAAACCAGGGCCCCGTTACCTGGACGAGCCCGAGCGGAACGGCGAGCAGGAAGCCCAGGATCGCGGTGCTGAACAGCATCGCCAGGCTGACGAGGATACCGGAGCCGAGCCTTGGCAGGTAGCGGGGCAGCCAATCCCAGCGCATGAAGACGGCGACGGCAACGACGAGACCCGCGAAGAGGAGCATCAGGACGATGCGATGCGGCTTGAGGAAGCTCTCCGCCTTGGGGAGGTCTTCCGGGACCAGAGCGAGTGCGTGCGTCGTTTCGTCGGTCATCGCTGCTCCGCAAAGCCGCGCCGGGCATGCCGTTCGATCATGCCGATGAAAATATTCGAGAGGAGGGTCAGAGCGAGGTAAAGCGCCCCCGCGGCGCAGAAGAACAGGAAATAGGCCTTGGTGGTGCCGGCCGCCTGGCGCGTGACGAGCGTCAATTCGCTGAAGCCGACAACGGCAAGCAGCGCCGTGTCCTTCGTGGCGATCAGCCAGAGATTGGCGAGACCTGGGATAGCGTAGGGCAGCATCGCCGGCAGGGTGATGCGCCTGAGAACCTTGGCCGGCGACATGCCATAGGCGCGCGCCGCCTCGATCTGGCCGCTCGGCACCGCCTTGATCGCGCCGCGCAGCACCTCGGTCGAATAGGCGCCCTGGACGATTCCGATGACGAAAATGCCGGCCATCAGGCCGCTGATATCGACCGTCGCGAAACCCAGGGTGCCGAGAAACTGGTTCAGGAGATCGGTGCCGGCATAATAGAGAAGCAGGATGAGGACGAGCTCGGGTACCGCCCGGACGATGGTCGTATAGCATTCCAGCAGGTCGCGCAGCACCGGTCCGCCATAGAGCTTGCCGAAGGCGCCGCCGACGCCGAGCGTCAGCCCGAGTGCATAGCCGCCAACGGCGATTTCAATCGAATGCAGGAAACCCTGCAGCAGAACGCCGCCCCAGCCGGGCGCCGAGAGCGCAAGCAGGCTCCAGTTGATGAAGGAATCCGCAGCCATGGCAACCTCGTTCTTCAGAGCGGGATGAGGAAAAGTGTGCGCGGTTTTGCACCCGCATCCGCTCCAGCTTAACAGCATCGGTCGGCGGTCGTAGGACCGCCGACCGGCTGCGGTCAGCCGCCGTAGATGTCGAAGTCGAAGTACTTCTTCGAGAAGGCGTCGTAGGTGCCGTTGGCACGGATCGCTTTGATCGACGCGTTGATCTTGTCCTTGAGCTCCGTCTCGCCCTTGCGCAGTCCAACCCCGACGCCCGGTCCGAGAACGTCGACGTCCTGAGCGACTTCGCCCTTGTAGTCGCAGCATTCCTTGCCCTGATCGCTTTTGAGGAAGGCGTCGAGGGCGATCGCATCGGCCTGCACTGCGTCGAGACGTCCGGCGGCAAGATCCTGGTTCGCCTCGTCCTGCGTCTGGTATTCCTTGATCTCCACACCGGCCGGAGCAAAGTGCTTGGACGCATAGGCCTGGTGCACGGTCGACACCTGCACGCCGAGCGCCTTGCCGGCAAGACCTTCCGGCGTCGGCTTCATGTCCTCGCCCTTGGTGCCGATGATCCCGGTCGGCGTGTTGTAGTACTTGTCGGAGAAGTCGATGGTCTTGAGACGCTCCGCGGTGATCGACATGGAGCCGACGATCATGTCGATCTTCTTGGCGGTCAGCGCCGGGATGATGCCCTCCCAGGCGACGGGGGTGATCACGCAGTCAAGCTTCGCCTCTGCGCACATCGCCTTCATGAACTCGACTTCCCAGCCCTCCCAGTTGCCGTTCGCGTCCGGCGAGGTGAAGGGCGGATAGGGTTCGGCGGCAATGCCGACCTTGACCTGTTCCGCCAAGGCGGAGGCGGCACCGGTGATCGACAGGGCGGCGGCGATCGCCAGGAGTTTCAATGTCTTCTTCATGCTGTTCCCTTTTTTGGTTGTTGAGCATTGCGGAATTCAATGAATTGAACTGATGAACTTCTTCAGCCTTTCGGATTTCGGAGCACCGAAGATTGCCTCGGGCGGCCCCTGCTCCTCGATGATGCCGTTATGCAGGAAGACGATGTGACTGGCGACGTCATGGGCGAACTTCATCTCGTGGGTGACGAGGATCATCGTCCGTTTTTCGCGCGCAAGGTCGCCGATCACGGAGAGAACTTCGCCGACGAGCTCCGGATCGAGCGCCGAGGTCGGCTCGTCGAAAAGCATGACAAGCGGTTGAATGGCGAGCGCCCGGGCGATCGCGGCGCGCTGCTGCTGGCCGCCGGAAAGAAAGGCTGGATAGGCGTCGCGCTTCTCGTGGAGCCCGACGCGGCGCAGCAGTTTCTCCGCCATTTCCACCGCCTCGGTTTTGGATTTGCCGAGCACGTGGACTGGAGCCTCGATCACGTTTTCGAGGATCGTCATGTGCTGCCAGAGATTGAAGCTCTGGAAGACCATGCCGAGCCGGGTGCGGATGCGTTGGACCTGCCTGCGGTCGGCCGGCATCAGCCCGCCCCTGCCGTCGGGCCTCATGCGGATTTCTTCGCCGTGGACGCAGACCCGCCCGGCCGAGGGCAATTCCAGCATGTTGATGCAGCGAAGAAAGGTCGATTTTCCCGAGCCGCTGCCGCCGATGATGGCTATGACATCGCCCTGTCGGGCGTGCAGCGATACGCCTTTCAACACTTCCAATGGCCCGAAACGCTTGTAGAGGTCGGTGACCGCAATTGCCTGGGCCGCGTCCGTCATCGACACGCGACTCCGGTGGCTGGCCGAGCTTTCGCTGATGACATGAAAACAGTTCCCCTGATCGTTCTTTCGTGCAGCATCTTCGGCTTGTCACGCTGTTTCACGCCTAGCATGGTCGCACTTGTGCGGCTATTATTCAAGTGTATAATAACTCACCGCCGATTTTTTAGCGTCCCCTCATTCACAACGATTTCGCGCAGGAGCCCCGCATGAGCCTATCCGTCTGGCAGACACCGACGATCGGGCAGAGCGGGTGGGCGCAGTCGTGAGCCGCCGCAGCTTTCACCGTGCTCCCGAAGGCGAACGCCGCCAGGAACTGATCGAGGCGACGCTCGACTGCATCTCGGAATTCGGCCTGAAAGGGGCGACGGTCCGCCAGATCGCGGTCCGCGCCGGCGTCACCGCCGGGCTCGTTCGCCATTATTTCGACTCGAAGGATCAGATGGTTGCGGAGGCCTATCGCGCCGTCATTGCCTCGCTCACCGAAAAGGCGAAGAACGTGGCCGGCGATCCGACGACGCGGCTCAAGGATTTCATCGCCATCAACCTGACGGAGCCGGTGGCCGACAGCCGCAGCGTCTCGCTCTGGGCCGCCTTCATCAGCCAGGTGCGGGTCGATCCGGTGCTCGCCGAGATTCACCGCGAGGGCTATCTCGCCTTTCGCAACGCCCTACAGGACCTGCTGAGCGATTTCCTCGCGGCGAAGGGCCGCGCTGCGAGTCCGGAGGAATGCCGCCGCTACTCGATTGCGATTAACGGTCTTGTGGACGGGTTGTGGGTGGAAGGCTGCCTTGCCGGCGATCTTTTCCGCGACGGCGAACTGGTCGGCATTGCCATGGCTTCCGTCGAGGCGCTGCTCGGCCTGCCGATAGAAGAATAAGGGATGGGAGAAAGCACCATGCGTTACGCGTCGATCACCTCGCGCCTGGCGGATCTTGGCTCCGGCAAATGGTCGCTGCACATCCGCGCGCGCCAGTTGAAGGCAAGGGGCGCGGATCTCATCGAGCTTACCATCGGCGAGCCGGATTTGCCGCCCCACCGCGCCCTTCTCGACGAGTGCCAGCGCGCCATGGATGCCGGGCGCTACCGCTATTCGAATGGCCGCGGCGAGCCCGCTCTGGTCGCCGCGCTCGCGGCAAAATACCGTCGACGCCGCGCCGAAGTGACGGCGGAGAACATTCTCTGTTTTCCGGGCACCCAGACGGCGCTTTTCGCCGTCATGCTGGGGCTGGCCGAGGCCGGCGACGGCGTGCTCGTCGGCGATCCGCTCTATGCCACCTACGAAGGCGTGATCCGTTCGACCGGCGCCCATCCGGTCCTCGTGCCGCTGAAGCCGGAACATTGCTTTCACATGCGGGCGGAAGACCTGGAGCGGGCAATCACGCCCAACTGTCGCGTCCTTCTCTTGAACACGCCGCACAACCCGACCGGTGCGGTGCTGACGAAGGCAGAAATCGCGGCGATCGGCGAGGTCGCGCGCCGCCACGATCTCTGGATCGTCTGCGACGAGGTCTATGAGGAACTGGTCTTCGACGCCGCCTTCGCATCGCCCTTCGACAACCAGGACCTTGCCGAGCGCACCGTGGTCGTCTCGTCGATTTCTAAGTCGCACGCCGCGCCCGGTTTCCGCAGCGGCTGGGCAATCGGTCCGGCGGAATTTACCTATCGCCTCCTGCCGGTTTCCGAAACAATGCTTTTCGGCCAGCAGCCATTCATTGCCGACATGACCGCCTATGCGCTGACGCACGAAATCGATACGGCGCGGCAGATGCGCGAGGCCTACAGGCGGCGCGCCGACCGGATCGCGATCGCTCTCGCCCGGACGCCGTGCGTCTCGGTTCTGCCGCCCGAGGCCGGCATGTTCGCGCTGATCGACGTCGCGGGTACGGGTGTCTCGGGCGAGGCCTTCGCCTGGGCACTGCTCGAAGAGGAGAGCGTTGCGGTGATGCCGGGTTCGTCCTTCGGCGAGCAGGCGCAGGATTTCATCAGGGTGAGCCTGACCGTACCGGATGCGGCGATCGACGAGGCATGCCGGCGTATTGCCGTTCTCGCCGAACGCTGCGCGAATAGAGAGGAGCGCCGCGCATGAGTTCCGGCATGAAAACCGTCGGCGAGGTCCTCGTCGATCTGCTCGAGGCAAATGGCGTCGAGGTCGTCTTCGGCATTCCCGGCGTTCACACGGTGGAGCTCTATCGCGGCCTGGGGGCGTCGAAAATCCGCCACGTCACGCCGCGCCACGAACAGGGTGCCGGCTTCATGGCTGACGGCTATGCGCGCGTCAGCGGCAAGCCGGGCGTGGCGCTGGTCATTACCGGGCCGGGGCTTACCAACACGATCACGGCCATGGCGCAGGCGCGGCAGGATTCGATCCCGATGCTGGTGATCTCCGGCGTCAACCGCCGCGACTCGCTGGGGCACGGCCGCGGCCTGCTGCACGAATTGCCCGACCAACAGGGAATGATGAAAACGCTGGCGCTCTATTCGCACACGCTCATCAATCCGGCCGACCTGCCGCTGGTCGTTGACCGCGCCTTTGCGGTGCTGCTCTCCGGCCGGCCCGGGCCCGTGCATATCGAGATCCCGACCGATGTGATGGCCGAGCGGATAGAAAGCCGGGGGACAAAGCCCGCGGGGGCGACCCGCCCGCGTTCCGACAGCGAGACCCTGCAAAGGGCGGCGATCCTCTGCGCCGAAGCTTCGCGCCCGGTCATTCTCTGCGGTGGCGGCGCGCTGACGGCCGAGGTGGAGGTGCGTGCGCTTGCCGATCAGATCGGTGCGCCGGTGGTCACGACGGTCAACGCCCGTGGCATGCTGGCCGGCCATTCCCTGCGCGTGCCGGCAAGCCCGAGCCTCAAGGCCGTCCGCGCTTTGCTGCGCGACGCGGATGTCGTGCTGGCGCTCGGCACCGAAATGGGCCAGACCGATTACGACCTCTATGCCGATGGCGGCTTTCCGGTGCTCCGCAACCTGATCCGCACCGACATCGACGCCGCGCAGCTGGCGCGTGGGCCGCAGGCGGCGCTGTCGATCCTTTCCGGCGCAAAGGCGGCGACGGCAGGAATGCTGGGATTCCTGCCAGGCCATACGGCGGCAAAGGACGGCGCGTCTCGGGCCGATGCGGCGCGCAAGGCAGCCTTGAAGGAATTGCCACCAAAGACGCGTGCCGAAATCGGCGTCATCGACCTGATCTACAAGGCGTTGCCGGACTGCACCATCGTCGGCGATTCGACCCAGGCGGTCTATGCCGGCAACCTCTATTGCGATGCGCCCCGGCAACGCGCCTGGTTCAACTCCGCCACCGGTTACGGGTCGCTCGGCTATGCCCCTCCGGCAGCGGTCGGCGCGGCGGTTGCCGACCGCACGAAACCGGTCGTCTGCCTTGTCGGCGATGGCGGCTTCCAGTTCTCGCTGGCCGAGATCGGCTCGGCGGCCGATGCCGCGGCCAGGGTGATCTTTCTCGTCTGGAACAATGGCGGTTACCGGGAGATCGAATCCTACATGGTCGAGGCCGGTATCACCCCGGAAGGTGTCAAGCCTTCGGCGCCGGATTTCCTGATGACCGCCGGGGCCTATGGCGTCCCGGCCGAGCGGCTGGCGAATATCGAGGACCTGCCGCGTGCGCTGGCGGATGCGGCTTCGCGGTCGGGCCCGTCGCTGATCGAGATCCATCAGGAAAAAACCGCCGGCGTCGGCAGCTGACGATTGTCAGGGCGCAGCGCGCATTTGACTTTTGCGGCCCGGAATGGTGTTAAGGGCGCCTGCTCGAATCCGGCCATGTTCTTTTACTAGGCTGGGGATCGGCTGAATATTACGTCTCGCGGGCGCCAAACGCGCCTACTGCATGCTTCCTTAATTCGGAGCCGATTTAAGGGTAAAAGCATGCAGAATTTTTTGGGGTACTACAGCGACCTTTGTGCGTCTGAACAGACGCACGGCGCTGTAGAGAAAGGGACCGCGTCCTCGATGGACCTTCTGGGTGGTGGCAGCAGAAACATGCAGGCCGGCCGGCTCGTTGCCGTGCTGTGGCTGTTCTGTGCTTCCTTTGCCATGCAGGTCATTGCCGTCGGGCAAAGCGTTTCCGGGCGCGCGGGCGCGCAGAGCGGTAACGTCTCCGCGCCCGACAGCGGATCGCCCGATCGCCCAGCCGCCCGCCAAATTTCCCGCGCCGTCGCCTTGCCTGAATTGCGCATCAGCGGCGAGCGACCCGACGGAAAGTCGACGCTCGGCGGCGATCCGTCCGCAGTACTTACAGTCGAAGCGGCCACCTTGCCGATCTACGAGGACGTTCGTCCCCACTCTTTCCCTCGTGCGGAAGTCCCAACCGGCTCCCGTCACGAAAGTGAGCGTATCCGCGGACCGCCCTCGTTCCTAGTGTAGCGGTCGAATATTCGGCGGAGCTTCCATCTCCGGCCTCGATGAACCCCAGCCCGAGCAGTGCCAAGAAGGCGTGTTCAGGCGTTTTTGGAATTTCCACATGCGTACATCCAGATGGGCGGTTCTCGCCTATGTCGCGATCATTATCTTCGGATGCCTCGCGGCGGTGCCGAGCGTTCTGACGCCGGCCATGCGGGAGCAATTCGCTTCCGTCCTTCCCTTCAAGCCGGTCACCCTCGGCCTCGACCTTCGAGGCGGTTCGCACCTCGTGCTCGAGGTCGACGGGGCGGGGCTGCAGAAGGCTCGCCTCAACTCGCTCCTCGACGACACCCGGCGCGTTCTGCGCGGCGAGCGTGTCTCCGCCTCTTCGGCGCGCATCAGCGGCAACAGCGTGACGGTGAGCGTCACCGACGCTGCCGATCGTGAAAAGGTGCTGCCGAAGCTGCAGGAACTCGCGGCACCCGTCGGTACGGTCGGGTTTGGCGGCTCCGCTGCTGAGCTCGAGGTCACGACGAACGGCGACGTTATCGCGCTCGCCATGACGGAGGCAGGCCTTTCCGATCGCATGACGAAGGCGGTCGAGCAGAGCCTCGAAATCATCCGCAACCGCGTCGACCAGGTCGGTGTCGCCGAGCCGCTGATCCAGCGCATCGGCTCGGACCGCATTCTCGTCCAGCTGCCGGGCCTCCAGGATCCGACGCGCCTTCGCGAGCTCCTCGGCTCGACGGCGCAGATGAGCTTCCACATGCTCGACCAGACCGCCGATGTCACGCAGCCGGCTCCGCGCGGCGTCGATATCCTGCCGGGCGCCAATGATGGCAACAAATATCCGGTCGAAAGCCGCATCGCGATTTCCGGCGAACGGCTCGAAGATGCGAAGGTTGGCTTCGACCAGCGCACGAACCAGCCGGTGGTGGATTTCGCCTTCGACTCACTCGGCGCCCGCCAGTTCGCCGACATCACCCGTGAAAACGTCGGCCGTCCCTTTGCCATCGTCCTCGATGGCAAGGTCCTGACGGCGCCGGTCATCAACGAACCGATTCTCGGCGGCCGTGGCCAGATAAGCGGCAACTTCACGGTCGAGGAGGCAACGGTCCTCTCCGCGCTGCTGCGCTCCGGCGCCCTGCCAGCGCCGCTTACCATCATCGAAGAGCGCTCGGTCGGACCGAACCTCGGCAGCGACTCGATCCGCATGGGTCTCTACACGGGTCTTGCCGGTTTCGGCCTCGTGGTGACGCTGATGGTCGTCCTTTACGGCGCCTGGGGCATGATCGCCAATGTCGGCCTGGTGCTTCACACGATCATGACGATCGGCGTTCTCGGCCTGATCGGGTCGACGCTGACCCTGCCCGGCATCGCCGGTATCATTCTCGGCATCGGCATGGCGGTCGACGCCAACATCCTGATCAACGCGCGTATCCGCGAAGAAACGGAAGCGGGCGCCGGTGCGATGAAGGCGCTCGATGTCGGCTTCAACAAGGCCTATGCGACAATCCTCGATTCCAACGTCACGACGCTTGCCGGCACGGTCCTCTTGTTCTGGCTCGGCAGTGGTCCGGTCCGCGGCTTCGCGGTCACCATGATGCTCGGCATCGTCATCTCGATGTTCACCTCGGTCACCGTCGTGCGCCTGCTGATGCGCGAGGTCGTCGTGCGCCGCAAGATGAAGAAGCTGGAAATCCCGTCGCTCTTCGGGCGCGTCCCGCATCTGCCGACCTTCTCCTTCATGAAGCGTCGCTTCCAGGCCATCGGCTTCTCGGCCTTCCTGTCGATCAGCTCGGTCATCCTGTTCTTCACGCCTGGCCTCAACTACGGCATCGATTTCATCGGCGGCATCCAGGTCGAGGCGGTGTCGAAGGAAAAGATCGACCTGCCGACGCTGCGCCACAGCCTCGAGGAGCTCAATCTCGGCGAGGTGGCGCTGCAGGACTTCGGCGGCGGCCAGTCGGTGCTGATCCGCGTCCAGCGTCAGCCGGGCGGTGAGCAGGAGCAGACGGCGGCGCTGAGCAGGATCAAGGATGCGGTGGCGACGGCGATCCCGGGGGCCGCGCTGGAACGGACCGAGGTCGTCGGTCCGACGGTCAGCGGTGAGCTGGCGCGCTCGGGCTTCCTCGCCGTCGGCCTCGCCATGGTGGCGATCCTGCTCTACATCTGGTTCCGCTTCGAATGGCACTTCGCCGTCGGCGCGATCGCGGTGCTATTGCTCGATATCACCAAGACCGTCGGCTTCTTCGCGCTGACCGGCATCGACTTCAACCTGACGGCAATCGCCGCATTGCTGACGATGATCGGCTACTCGGTGAATGACAAGGTGGTCGTCTACGACCGCATGCGCGAGAACCTGCGCAAGTACAAGTCGATGCCGTTCTCCGATCTCATCGACATGAGCATCAACCAGGTGATCGCGCGATGCATCTTCACCTCGATGGCGACGGCGCTTTCGCTGGTGCCGATGGCGATCTGGGGCGGCGAGGCGGTACAGAGCTTCGCGTGGCCGATGATTTTCGGCGTCATCGTCGCGACGACGTCGTCGATCTATATCGGTGGGCCGATCCTCCTGTTCCTCAGCCGCTGGTGGAAGGATCGCGAAGCCAGCCGTTCAGGCGCGCAGCAGCCCGGCGCGCCGGCGGCCTGACGTCACCAAACTATCATTGCCGAACAAACCAGGGGCAGCCTCCAGGGGCTGCCCCTTTTTTGTCCGAAAGTCCTGTCTTTATCCGAATCGTCACTTGCAGGCCGATTCGGTGCTACCTAAATAGGAAAATGCCCTTGCAGGGGACCCAACGGAATTGTCTACAAAGCTATCAAACAGAAACAGGGAATTATTTTTCTCCGTCTGGGCTTGGTAGTTGACTAATTTGGTAGATTATTCTAGTTTGCACGCCGTGACGCGGAAGGAGTCCGCCTCACATTGTTCATGAACCGCCGCGGCACCTCGCGCCGCGCCCAGCCGAAGGAGAGTGACATGTCCGGAATCGTCTCGACCGCCGCCTTCTGCGGCTCGCGTTCCCTTTGTCGTGCAACAGTGAAAGGTCTCATTCGCACGCTTTGCCGAATGTGACTGACTGAACTTACCGAATTCACCTTTTGCCGAGAATTGAAAGATCCGCGCTGAACGCGTGGAGGAGCGTTATTCGCATGAGCAAGCAAGTTATCGAATATGGCGGAGAGGCCGTTGGCGTCGTCGTCCCGGATCAGGACCGGTTCAAGTTCCTGGCGGTCAAGTATCATGTCTGGGATCTCGACGCGAAGCGCTTCGGTTCTGCCGATGAAGCCCGTGCGGCCATAGGACACCTGCTTGCCGGCCAGGGTGCGCCCAAGCACGAAGCTGGCGCGGCGGCGTGATTTCCCCCGCTACCATGATTCCCAGATATTAAATGTAAGCCGCGGTTTCCGCGCTGTTTATGCGCGGGAGCCGTCGATAGGTATGCCGGCGGCAGGCCTTTGCCGCCGCAAACATCTGTGGAAAATCGAATCCATCGACGTGCGCGCCGCGAAAATTGGCTGGTTTGACCGAAACCCGGCGTGGAAAGGCTTGGTTTGCGGGAAAAAAGGGCCTATCTGGCTTCTACGTTCTACGCGAGCCGCTGCAGGCGGGCTTGCGACCATATTGTTTCTGAACCGGGATTGAAGATGGGCTTGCGAAATTTGAAGGCTGAGGGGCATTCTCCAAGCGCCGTTCTGGATTCGATCCGCCGGACGATAACGACGGCAAAGAATGGCATCGAGGCGCTCGCCGAACAACTGGCGACGGACACAGCTTTCGCGCAGAGCCTCATCGATGCCGTCGAACTGATCGGCGACGGGCACGGCCGCGTCGTGGTTTCCGGCGTCGGCAAGAGCGGGCATATCGGCCGCAAGATCGCCGCGACCTTGGCTTCCACCGGCACGTCCGCCTATTTCGTCCACCCGACCGAGGCGAGCCACGGCGATCTCGGCATGGTCACTTCCGATGACGTGCTGATCCTGCTCTCCTGGTCCGGCGAGACGGCGGAACTCGCCAACATGCTGACCTACGCCAAGCGCTTCAAGGTGCCGATCGTGTCGATCTCATCGAACCGCGACAGCATCCTGGCGCGCAATTCCGAAATCGCCCTGGTGCTTCCGAAGGTACCGGAGGCCTGTCCGCACGGGCTGGCACCGACGACCTCGGCTATGCTGCAGCTCGCTGTCGGCGATACGCTGGCGATCGCGCTTCTGGAGCGGCGCGGTTTTTCCGCCGAGGACTTCAAGACTTTCCACCCCGGCGGCAAGCTTGGCGCGCAATTGCGCCTGGTACACGAACTCGCGCATCTGGCCGACCAGATGCCGCTGCTCGCCGTCGGCCGGCCGATGAGCGAAGCTGTCATCGAGATGTCGGCGAAGGGCTTCGGCGTCATCGGTATCATCGACGAAGGCGGTGTGCTCGTCGGCGTCATCACCGATGGCGACTTGCGCCGGCACATGGCCGGCGACCTGCTCAGCCAGCCGGTCGAAGACGTCATGTCGCATCATCCGAAGGTGGTGCAGGCAGACCTACTCGCCAGCGCCGCCATGGAGTTCATGCAGGAGCACAAGGTCACCGTGCTGTTCCTTGTCGACGAGGCGGGGGTACCTGAAGGCATCCTGCATATTCACGACCTGTTGCGCGCCGGCGTTGCCTGACCGGACGCGGCCGCCCTCTTTGCCGGCTTTTGCCGGGGCGGCGGATCGATGAACGCACCGGGTTCGTTGACGGTGTTGCGATGCAGCCGCTCGGCGATAGCGTCAGCTCCGGCATCGGTGCCCGCGACGGAATAGAAATTGCCGCGGACCTGGATCGAGGCCGCCATCAACCGGAACATTGCCGCGCTCAAATCCGGATCCGGTGGCTGCGGCGCCTCCCAGAACGCATCAAGCGGCTGCTGGTCGGTCATGTCTGCAATGTCGAAAACGGCTTTTCCGAGAACCTTCACAGGCTTGCCCTGTTTCAAGGCATGCAGCCCGGCGGTCGAGTTGACCGTCACCATGCCAGCGCTCTTCTCCGTCAGCAGATCCAGATTTCCGCCCTCGAGATAGACGACGCGCGCGCCGATCCCAAGCGCTGCCGCTTGGTGGGTGATGATCCTGCGCCAGGGAATGAGGCTGTTGTCGAGCGGGTGAACCTTGATGGCAAGCTTGGTTGCCGCCGGCGCGTGGCGTGAGAAGGACTGCAGGATGTCGCCGATCGCCTCCTTCTGACTGGTGAAGGGCGAGTGCGCCCGCAATTGGAAGTCGGTCTCGAGTTGCAGCGGATAGACGAAGTAGGACGCTCCTGCGGATGAGAGCGAGGCGATCAATCTATCCGCCGCGTTGCACTGGCGCTTGCTTGTCGTCAGGCGCCTCACCCAGCCGGCATATTCCGCCAGCGGATGAAAGATCGCGTGCCGGCGATAGCCGGGGAAAAGAAACCAGAGGAAGACGTTCGGCAGATTGTAAAGGAGGTCATAGGCCGCTTCGGCAAGGAAGGTCTGGGTATGCCGCCGCCGCCAGTCCGGCTCCGGCAGCCCCGCCGCCGCTCGCAAGATCTGCTGCGGGTCGGCAGGGAAATGCGAGTTGGACGACATGCCGCCGCGTTCGAGCGTCAACCAGTCCGGCCTCAGATAGCCCATTTCGACGACGAAGATCTCGACCCCGAGCCGGCGCGCCGAAGCGACGGCGATCTGGTGGTAGGGGCGTTCCTCGCCGAGGAGGACGAGGTCGCTGACGGAATGGCGGCGGATGAATTCCTCGACGAAACCGGCCCAATTGGTGATCGAGCCGCGATAATTGTGCGCGCCGCCCCGTCGCCAGAAGATCTGGTCGCCGGCATTGAGATTGATGCGCAGGCAGGTATGGCCGTGGGCCTCGAGCCGCGTGGCGATCTTGGCGAAGATCGGCGACGAGGGGCCCTGCAGGAACAGGAATGTCCGTCGTGGCCGCTGCTCAATCGTGGTGCCTGCCTTCATTGCTGCAACTTTCCCCGCGGTCGCTGCTATTGCAGCGCGTCCTTGTGCAGATTGGCGTGCCTGAGCAGCGCACGCAGGAGGTTCCACGGGTCCTCGTCCTGCGGAAGTTTGGGACGGTGATTTGCCGGGCGGGCCTTGGCCAGCGGGACGATGAAATAATCCGTACGCGGGTCGGGAAAAGGATCGGCAAAGGACTTCAGGAGGGGCGCATGATCGCCGTAGAAGACGAGCCATACGGGGCGATCAAGCCTCTCGAGACCGTCGACCAGCTTCTTCAGCGCGGCATCCGATTGCTGAAGGATCGCCAGGTAGATATCGACCGGATTGGTGAGCGTTCCAGCACGACCGGGCTCCCAAGGGCCATGATTGGCCATCGAGGCGACGAAGAAGAGCCCGCTATCGTCGTCGGGAAGCTTCCGCGTCTCCTCCAGAACCCTCGCGGTCAGCGCGGCATCGGAAACGTAAAGGCCGTCTTGAGAGGGATCATGGTCGAAGGCATCGAGCATGGTCAGCTTCTCGAACCCCAATAGCGGCATCGCCTTGTGGCGCAGGAAGAATGTCCGGTCATAGGGATGAATGAAATGCGTGCGCCAGCCGGCCCGCTTCAACTTCCCCGGCCAGACGGCATCGGCATAGTGGGCGGCGCGGAGATAGGGATAGCTCGCATCGACGTGGATATCGTCCGGCACAAGGCCGCTCAATACGGCGAATTCGGTGCGCAGCGTGTAGCCGCCTTCGAAAACGTTGCTCAGCCGGCCCCACTGCACCGCCTGTTGGCGCAGCCTGTCGATCGCCGGCAGCTTGATCGTGTCCACGCCGAAATGCCGCATGTCGATGAAGGATTCCGACTGCCAGACGACGATCAGCGGCGCCTCCTCATGGCCGATCAGATCATGGACCGCGGCGCGCAGGCGTACCGAGAGCTCGGCGACGATCTTCTCGCGCTTGACCCCCAGCCAGACGATGAAGTGGAAGACCACCGAGCCGAAGGTGCCGAAGCGCACCGTGCTCATCTTGAGGTTGACCTTCTTTCCCACCAGCCGCTGCACGAGTGCCGCCGTCGGGCGGTTGACCGGGCCGTAGAAAAGCAGGAGCCAGGGTCCGGCGGCGATCACGATCATCACCAGAATCCAGAACAGCTTGTCTCTGGCCGGAAGGACCGTCGGCTCGAAATACATATAGAGGCCCGAGACGCCGAAGACGTAGAGAAAGGCGACGACCCAGAACACGACGTTCAGCGACGTCGCGTAGAAGATTGACTTGTATTTGAACACGTCGGCGACGAGGGCGATGTCCGAGAAGACCAGCGGCTCGCGGATGAACTTGAATTTTGCACGGGAGATGCCGGTGAAGATGATGAAGAAGCTCATCGTCCCGGCAGCCGCGTAGAGCGGCCGCCAGGAGATCGCGAAGAAGCCGGCAAAAACGAGTGCTATAACCGGCAGCCTGGCGAGGACATCGACGATATCCTGGTTGCGGCCATGGGGAGACGCATTCTTTCGCCGCTCGCGCTTCGGCAGCGCAAAGCGGTCGGTGAAGAAGATCACCCCGCAGGACAGCAGATAGCAGCCGAGCGTCAACGCTGCTGGATAGTCGTGCAATTCAAAGGGCAGTAGCGCCAATCCGTTACCTTCGAGCCATTTCCGCGCCGCGCCGGCAGGGTCTCCGCCCGACACTTAAATGCTAACGATGGCGGGCACAAGCGCGGCAGGGCGCTCGACAGTCACCGTCCACGGCTGCGCGCGATCGCCCGGTCGAACCACCAGTCGACCAGCGGCCGAACGGCGGGTCCGAAGCGCCCGAGGAGGAAAAGCGTGAGGCCGAAATAGATTTCGAACCGTTTCCCTTCGACGCCTTTGACGATCTTCCGGGCAACGGCTTCGGCGCTCCAGGGACGGACGGCACCCATCACCACGCTTGCTTCGCGCGGGCGCTCTGCGATTTCCCGCTCGAACTGCGGCGTCTCCGTATCCGGTGGAAAGCTCACCGATACGCCGACGCCATGGCAGCGGGCTTCGCTGCGCAGCGCCTCGGCAAAGCCGCGCAGGGCGAACTTCGACGCGCAATAGGACGTGTAGCCGTAGATGCCGATCAGTCCGGAACCCGAGGAGATCATCACGATATGCCCGGTGCGCCGCCGCGCCATGTCCGGGTAGACGGCGCGTACCGCGTGCACGGTGCCGGAAAAATTCGTTTCCATCTGGCGGCGAAAGGCGGCGCTCGACATGTCTTCGAAAGGTGCCGGTTCGACAACGCCCGCGGAGGTCACGAGAACATCGCAGGGGCCCAGCGCCTCGACGCAGCGGCCGATCGCCGAGTCGATCGCTTCCTCCCTCGCGACATCGGCGGTTTCGATATGGATATCCTCGGCCCGGGCACCGTATTTGGCGACGAGCTTCCGTGCCGCCAGTTCCAGAGGATCGCGCGAGCGCGCAATGAGCGACAGCCGCGCGCCGCGGACCGCATACAGGGATGCGAGTGCCAGGCCGATGCCGCTGGAACCGCCGGTTATGATCACATGGGTCATGCAGTTAGCCTGCCTGCCGCCGCGGCTTTGACGCGAGCGGCGATCTATTCTAGGAAGTCGGAGCGGGATTTGGGCGGAAAACCGCGCACGCTTTTCCTCATCCCGCTCTAGCGCGCCGAGAGCGCCTTCAGCATCTGGTCGATATCGACGCCGCCGAGGCCGAAATTCCGTTCAGTGAGATCCGTCAGGCGCTCGGCGGTCAGCGTCACGGTGCGGCGGATCTGCTCCTCCGTATGCTCGCTGGTGATGAAGTAGCGCAGCCGCGCCATGCCTTCCGGGACGGCGGGATGGATGATCGGCAGCACGTTGATGCCGGCGGCGTGCAGGTCGTTCGAAAGCTGTACCGCCCTGAGGGAATCGCCAACGATCACCGGCACGACCGAGTAACCGCCGCTCAAGCCGGTGTCGAGACCGGCCTCCCGGGCGAATTTCAGGAACAGGGCGCCATTGCGCCTCAGCGCTGCGGTGCGCTCCGGCTCCCGTTCGAGAACGTCGAGGCTCGCAACCGCCGACGCGCCGAGAACGGGCGCGAGGCCGACGCTGTAGACGAAGCCGCCGGCCGACGCCTTGAGCACCGCCGCAAGTGCCTCGCTGCCGGCGATGTAGCCGCCGCAGCTCGAAGTGGTTTTCGACAGCGTTCCCATCCAGATGTCGACCTCGTGCGGATCAACGCCGAAATGCTCCGCCAGGCCCTTGCCCCGTCGGCCCAGGACGCCCAGCGAATGGGCTTCGTCCACCATCAGCCAGAAGCCGAATTCGGCCTTGAGCTTCAGAAGTGCCGGCAAGTTGGCGACGTCGCCATCCATCGAATAGATGCCTTCGACGATCACCATGATGTGGCGATAGTCGCCGGAAACGGTGCGCAGCACATGTTCCAGGTCGGCCGTGTCGTTGTGCTTGAACAGGCGGCGCGCGGCGCCCGAAAGCTTGATGCCGGCAAGGGCGCTGTTGTGGATGAACTCGTCATGGATGACGAGGTCCTTTGGCCCCAACAGGCAGCCGATGGCGGCCACATTGGTGAGATAGCCGCTGACGAAGCAAACGGCCGCATCGACGCCGTAGAAGCGGGCGATCCGCTCCTCGAGCTCGACATGCACCGGTCTTTCGCCCGCAACAAGCCTGCTCGCCGAGGCGGAAATCCCGAAGGTTTCGATCGTCTCGCGCGCCCTGTCGAGCACGTGGGCGTGCCTGTTCAGGCCGAGATAGTCATAGGAAGCGAAGTTGATGAGCTTGCGCCCATCGATCACCGTCGTCGCGCCCGCCGCCGTCTGATGCGCCCGATAGAACGGATTGGCGATGCCGAGCTGCTCGCTCGCGAACTTCTGTGCCTGCACTTGCTTATATTCCGGCAGGTCCTCGAAGCGAGCTTGTTGGCGACGCGGGGCAGGCGGCAAGTCCCGCTCCGAGCGCGCCATCCGGTTGCGCTCGGAGGATTGATGGGTGTTCCTCATCCTGTCCAGCAGGTTCTCCTTCAGACTGCTGTTCATCTTGGAGAAGGTCTGGCCGTTTCCGTCGTTGCTCATTGGCTCAGTGCTTTTTCCTTGGCTGCTCCGATATGGCGTTGCGTCAGTTCGGTGACGAGCTTGTCGTCGGTGGTCTCGGCCTCGTCGCTCTGATCGCGCTTGCTTACCTTTTCATAGAGCTTGCGCGCAACGTCTCCGACGGTCGTGCTGTCGGCGACACCGCTGAGCGGCATGTCGAATCCGGTATTCTGTTGGAAGCTGATGCCGAGCTCGACCGCCATCAGGCTGTCGAGGCCGATTTCCTTCAGGATCTTGCCGCGCGTCACCGTATCCTTGGCCACGCGGAGAATGGCGGCGATCTCGCTCGCGACCAGATCGAACAGGATGTCCTCCGCCTCCTGCGGCGACTTGCCCTCGATCATTGCGACGAGGTCCAGCTTGGTGCCTTCTGCGCCGGAGGCGTGCTGGTCGGCGCCGCGCAGGATCACCTCGAAGAGGGCGTTGCGGGCCACCGGGAGATTGCGCGCCGCCGCCCAGTCGATCTCCGAGATCATCACCACCGCGGCATCGACGCTGCCCGGATCGGCAGCGATATGGCTCTCCACCATATCGAGCGCCACCTGGGCCTTGAGCGCCGTCTTGCCGATGCGCTTGGCGAGAAGGTCGTTCACCTCCGCGTTCTGCGTCAGATAACCCGCATCGGCGATGGCGCCGAAGCCGACTGCCAGCCCCGCCAGCCCCTCCGAGCGGCGTGCGCGGGCGAGACCCTCGAGATAGCCGTTGGCGGCGACATAGTTGGCCTGGCCCGGATTGCCGACGAGCGTCGTTGCCGAGGAGAACAGGATAAAGTTGTCGAGCGTGTCCGCGCGCGTCAGCCGGTCGAGGATCGCCGCGCCCTTCGCTTTCACGTCGATGACCGGCCGGTTGCGTCCGCGGGTCAGGTTGCTGATCAGCGCATCGTCGAGCACCATTGCCGCATGCACGATCGAGCGCAGCGGCGCCTGCGACCGAAGGGTCGCGAGAAGCGTTTCGACGGCAGCGGCATCGGTGACGTCGCAGGCGTGCAGCGAGGCCGCCACGCCGGCTTTCTTCCAGCGATCGATCATCGCGCTCGTCGCGGCATCCGGTTGGCCACGGCGCGAGCAGAGCGCGATGTTGCGCGCTCCCTTCTCGACGAGCCAATTGGCCGCCATCAGTCCGAAGCCGCCGATACCACCGACGACCAGATGCATGCCGTCCGGATCGACCTTCATGCCCCGGCGCCGCTTCGCGGCGATCTCGTGCTGGCCGGCGACCGGCGGCAGCACGACGATCTTGCCGATATGGCCGGCATTCTGCATCAGCCGGAACGCATTGCCGATCTCGTCGAAGTCGAAGGCACGATAGGGAAGCGGCGTCAGCCTGCCCTCATCGAACAGTTCGCCGATCTCCAGGAAGATCCGCCTGGTCAGCTCCGGCTGGTTGACGAGGAGCTGGTCGGCGTCGATGCCGAAATAGCTAATGTTGCGGCGGAACGGCCGGAGGCCGATCTTGCTGTCGGCGTAATAGTCGCGCTTGCCGAGTTCCAGGAACCGCCCGAAGGGCTTGACGAGGGCAAGGCTCTGCTCCATCGCCTCGGCGAAGAGCGAGTTGAGGACGAGATCCACGCCTTCCCCGCCGGTGACGGCACGAACTTCGTTGACGAAGCCGAGCGACCGGGAATCGAAGACGTAGTCGGCTCCGAGCATCGTCAGGAAACGCCGCTTCTCGCGGGTACCGGCCGTCGCGATGACTTTGGCGCCCTTCAGCTTGGCAACCTGGAGTGCGGCGAGGCCGACCCCGCCGGCAGCGCCGTGGATGAGGATCGTCTCGCCGGCCCGGATTCGGCCGAGCTCGACCATCGCATAATAGGCAGTGAGGAAGGCGACCGGCAGGGTGGCGGCGGCCACCGGGCTGATCGTCTGCGGCAGTTTGGCGACGCCCGCCCGGGAGACGACCGCGTGTGTCGAGAAGGCGGAGGAGGCGATCGCCATGACCGCATCGCCGACCGCGAGATCGTCAATGCCCTCGCCGACTTCGACCACATGGCCGGAAAGCTCCATGCCGATCGTCGCACCGGCGAAGCCGTCTTCAAGCGCTTCTTCCGGCAACAGGCCCATGGCCCACATGACATCGCGGAAGTTGAGCCCCGTGGCGGCAACGGAGACGACGATTTCACCCAGTCCGGCCCGCGGCACGTCGGTTTCTTCCCAGGCGATGCTGCTCACCTGGGAACTGACGCGCTGGCGAATGGTCGCGGCCGGGAAAGCCCCGGTCTTTCCTTCGGTCTTGGCGGCGGGGCCGGATACGGCGCGGATCTCCGAGACCAGGCCCGTCTTCCGATCAAGCAGCCATTCGCGGTTCGAGCCTTCGATCGCGAGCAGCGGCAGCGCCGAGGCAAGCAACTCCACATGATCCGCTTCCGCGTGGTCGCAGACATCGAGCGCGTGAACGTCGAGGAACTCGTACTCGTTTTGCAACACGCGGACGAATGTCCACAATCCCGAATTCACGCCTGAGCTTGCCGATTCCGAAACCGGAGCGCCGCCCGGTGCGACCAGCACGAGACGGGGACGCTCGGCTCCGGCAGGCTCGCCGTTTCCAACGCGCTGCTTCAGCGCTTCGGCAAAGGCGCTGAGCGCCAGCACCTGCGTCTGCAGCAAGTCGGAGTCTTCGTCGCCAATCTGGTCTGCCGTCGCAGAGACGAACACCGCGCGGACCGGCGTTCCGTCGAGCCTGTCGAGCGCTGGCCCGAGCGCGGCGACATCAGCGGCCATGTCGCCAGAGACGACGACCGGGATGGCCTCGGCTGGGACCGAACTGGGCAGGGTGCCCGTTTCGATCAGCAAAAAGGGAACCACGCCAGCCTCGCTGGTCATCGGCCCTGTCGCGATGCTCGTGCCGCGCGCTTCGATCAGAATCGTATGGCCATGGGGGCACTCGCAATCGCTGACGTCGACCTCGTTGAGCTCGAGATCGGCCAGACATTTCTGCCAGTGCGACGCAGCGGCGAGCCTGCCGATCGGGAACTCCGCCGTCTGACTGCGTTCGAACCAGCCGTCGGAGAGGCCGAAGGCGAAGTCACCGAAGATCGACGGAGCACTGACGGCAGCAACGAGCGCGCCGCTTTCCCGCAACATCGAACGCAGCGCGGAGCGGACTCCGGCTTCCTCTTCGATCAACGGGTACAGGTTGTCGGAAGCGCTGACGGCGAGATCGAAGGGCCCGATCGCAGCGAAATCGCTCTTCTTCAGAATGCGCACATGGGCGTCTTCCTCGAAAGCGATCTCGAGATTGCGCTGGGCATTGTCGCGCGGCTCGACGACCGAAAGGGTCGTTCCATGCCTTGCCGCCAGGTCGGCCAAGCGCCGCGTGAAGCCGGCGGAGACACTGCCCAACTCGACGATGCGCAGGCGTGCGCCGCCCACCTGTGCGTCCAGGGCCTGTTCGACCATGCCGAGGACCTGATCCATGCGTGAACGACTTGCCACCGAGTGGACGGTCTGGTGATCGAGCGTCGCCTCGCTGATAAAGCCGGCGTTGAAAGCCGCCGTTTCGCCGTCGGCCGTTCGCGCCAGCAGCATATCGAGACGGCTCAGCGCTTCCGCATAGGCGTTGTTGATCAGTACCGCTTCCACGGCGCGGTCGGGGCGCTCGCCATAGAGTTCGCCGAGAATCTCCTCGATGGAGGGAAGCGTAAACTCCGGCGCAACTCTCCAGCTGCCGTTCTGATGTTCGCAGAGCCCCGCGTCCTCGAGAGCGTAGAAGCAGTTCGTTAAGAAGCATTGAAACGCGAAATCGCCGGGCAACCGATTATCCGGGATCGTGCTCTTTCCGCGCGCCAGCTTGTGCGCGATCTCATGACAGGCGCGATAGATGGCTGCATTGAAGAGCAGCGTTGCATTGTCGACGCCGCTGTTGGCGGCGGCCGGTTCCGTCAGCTTCGCGGGGGCCGCCCCCGCGCGCTTCGTGCCGGGCAGGATCACGTCGGACAGCACCGCCTCATAATGGAAGGATAGGCTGTCGAGCGTCTTGTGCTTGCGCAGATAGGTCCGGCGGAAACGACAATCGTCGAAATGCGCAATCGGTTCGCCCGCCGCATCGAAGAAATGGAACCGGGCCTTGATCGAATTGGCGCTGACGCTGTCGATCTCAACCGTCGCACGCGCAATCGGCCGGCCTGCATTGACGACGCGCACTGAACCGAAGCGGACCGGAATATAAGGCGCGCCGCCCTTGTCGCCGGTGAAGCGATCGAAGAGCGCCACCAGCCCGTGGAAGGTCGCGTCGACGGAGATCGGGTGGAGTGCATAGCTGACGAGGGGATGCCCCGATCCAGCCGGAGCCTTCAGTTCGACATCGATCAGCCGCTCCCCGTAGGCGACCGCCCGGGTCAGCAGTTGGAAATGCGGGCCGTAGTCGAGCCCGAAATGCTTGGCCGTGTCATAGGCCATTGCCGGAGTGACGATGCCTGTCTTGGCCAGGCCGGAGATGGACGGATGCTTTCCGTTCGCACCGGCTATCGGCTTGCGGCTTCTCGCCACCGCATGCACCGTCCAGTCGTCCTCCGACAGGCGCTCACGCGAACGGATCTCGATGTCGCCCGTCTCTGGCGACAGGATGGTCGAGAGTTCCACGATCCGGCTGTCGCTGAGTTCGAGCGGCCGCACGATCTCGAGATTGGTGATCTCGACCTCGTCGCTGCCATAATATTGCTGTGCCGCGGAGACGGCGATCTCGATGAAACCGCTGCCCGGCAGGATCGCCTTGCCGTCGACGACGTGTTCGGCGAGATCCGGGAAAAGATGCGCGTCGACATGGTTTTTCCAGCTGCCGCTGTTGGGATCGCCGCGCCAGCCAATAAGGCGGTAGGCCTTGCCGGAGCGGCCGAAGAGGTCGGTCGCATCGGTGGTGGTCTGCGGGCGCAGCTCGATAGGCTCGAACGGCAGGCTCGGCAGCTCTATGAACGCGTCGCGCTTGCCGTAGACACGCGGCCGGTCGACCGCTGCACCGTGCGCGACGGCCCGCGCCATCGATGCGGAGATCGGGTCCTGCCCCCTCTCTCCGGCATCGCGAAGCAGGGTCGGCACCACCGCTGCCGGAACCGCCGCCTGCTTGATCGTCTCTTTGACATAGGAGGCGAGGATCGGTCGCGGAGAGATTTCGATGAATAACCGGCAGCCGAGCGCGAGCGCGGCATCGGTGGCCGCTTGGAAGCGCACCGGCTCGCGGACATTCTTCCACCAATAATCCGGATCGAGCTCCGTACCGTCGAGAGCACTGCCGGTAACCGTCGAGAGGTAGGTCAGCTCCGTCCGACGCGGGGCGATATCGGGAATATCGGCAAGGAATGCCTCCTTCGCCTGGTCGATGATCGGATGGTGGAACGGGTAGTTGATGTCGAGGATCTGGACGGGGATCTTCGCCTTGCGGGCGGCGTCGCGGAACGCGGTGACCTCGTGTGCCGGGCCGGAAATCGTCACCGAATTATGCGCGTTGACGGCTGCGACGCAGACCTCGTCGAGGCCCCGCGCCTGCGCGAAGGCGGCGGCCGCCTCCTCGCCGAGCATCACGGCTGCCATCGTGCCCTCGCCCGCAAGCAGGTCCTGGTGCAGCGAGCGCTTCGCGACGATCGACACGGCATCGACCAGCGACAGGGCGCCTGCCGCATAGGCTGCGGCGATCTCGCCGACCGAATGCCCGAACACGGCGGCCGGCTTGATCCCCATCGCCACGAGCGAGTCTGAAAGCGCCGCCTGGATCGCGAACAGCAGGGGTTGGGCGACCTTGGTGTCCGCGAGCCGCTTGTCCAGCTCCGGGTCGGTCAGCAGGTCCTTGAGATCGATATCCGAGTGGAATCTAAAGAGGGCACTGACAGAGGTGAAGGACTGGCGGAAGTGCAGGTTTTCACGGAAGGCCTCGACGCCCATGCCGGCCCATTGCGAGCCGTTGCCGGAGAAGACGAAGGCAACCTGCGCATTCTTGAGCGGCGCCTCGCCGACTTCCCCGATATCGGAACCTGGCTTCTCGAGGTAGCTGGCGATCGCCCGGACGATGTCTTCGGGATGGTCGCTGCGCGCGGCAAAACGGTGGCGCATATGGGTGCGGTTCGCGCCCGAGGCGGCGATGATGGCCCGCGTCTCTTCCTTGGAGGCACCCGCAAACGTTGCCTTGTAGTCCCGGAGCAGGTTTTCGAGGCTCGACTGCGTGTGGGCGCTCGCGAGAAACACTTGTCCCGCCGAGCCGGCCGTGGCCCTCTCCTGCGGGACCGGGTCCGGATCGCTGATGACGACATGGGCGTTGGCGCCACCGAAGCCGAAGGAGTTGATGCCGGCGAGCCGGGCGCGCTTGCCCTTCAGGAGTTCGATCGGATTGGCCGTCACGCGAACATTGAGGCTGTCGAAATCGATATGCTCGTTCGGCGTATCGAAATGCAGCGACGCCGGAAGGTAATTGTGCTCGAGCGCCAACACGGCCTTCATCATGCCGAACAGGCCCGAAGCCGGCTCGGTGTGGCCGATATTCGACTTGATGGAGCCGATCGGCACCGGAGCCCGGCGCTTGGCGCCGATGACCGTGCCGATGGACCACACCTCCGCCGGGTCGCCGACCTTGGTGCCTGTGCCATGGCCTTCGACGAAGGCCACCTGGTTGGCATCGATGCCGTTGCCCTCGTAGATGGCTTTCAGCAGATTGGCCTGCGCCTCGCGCGAAGGGAGCGAGATGCCGTTGGTGCGACCGGCCGAGTTGACGCCGGAGGCGACGATCCTCGCATAGCTCCGGTCCCTTTCCCGACGGGCCCGGTCCGAGCGCCGCAGGACGAAGACGACGCCGCCTTCCGCCCGGACATAGCCGGCGCCGTCATTGTCATAGGCGCGGCAGAGGCCCTCCGGCGACAGCATGCGCGCCTGGGCGAAGCCGACGAAAGGGAGGGGATGAGCGAGAATATTGACGCCGCCGACGATCGCCGTGTCGATCTCGCCGGCGTTGAGCGCCCGCATCGCCTGGTCGAGCGCGACGAGCGAGGAGGAACAGGCAGTGTCGACCGTCATGCTCGGGCCACTCAGCCCGAAGACGTGCGATATGCGGTTGGAGACGATCGAGAGCGTATTGCCCGTCATGAAGTAAGGGCCGGCGGCAGCCGGGTCCTCGACCGTCAGGTTGGCGTGATCGAGGCTCGATGCGCCCACATAGACGCCGACATTCTCCCCGTGCAGCGACGCTATCGATATATTTGCGTCCTCGAGCGCACGCCAGGCGAGCTGCAGCAGCACCCGCTGCTGCGGGTCCATATACATCGCCTCGCGCTGCGACATGCCGAATACGGCCGGGTCGAAATCATAGATCGTCTCGAGAACGCCGGCGGCAAACGAATAGGTTTTGCCCTGCGTTCCCATCACCGGGTGCCAGAAGCGCGCCAAGTCCCAACGATCGCCCGGCACGCTGGTAACGGTGCACATGCCTTGACGCAGAATTTTGAAGAGCGCCTGCGGCGATTGCGCTCCAGGTGCCAGGCATGCACGCCCTATGATTTCAACAGTCATGTATGATCAAACGCTCTAGAACTGCCCTTAAATTGTCCTAGCCAATTGCAGAGCCAAACGAAAATTGCAACCGACGATACATTTGCTGGGTGGTTTTCCCCTTTAATGTCCCCCCTGCTGTATTAGCGAGCTTTTAACTCATAGTGCCTAGCTTTCAACCCCAAAGGCCTAGATAAACGTCCCGCCGCCCGCGTCCAACACAATTACGGCGACAGTTCGTAACCGATTTCGAGCGGGTATGACCGGAAAGGCGCAGTGCCGAATATTTTGGCCAGCTTAACGGCGGGTGGCTTGTTGTGGGACGGCGATTGTGCTTTTCAGGGACCGGCGGATCCTGCCGGGAAGGATGCGGCGCAGATCTTTGAACAGAATCATCGCTGTGCCGAATACGGAGTGAAGTAGTGAAACGAGTGACTGCCCTTCTGCTTTGTACCGCACTTGCGGGATGTCAGGCTGTACCGGGCGAGGGGCCACTGACAAGCGCCATCGTCGCAGAAGCCGGCCAGTCGGGATCGGAGATCGGCAGGAGGAACGCCACCGTTTTCGATATCATCGATATCGACGGCCAGTCCGCACGGCTCGTTTCCGAATATGTGGCGACGACGCTGAGCCGCCGCTTCGGCATTGGCGGCGGGGTCGGCCAGGTAGTGATCGGCGTCGGCGACCAGTTGAAGGTCACCATCTTCGAGGCGGGCAGCGACGGCCTGTTTTCCACAACGGAATCGAAACAAACGAGCATCGACCTCGTCGTCCAGCCGGACGGCAAGGCGGCAATCCCCTATGTCGGCTCCGTTCGCTTCGCCGGCTTGACGCTGGAGCAGGCGCGCCAGGCGATCCTCGACGCGTTGAAGCAGAAGGCCGTGGAGCCGGACGTCATTGTCACCAGCACCTCGACCGCGTCGCGCATCGTCACCGTCTCCGGCGCCGTCGGCCGCCCGTCGGTGGTGCCGCTCAATCTGGTCAGCGAAACGATCAACGAGGTCATCGCCAAGGCCGGTGGTCCCTCGGCGCAGCCCTACGAGACCTATGTCACGCTGGTGCGCGGCAAGAAGACCGGAACGGTTCTGCTGAAGTCGATCATCGAGAGCCCGTCGGAAAACATCCATGTCAAGCAGGGCGACCAGATTTTCGTTACCCGCGACCCGCGCACCTTCACGATCCTCGGCCAGGTGCGGGCCAACCAGCGCGTCGAATTCGGCGCCAACGATCTGAACCTGCTCGAAGCCGTGGCGCTGGCCGGCGGCGGGGCGGATCGCACCATCGATGCGAAGGGCTATTTCGTCTTCCGCTACGAGGAGCCGGACATCGTCATGAGCCTGCTCGGCCGGGAGCGTTTCAACACGATGCTGAGCAAGGGCATGCAGCCCGACAGGGTCGGCCGCTATCCGATCGTCTACCGTTTCAACATGACGAACCCCGACAGTTTGATCGTCGGACAGACCTTCCCGATCAAGAACCGCGACGTCATCTACGCCTCGCGCCACCCCTCGGTCGACATCTCCAAGTTCATGGAATTCATCGCGCGGCCGATCGGCATTGCGAATTCCGGCGTCAGCATCGCCGACAACCTGAACGATCTCAACAATTGATGGTCACGTGGGGGAGTCACGTCCCCACAGGCCACGCTTCTGAAACGGAGCCGCGCCCGCCCGCGCCGCGCGTTAACATCCTAGAATCGATCGCCTTTAGAGGCTTGCCATCATTCGCGCCGAGCGGCCGCCGCCGGTGAACATGCTTGCCGCCTCGCGCGTTCTGTGATTGATCTTGCGCTTAAATCGATTTGCCGACCGCCAATGTCCGCCGGCGATCGCGAGGAGTGGCCATGGCTGAAGATGCCCTGATCGTCATCGACATGCAAAATGACTTCTGCCCGGGCGGCGCGCTCGCGGTCGAGGATGGCGATGAAGTCGTGCCGATCGTCAACCGCCTCATCGAAGGGGCCCGGCACGTCATCCTGACGCAGGACTGGCACCCGGCCGGCCATTCGAGCTTCGCGTCGAGCCATCCCGGCAAGGCGCCTTTCCAGACGGTGACGATGCCCTATGGCGAGCAGACGCTTTGGCCCGATCATTGCGTCCAGGGCAGCCCGGGCGCCGATTTTCACCCCGCTTTGCGGTGGACGACGGCGGAACTGATCGTGCGCAAGGGGTTCCGCACCGAAATCGACAGCTATTCGGCCTTCTTCGAGAACGACCACCGGACCCCGACGGGCCTCGCCGGCTATTTGCACGAGCGTGGAATATCCAAGGTGACCCTCTGCGGTCTGGCAACCGATTTCTGCGTCGCCTACTCGGCGCTCGATGCAGTCGCCCAGGGTTTTTCGACCTCCGTCGTGCTCGGCGCCTGTCGCGGCATCGATCTCAACGGATCGCTTGCCGCGATGACTGGGCGTATGCGCGAGGCGGGCGTCGAGTTGCTCTAGCCCGAAGCAGGATCAATCGATCGCTATGGCCCATGGGGATCCAGAAGGAGCGTAGTCGCAGATGCCCAAGACCGATATCGCGCGGCGGGTCTATAACCACACCTGGAAGCTCGATCCGATCATCCGCAGCCTGTTGGATACGGATTTCTACAAGCTGCTGATGCTGCAGATGATCTGGCAGCTCTATCCGGATGTCGACGCGACCTTCTCGCTGATCAACCGCACCAAGACCGTGCGTCTCGCCGAGGAGATCGACGAACAGGAGCTGCGCGACCAGCTCGATCACGCCCGCACCCTGCGTTTCACCAAGAAGGAGATGATCTGGCTCGCCGGTAACACGTTCTATGGGCGCAAGCAGATCTTCTCGCCGGAATTCCTCAGCTGGCTCGCCAAGTTCCGCCTGCCCGAATACGAGCTGTCGCGCCGCGACGGTCAGTTCGAGCTGGCCTTCCGCGGCCGCTGGGTCGAGACGACGATGTGGGAGATTCCGGCGCTGGCGATCATCAACGAACTGCGCTCGCGCGCCGCGATGAAGGGTCTCGGCCCCTTCACGCTCGACGTGCTCTATGCGCGCGCCAAGGCCAGGATGTGGTCGAAGGTCGAGCAGCTGCGGCATTATCCGAGCCTGCGCATTTCCGACTTCGGCACCCGCCGCCGGCACAGCTTTCTGTGGCAGCGCTGGTGCGTCGAGGCGCTGAAGGAAGGCATCGGCGCCTCCTTCTCCGGCTCCAGCAACGTGCTCCTCGCCATGGACAACGATCTGGAGGCGCTCGGCACCAATGCCCACGAGCTGCCGATGGTGGCGGCCGCACTTGCCCGCAATGACAAGGAGCTCGCCGCCGCTCCCTACAAGGTCCTGCAGGACTGGAACCAGCTCTATGGCGGCAATCTGCTGATCGTCCTGCCGGATTCGTTCGGCACCGCCGCCTTCCTGCGCAATGCCCCGGACTGGGTGGCGGACTGGACCGGCTTCCGGCCGGACAGCGCCCCGCCGATCGAGGGCGGCGAGAAGATCGTCGCCTGGTGGCAGAAAAAGGGCCGCGATCCGCGCGACAAACTGCTGATCTTCTCCGACGGCCTCGACGTCGACACGATCATCAAGACCTATCGTCATTTCGAAGGTCGCGTGCGCATGAGCTTCGGCTGGGGCACCAATCTGACCAACGATTTCGCCGGCTGCGCGCCGACCGAGATCAGCGGCCTCAACCCGATTTCGATCGTCTGCAAGGTCAGCGAAGCCAACGGCCGCCCGGCCGTCAAGCTTTCCGACAATCCGCGCAAGGCGACCGGCGATCCCGCCGAGGTGCAGCGCTATTTGAGGTTCTTCGGAACGGAGGATTTCGTAGAGCAGAGCGTTCGCGTATGAGGCTCATGCGCAAGGGGGCCCCCTAAAAAAAGAAACCGGCGGGGCCGGTTTCAAGAAAGCGATTGTCCACCATCGCATCGTCAAACTAGCGGTTGAACCTTAAGCTTCGGTTACCACCGGCAGCGATGCCGGACGATAGGCCGACGGCATTCAAAAAACGTCTGCGGTGTCGCAATAATATGACTTATTGGGGTCCCTCACTATTCTCTTGAATTTCCCCCCAAATGCCCCATGATGGCCGCATGAGGTACACCTTGGGAGGGGTTCGTGCGTCAAGCCTATTCACCCGATGACGTCGATGTTATGCGCGGAGCCCTGGATGTCTGGTGCGCCCTGCACAATGTCGGCAAAGATGGAGCAGAGGCCAACAGAGCCGCCCGGCGCATCCTCGACCTGATGGACAGGAAGAAGTGCTCCTGCGACGAGCTTCTGGCTCAGCTCGGGGATTTCAGACCGGAGCCGCGTCAGCGGGCTTTCTAAAAACCACCGACAACATCATTCAACGTCTGGAGCGGCGCGCCCTTACCGGCGGGCGGCTAGCGTGGGCGGAGACCGGCGTTTGCCGCGACGGTCCGGCGAGCCGAGCGCCCGGTTGAAGCATTGCGTGCCTACAGCGCCGTGCGTCTTCTCAGTCGCACAAAGGTCGCTGTAGCGCTTTGAATCGCAACGTGTTCTATCCTTGAATCTGTCAGGATTTAAGGAAACGGTGGCGACCGTCACCGCGGTATCGATGAGGTGAACTCGCCGGAGACGGCGGCGTTCGCCTGCGTCCTATGTTGGGACAAAGCGACGTGGAGGATGCCGGACACCGCGATCGACACGACGAGGACGGCGATGGTGGCGCCGAGACCCGATTTGATCATCCCTTTGTCCTCCAAGACCGCATGATTTGCCGCTCCCGCTGTCAAAGCGTGAAATGGAGTTATTCCTGTGGCGGCGATCGTGCTGTTCCCCGAGTAACCTCGGATATGGTTAATGATATCTTCATGGGTCTCCGCAGCCGGCATACTGATAAGATTCAGCGCCACCATGTTTTAGACATGTTTCTGGCAACCACTCGCCGCCCGATGCGTTCCCAGCGAATGCACGGGTGACATTTGATCGAGAGCACGGATGGCGCAAAGCGATGCCGCGTCGAAGATTGGCCCAGAGAGCCAGGGGCCAGAAGAAACCGAGCCGAGCCGAGATCACCCGGACCGTTCGAAGGGCGCCGCATTTGCAAAAACCCGAAGGGCACTTGCTGGCCTCGGCCGCGCGCTGACCAGACTTGGCCGGGCACTTGCCGAGGAAGTGCCGGTTGCAGCCCGCCGGGCCGGTAAAAAATCGGCCGCCGCTACGCGTGGCGCCATCAAGCGGCTTAGGCGGACGACCGTACGCGATAGTGCCGTGGCGGGGCGCTCGGCAAGCCTTTGGCTGAAGGCGCGGCGAGCCGCACGAACCGAAGAACAGCAAGCCGTACCGAAGAGCCGCAGCAGCCGGCGTACAATCCTGCTGCGGAGCGCAGCGGCAGCGGCTCTGGCGTCGTTCGTCCTGCTGGCTATCGTCTTTGCCTGGGCGCTCCGCGATGTTCCCTGGGAGGAGATCGCCGAGGGCTCGCTGAAACCGGTCGTCGTGCTGGAAACCGCCGACGGCAAGCCGCTGGTGAGCCAAGGCCCCTTTCAGGGATCCTACGCGGCGCGCAAGGACTTTCCGCCGCATCTCGTCGAGGCGGTGCTCGCCAGGGAGGATCGGCGCTTCTATGAGCATTCCGGCATCGACCTGAGGGGCATCGCCCGGGCGATCTACACCAATCTCGGGGCGGGCGAGGTCGTGCAGGGCGGCAGCACCATCACCCAGCAACTGATCAAGATCCTCTATCTCGAGCGCGACCGCACCTGGAAGCGGAAGATCCAGGAGGCGGTGATCGCCTTCTGGCTGGAGCGCAAGCTCGGCAAGGACGAAATCCTCACCCGCTACCTGAACAATATCTATCTCGGCGCCGGAGCTACCGGCGTGCCGGCGGCGGCACGCATCTATTTCGACAAGGAGGTGCAGGAGCTCAATATCGGCGAGTCGGCGATGCTGGCGGCCATTATCCGCGCCCCCTCGCAGCTCAACCCGCTCACCAATCCGGACGGCGCCCGCCAGCAGGCGGAACTGGTCCTCGATGCGATGGTGAAGGTCAACAGGATCACCTCGGAAGAGGCGAAGGTCGCCCGCGCCGACGTCGGCAAGCTGCAGCCGACCAGCCCGGCGATCCGCTCGGGAAGCTGGTTTGCCGACTGGATCATGCAGGATGCCCGCGAACTCGCCGGCCCCTATCGCGGCACGATCAAGGTGAGGACCACCATGGTGCCGCGGCTGCAGGCGATCGCCGACAAGGTCGTCGCCGACGCGCTGAAGCGGGAAGGCGGCAAGGCGGGCGTCTCGCAAGCCGCCCTGGTGGCGATGACGCCGGAGGGCGCCGTCGTCGCCATGGTCGGCGGCCGCGACTATACGAAGAGCACCTTCAATCGCGCCTTCTCGGCGATGCGCCAGCCCGGCTCGGCCTTCAAGCTGTTCGTCTATTATGCCGCCCTGAAGAGGGGCCTGACGCCGTTCGACCCGGTCGAGGATGCGCCGATCGAGATCAACGGCTGGTCGCCGGAGAACTTCGGCGGCGGCTATAGCGGCATGGTCAGCATCGCCGAAGCCTTCGCGCGGTCGCTGAACGCCGCGACCGTCGCGCTCGCCACGGAGGTCGGGATCGACGAGGTGATCGCCGCGGCGCGCGAACTCGGCATCGACGCCAAGCTCGCCGACACGCCGAGCCTGGCGCTCGGTTCCTCGGAGGTAAACCTGCTCGATCTCACCGGCGCCTATGCCTCGGTGCGGGCGGGCCGCGCGCCGATCGAGGCCTGGGGCATCGAATCGCTGCACGCCGAAGGCCAGCCGCAGGCCTTCCGGGTCGGCCCATCCAAGCAGCCGGTGACCGATATCAGCCAGTACCGGCCCGATCTCGTCTCCCTGTTGCGGCTCGTCGTCGAGCGCGGAACGGGCCGCGAGGCCGATATCGGCACGCTCGCCGCCGGCAAGACCGGCACCAGCCAGAACCACCGCGACGCCTGGTTCGTCGGCTTCACCGAACCGCTGATCGTCGGCGTCTGGGTCGGCAATGACGACGAGACGCCGATGAAGGACGTCACCGGCGGCAAACTGCCGGCGCGGATCTGGCGGAACTTCATGACCGCGGCGCTCGCCGAAGGCACGCCGGCGGAGAGCGGCGCGCAAGTGGCGGGGTCTGCACCGGCCTGCAACTTCAGGGCTTGCGCGAGGGCCTATCGGTCGTTTCGTCCGGATGATTGCACGTTCCAGCCGTATTACGGGCCGAGGCGGCTATGCGAGAAGTAGGAAGGGCGGCGGAGCGGCGATAAACATCGATAAGGCGCTTGAGTTCCCCCTCTTAGAAGAGGGCGAGGATGAAACCGCGCATCGCGAACAGGTAAAGCGAGAAGTGATGCTCTTTATGGACCAAGCAAATCGCGGGCCAGGGAAGGAGCGCGGCCGCAAGGGCGATAGGGGAATCACACCTGACATCCATGATAAGCCTCTGCCCGTCTATTTCAGGAAAAGCTTTCAAAACCTGAAGAGCCAAATGACACGAGAGGTCAATCCGCTCACGAGCGCTTTTGTTGTGGATGTCCACGTTCAGTACATCCGCGACGAGCCGAGGGGGTTACGTCGTGACGGATATTCATCAAGTCATCCCAGCTGACGACGAAGGAGAGGACCTTGGATGAGGACCCTTTACGGGGGCACCGTGCGTCAGAACAAAAAATGGCAACACAGGGCCATTCGTATAGGTGCGCAACTCAGCAAGCCAGTGCGCAACGTGCCGATGAGACCAGATTTGCTGAAAAAACTGGTGCTGCTAGAGAGATTTGAACTCTCGGCCTCTCCCTTACCAAGGTAATTAGGCGAGCAGCAAATTATCGTTTCTTTCCAAATCGATATTTCTTCTTTTGTGTTGCCTGCGTCAAATCTGTGCCAATCGGCCCGGAAGCCTTGTCGAACTTTTCAGCGAGGGATCGGCCGGCATCTTTACTATGAACATACGTTTCAAGGAAGAGCTTTGCCGACCTCCATCCACCGGCATCCATGGCCGTCTTGATGTCGGCGCCGGGAATCGTCATGGCATTGGTGCCGAACGAATGCCGGCCGGCTGAATGCGTGGTGCGCTTCTCAATGCCCGCGCGCTTGCACACCGCCGCCATGCGCTTGTTCACGGCCTTAGGGTCGGTGTAGCTGAAAACGGGCTTGCCAGCCTGAATATCGAGCGTTGCCAACCTTGCCACCAGTTCCGCGGTCAGATGCCGGACAGACCATTCGTCTGTCTTCGTCTTCGCAAGCACGGCTATCCTCTCGGTCAGGTCGACGTGTTCGCCCATGAGATTCACAGCCTCGGAGACGCGGGCGGCGGTCTGGTTCATGAAGAGGACCAGTGCCGACAGATGCCAGAGCTTGTCGGCATCGGCTTGCGCCAGGAAGGCGTCGAGCCATTTCCGATCGACGGGCTTGTGCTTGTTCGACTTGGGCACGTCGAACATCTTAACCTTCATTGGCCCGCACCAGCCCAGGTCGTGGGCATGATTGACGACCGCGCGCGCAGGGATGATTGCCTGCCGGTTCCGGGTAGCCGGCGACGCCTTCGGGAATATCGCCAGGGCCATCCCCCGGATCTCGGCCGGCTTGATTGTCCCGATCGCCCTCCCCTTGAAATGCTTCAGGATGGGAGGCAGGAACCGCCCTTCGCCGCCCTGCTGCATGTAGCTCGTGGCTGCTTCCTCGAAGAGCCTTACTGCTTCCTCGCCATAGGTATGACGTTTCCAGAGCCTCGCCTCGAACTGCGCACGGATTTCTTCGGCGACTTTCTTGTCGCGAGTGCCAAGGCTTTCTCGAATGCGCTTTCCGCCGATCGTGCCATAGGCGTACCAGATTCCGTTTCTCTCTTTGAGCTCGAGTTTTGACATGACATGGCCTCACGTAGAAGTGCGATGTGCTCCGGGTAGAAGACCTTCTTTGAGCCCCGGCGCTCATAGTGCGGATGTGCCTTCAATGTGTCGACGAGGAAGCGGCGGGAGATGCCCAAAAGGGTAGCTGCAACGTCCATCCCGACGGGAACGAAGGCCTTTGTCCATTCCGGCAGGTTGTTCATGAGCAAGCCTCGCCACTAGCGGGCAGGAAGCCGCTGACCAATTGCGCGCGCGTAAAATCGGGATCGCCACCTTCGCCACCTACGAAGATGAAGCAATCCAACATGTAAGCGGCCTTTAGGTGGACGCCCTCGATCGTGGCGGGGCGATAGGCGCACAGCGCCTCAGCGGTCGTCATCGTGACGCAGCGCCAGGCGCTCGCCGGTATGCTTTACCTGATCCTTTCGGGCATGAACCCCACGCGGAAGCCAGAGGAGACCATGGGCTACGCCTGGATGAACCGGCTGCGCAACTACCAAGACGAACGCCTGAGGGCTGTTCTAGAGGCCGCACAGGCAGACCAGTAGGAGCGATCGGCGGCGTAACTGTCGGCGCGAGAGAGTCAGTATTCGCCGCCCGGCTTAAAAAATACGTGTCCGCTGAGGTCAGCCACTTTACCGTCTTCGGTCCGGTGCCAAATTAGCTTGGCGTCCATCGGCCACGCACATCCCTTTTGGAGAAACTGCGCAAGACGGGCACTTGGCACGTTCGGGCAGGGTGAAACGACTTTGAACCCCAAGGCTTGAAGGTCACGTTCTACAGCGGCCGCATCACTGCCGGCGGGAAACAGCCTCTGCAAGCGCTTTGTGAGCTCCGGTGAGAAGGCCTGTTTTTCCCCCTTGGGAAGTCCACACCCGGGAGTCCACACGTCGCCTTCGTCTACGGCCGTTAAATTGAGCAGTAGCGGAGGCAGAGGACGATCGCATTCCCCGATCATCACCATGACCAGGCCGACAAAGCCGACAAGGCAGACAACACAGGCAATGACCAGGCGAAGTGCAACAGTGGAAATATTCATTCATTGCCCCAAACACACTACAACCAAGAGGTCGTACGGTCGCACAGCGCCGGTTGCAGTCAAGGATTAGCCGCGCCACCCAAATGGGTAATTTGATTTCATTGCGCTTTCAGCCATCTTGGGGGACCAAAACGGGCGAGCGAGGTAGGCCGTGACTTGGCTGAGTGAAGTTCTCGATCAGGCAACGGTTCTCAGTATGTTGGCCGGCATCTTGGTTGGAGTGCCGGCCTACTTTGGCGTATCAGCCCTCATTCGCCGTGGTCCACCGTCGCTTGCGCCGCAGCGATCACGACCGCGCAGGAAGAGCAGGCGGATTCCCGGCATCGCCGTTGGCGCGGCAACTGCCCTCTTCGGAGTTTCCCAATACGTGTCTCTGGTGCCTGGTTGCGACATCAAGGGCAACATCAGCTACAACACTGGAGAGCGGATTTACCACGTCCCTGGACAAGAAGATTACGGCCAGACGCGTGTGAATTACTTCGATGGGGAGCGGTGGTTCTGCTCGGAAGCGGCGGCACGCGAGGCCGGCTGGCGACGGGCATACAACTAGGCGCCCAGACGATCGCAACAAAAAGGCCGGGGCAAACCCGACCTTGATCACCTCCCGCCGCTGCCAGTACATCCGTGGTCAACGACGAAGAGGCGCATGAATGCCCGTAATGTAGGCGTCGCTTGAATTTTAATCAAACGGAATCAAAAGAGAGCGGCACCAGGAAAGCAGAGGCGCCGCTCAGTAGTCGTCGCCTGGTTGAGGGAGGCGATCGGCGATAACCCGGCTCTAGTCGATTGGTTCCGCCCGTGGCTCTCTACAGCGGGAAAATCCCCTGCAAGGCTTTTCCGGTGTCTCCATGCCGGCGCGATGCGGGACGGCGGAAATAGGCCTCCTGCAGGGGGATTTCGAGGAAGGCGACTGGCGGCACCAGAACACCGCGTGAACAGGCTGTGCCAGATCTGTGCCACAGGGCTATTCAGATTGGTGCGCAGCGGTGCACTTTTGTTCCGGGCGTCAATTTGAGGTGTGCCGCTAAGTACATTGTTTTCATGGGGAAAACTGGTGCTGCTAGAGAGATTTGAACTCTCGGCCTCTCCCTTACCAAGGGTATTACTTAAAGTGCAAAAGTATATATGTTGTAGGACGTAGACGGTTGCGTTGGCGGGCGCTGTACAGGTTTTGTACAAAATAGGGTCTACGTAAAAGAGAAGCCCGCGATTGCGGGCTTCTCGTCGTCAGGCTGCGCCGAATAGGTCTGGCGTGGGTGGGTGTCTAGGCGGCCAGCGGCGGAAGGCCAGCGGCCACCCTAGCCTCGTTTGGCGTTACGACGCCAGCATGTATCAGCGTGGACAGTGCGATGGCGCTGTTGCCGTGAGTAATCAGCAATCGTTTTACGCGAGCGTTTGTGTCGTCGTCTGCCAGCTTGATAGGCCGCTCCTTGGCCGTCTTTGGATCGAGATTTGGCTCGACGCGAACCAGTCGCGCCGCTCGCTCCGTATTGGTGAACTCAACGATTGGCTCGATTAGCTTCATTTTCTCATCGATCTTTGCCTTGAGATCTGGAACTTCCCACGCGCCGACCTCAAACTCCAACGAGGGAGCTTCAAGGCCGATATCCCAATGAGTTTTATTCTTGATGATGGCCTGGTAGCGAATGCCTCGCGTGCCATTTGTTGTCGCCTTCAGCGAGATGGTCATTCCCTTGGATGCGATCTCTGAAATAAGTTCTTCAAGCATTCAAGTCTCCTCTTCTGTGGTGGTGTGGTTGGTGGCCTCCCATTCGGCGGCCTCTGCTTCCATGCGCTCCATGAACGCATCGAACTCTTCATTTTCGCGGCGCTTTATTCTGAACTCAAGGTTCCACTGAAGACGCCTTGCGCGGTAAGCTTCATCTGACGCATATTTATCTCGTAGCCTCGCGTAGTAATCAGGCGTCCTGCGCAATCGATCAATTTCAATTACCCTATTACGATAGTCGACATCTGCAGCGTATCGCTCCTTGTGGCGCTGTGTTGCCAAGTCATACTCTCTTCTCCTCTTGTCAGGGTCAGATCGTCGTTTTCTTTTGTTTTTCCTTTCCCTCTCGGCGAACTCCTCGTCCTCGGCCCTGCGCCGACGTAACTGCAATCGAAATTCGTCTGTATTCCGTCGCTCACGATCTCGCGTCTTCTTTTTTTCTGCTCGCTCAGCGTTTCCTTTATGTTTTTCGTGATTTCTCTTGGCCCTCGCCTTTTTTACGTCGTTGGGCAGCGCAAGGTATTTGTCCGCCTCACACTTGCGGCAAGTGCTGCGCCGCCCCATTCGTCCACCCTTCTTAGCGTGAAACGCCTCAAGCACCTTCGCCTCGCCGCACTTGGTGCAAACCTTCGTCAGCGTCTCATCTTGCATCGCGCTTCTTCTCCAAATCCGTCCTGCGCCCAGTCCCTTCCGCCAACCGCCCCGCCCACGCCAGCGGGTCTTCAAGCCAACCTAGCCGCCGCCATGTTTCCGGCACTGGCAACTTGTTGATCGCCTCGATGAGCGGCGCCTGCGGCACGTTCGTGTAGTGCCTACTCATGTCGTCCGCGGCGTGTCCTAGTATCTGGTCCTTGATGTGCGGATGCACGCCAGCGACAACGAGACCAGTAGAGCACGAATGCCTGCCGGTATACGGCGCGACATCCTTGATCCCAGACCGACGGCGAGCTCCGTTGATAGCCGACTTCAGCCCGCCGCCGCCATCCTCAACCGCCTCGTATGGCTCCCCTCGCGGCGTACGGAAGAGGCGAGGATCGTCGGCCAATGCGTTACGCTTGAGTAGCGACCGCAGAATGGGAACGATAAATTCGTGGATTGGAATGCCGCGCGGCTCCCCGGTCTTTGTGTGCGTCAGCGTGATCCACCTGCCGTCAACGTTTACCTCTCCTGCCGTGAGCGCGAAGAGCTCGATCGGACGCATGCCGGTGTAGAACAGCGTCGTCATGAGCATCGCTGGCCCAGGCGACATCGCCGCTATGAACTTCGCGGCATGCTCGTACTCGACCGGGAACGTTCCTGCGCGTCGCTTCGATGTGCGCACGACGTTCGTGCCCTTTACCTTGCGAGGTCGCTGCCACATACGAACGGTTGCCCAGCCGTTTTTAACGGCATGGTTCCATACAGCGATGAAAGGTGTGTAGCATTGCCGATTTCGCGTCTCCGGCTGCGTATTCGGGTAAAGCTTTGCGGCTGCCTCATCAAGTATCTTCTGATTAATGTCGGCGAGTCGAGTGTCGCCGAAATGAACCATCAGTCCCGTTTCCGTGTCGTCTGCGTGGATGTCGAGTAGGAACCGTCCCGATCCGCCAGCCTCTAGGTACGACTCTGCCGCCTCCCTGAATGAGATGACCTTGGCTTTGCCGTGCGCTATCTCGTCTAGGATGCGGCTTTCTGTTTTTGCGCGCGTTGCTTCTGCGACCGTTCGGTCAGTAGTTTGCGCGCTTTTTCGGATACTGACGCTTTGCTTCTTCCCGTCGACTCCAATTCCCTTGACGGTCCCTGATATCCAATATGTGTCACCACGCTTGTAGAGTTTGAGGGGCATCGAAGAACGTCCTTTATGGCTTCAATGTCGGAATCGGTGAAAAGAATATCCCGGCCGCGCACCATGCAAAGGCCGTGCTGTTTGGCAATCTTCGCGACGCCTCTGTTGGTGAGGCGAAGATGCTCAGCTGCCTCCGACAGCGTGTAGACGCTACCGGATGGCTTGTTGTCGTTGTCGTGCGGGCGGGTCATTTGCCGAGCCCCTTCGGATAGCACTTGCCGTGCAGGTACGCGTTGTGCGGCTCGTCGACGCCGTAGTGCATCTCGCGCAGATCGCGGTTGGCTGCTTCGCAGTCTTCCTTGGAATTGAACTCTGCCGATACGGAGAACGAGCCAAACATTTTGGAGATGAGGGCGAAGACCAGGACGTATTTCACGCCGCCCTCCTATAGCCAAGCAACTCCAGCTTATCCGCGATCTTCAGCAGATTGTCCGCCTGCCGCAGAAGCCGCGCGCTGCTCTCACCCTTGCGGGCAGATCGAAGATTTGCGTCGGCAACCTGCCGCAGCGACGTAGGGCAAAGCTCGTCGGCGATGGCGCGGTCGATGGTGAGGAGGGGTGCGGCAGGGAGTTGTGGCCTGCTGGTTGCCCGATACGGTGCGTTGTTATTCGCTCCGCTGAGCGTCAATCTTCTCTTGGTCATGTTTGTCTCCTTCGGTGGTGTTGGTTGGTTCCTGCCGCATTGCGCGCGGCGCAATCGGGCAGGTGTATCTGCTGGCTATACGCGAGCGTCGCGCTCCCATTGCTTGTCGAGCGCATAGGCCTGATAGGCCGTTCCGGCGCCAAGTAGCGCCGCACCGACGGCGATGATGAGCCAAAGCGCCAGGCGCGCTTGGATGGTGATGTAGGTGTCAGCAACAGCGGTGCGCATCACAGCACCTTCCGCGGCTGGCGCGTGTCGCGCAGGTGCTGCAGCATCGCGAAGAGAGCCGCTAGGCCGATTGGTGTTATGATCGCTAAAACCGTGGCTGCCATTGTCGTCTCCTCTCGTGGTGGTGTTTGCTGGCTTGGTGGGCCAGCATGCAGTCACAATGCTGTAGTTCTACAAATTTGTCAAGCGGCCAGCTTGCAGGTCGCTTCTGTCTCCTGGCCAGCCTTGCGTCGGCAGTATTCCTCCGCCGCACCACGACTGCCGAAGACCGCCATAATCATCGTGCCGCGCTTCACTTCCCATCCGCCTGTCGTCAGCGTTCGGTAGGTGTACGCGCCTATTTGGCCGCCGTTATCGAGGAGCGCTAGCATCTTGCCGCCGCGCCTCCGAGCGCCAGATTATTGGAATGCCGAAAAAGATCGAAAAAGGCTCCCGCGTTACCCTGTCCGCCGAAGTTACGCGGGTCGGCGACGACGGCATGGTGACCGTCCATGTGCGCGGCTACCACACGCCTATCACGCTGCCGGAGAAATACCTTTCCGACATCCAGCCCGCCCCGAAGGAGAAGCCGGTAGGGGGAAGGCGTAAATTCTATGATCGCGGAGACTGAGGTCATGGGTAGAGCCTCCCGCACCGAGCGCACGCGCCAAACCGAGGATATCCGGGAGTCTTAACACTGTGTCGAGGATGTCTGTGGAGGCCAAACCAGCAGAGGAATCGCATCATCTTGTCCATTCCTCCCCTGCCTTGCGGATTGCGGAGCGGGCGCGGCGTAAGTCGCCAATTGTTGGGCTCAGCCGGGCTATATAGTCGCGGGCTCCATCGGCGTCCTGTGGGAGCATCTCAGCTGGCAGTGCGTCTACTACCGCAGCCGCTTGCGCAAACGGCTCCAGCGCCTTCCGTGCCTCTTCCAGTTCTCGGCGGAGGCGGTCGATCTCGTCTGCGGCATCATCGCACAAGCCATAGTCGCCCTTGCCAGATTTGAAGTTTCCTATGCCGTTAGCGCAGGCCCGCAACCGCTCTACCAAGTCCTTCCGGTCATCTTTATTCATTTGTGGGCTCCTGGGTGAGGGCGGCGCGGATCATCTCGCGGTCTCGTTTGAACGTCTGTCCGTCTCGAAGGTGCCCTTCTACGCACGACATCCATTCGTCGGCGCACTGTAGCGCCTTCCGCAGCCTCTCGATCTCCCCCGCATCCCCCGCAGAGAGCGGAGAGGAGGAGAGGGCCGCGCGGAGAGCAGCGACAACAGATTTTTTTAGCTCTTCGTCGTGGTCCCCGCAAAGGTCAATGGGGCAGTCCTGATAGGCTTGCCACGCGGCTTCGATCATTCCCGGTGTAGGCTCTTGGACGGGAGCGGCGGAGAAAGCCGAGACGATACGGTTCAGGGAATTGAAGTTAATGGCCGGAACCATCTGATGGCCCATGAACCGATTGGCGTCTAATTCGAAATCAATGTCGTCTCGGTCGAAGAGGGCGAGGGCCACGGCCCGCACCAGATCGTTGAAGTCGGCCAGCCCGTATTTTGGCATGTGCCCGAGCTTCGGCCGTGTCTCCGCCTCTCCCGCCTCCGGCTTATCGAGGGCGGCGGAGAGGTCGGATATGCGCGCTTGCAACTTTGCAATGGTGCGTGCGTAGTGGAGGTGGACAGAATTCGGGATAGGGTCAGGCCTGTCGGCATAAATGTTCGCCGGGTCGAGAAGATACTCCGCGCGGGGGAACGCCTCGTTGATGGCGTCCGCAATCCTCTGGGAAACTTCGTCGGTAAACTCTTCGGGCACATCACCTTCAAGGGCGCCGTAGACGATCTCCCAAAGTTCGGGCCCATTCAAAACTGGCTCGAAGTGTGGTTTCCCTGTGGTCGGGTCTTCATCACCCTCTCGCGCGGACATCTTTTGTATCCATTCGGCGGTGACGAGCGTTTTCGGTTTTCCACACACAATGCACGGGTCGGTGACGGACCCCTCGCATTGGCAGGTCCACGCCGTACTACGCGCCTCCGGCTTATCGATAAGGCAGCCGGGGGGCGCGAAAACAGGTTCATCGTCAGTGATTATGGTGACGCCGTATGGCCTCTCTGGCGAAAACCTGGGTGGAGGGGCGGCGACAATAATGTCCGCAGTTACAGACCAAGCCGTTGTGGGGGAAGCGGCACTCCAAAGTGGCTCGCCGCATTCAAGGCATGCGACAGAGGTACGTTGTACGTTCAGTTTCGAAGACTCGCAGACCGGGCATACCAGCAATCCGCATTTAACTTCCATAGTCATATGCCACCACCTTTCCGTTCAGCCAGCCAAAGCTGTCTTGTTTGCACTCGACCGGCAGCACGTAGTCTTCCCGGTCCACGAATTTGTTGAAATCTAAATTGTCCCATTGGTTCGCCGTAATTGCTCTGCACCTGGGCATGACGACGAGCCAGCCGCCGGGGATGGAAAACAGGACGGGGCAAAGCCCGTCCCATCCGATTGTCCCAAACTGGCGCTCCTGAATGTTGCCCAGCAGACCCATGAGGAAGAGCCGCCACGATTTGATGCTCGGCAGCTTGAAGGCGTAGCGCCGGGTCAGGATCACGAGCCGGGTGGTGCCGCAGCGCGCGTTCATTTCTGTGTTTCCTTCTGTTCGGTTTTGGATGCGATGGTGCGGTGGCACCGAGGACAGGATTCATTGGACAACCGGAGTTCGGATTCCTGCACGGCAAGGGCGGCTTCGATCATGTCGCGACTGACGCCGTGCAATCCGTTCTCTTCGGCAAGGCGCTTGTTCAGGACGCGGGCCGCCGCCTCGGCCATCTTCTCCGTCACCAAGTCCTTCCGGTCTTTATTCATGGGTGGGCTCCTGGGTGAGGGCGGCGCGGGCTGCCTCCATCTCGTACTCGTAATGATGGTCCCATCCCTGCTTTTGGCCGGCTCGGAAAAGACCTTGCAGCGCCTTCCGCAGCCTCTCGATCTCCCCCGCATCCCCCGCAGAGAGAGGAGAGTGGGAGGATGGATGCGCGTATAGAGGCCTAGTGAACTCACCTTCGCGCCACGCCATCGCGTCGAGCCATCCGTCATCGCGTGCGTTGTCATCGCCTGGGATGACCCATGCGACAGCCTCTCCCGCCTCCGGCTTATCGAGAAGGCAGGAGCGGATGCGGTCCGACATGATGTCGAACACTTCTTGCGCGGTTCGGTTCTGTATGCCGATGATCGGGCGGGTCAATTCACTCATCTGTGCTGTCTCCTGCTTGGGCGTCATGTCCGTTCCCTCGCGTTGAGTGCCTCGCCACTTGCACCAAACGCCTCATTAAAAGCGTCGATCACCTCGCGGTGCGAACGCCGAAACGCACAACGCCCGCTACCAATCTGGCGCGGGCGGCTATGTTTCTTTGCTTTGTGGTCGGGCTTCGCGAAAGGCTCTGCGCTGCAGGCTGCTACACGAACGTCGTCGAAGTCATCAGCGGTAAGCTGGTATCTCATTGTCGTCTCCTCTGGCCCGCAGGCCGTGGTGGTGCGTCCGGGTATCCCGCAAGTCGGGGTGACGCTCAGGAGACTTATAAGCCTATCTACAATTGTATGTCAACAATTAATTGTAGGCGCACCACCGCCTACCAATATTTCCCTGCCAATATGATCGGATGCACGCTCACAACTTGTTCGCGCGTGAACTCGATCTTTTTGGTGGGATTGTACTGCTGGAGCACGAGCTTGTTGGCGGTCCAGCCGACGAACTCCTTGACGAATCCGCGGGGAGGGGCGCCGTCATCCTCTTCGCTGCGATGGACCTGCACGACCACGTCATCACCTCGACGAGCCGGCTTGGTCGGATGCACCCACACGGTTTCGCCTGGCCGGAAGCGCGGCACCATTGATTCGCCGTCGATATAAACCGCGTAGGCATTCGGCACGTTTTCGAGCGAGGGTGGGCAGTCGACATAGTCGAGCACCGAGCCGTTGAAAATGTATTCCCCGTCTTCACCGCCCACGGCTTCCCCCAGTACTGGTAGTTTCTTGCGCTTTCCTTCCATGTCTTTCTGCTCGCCGATCGTGGCGTTGGGGGTGGGCGCTTGGTCACGCGGCGCCTTCTCTTTGTATTGATCTAGTAGCGCCGTGACAGACGAGGGCAGCCGAGTCGAGCGCTCCGGATCGCGGCCAGCCTCGATCATCAGCCGACGTATCTCTTTCTCGTCGATCTGCAGCTCGTGGGCGATTTCCCGCCAGCGGCTGGAGCTCACGACCCTGCCGGCGAATAGATTGTTGACCGCCTGCTGCGTCAGACCGATTCGGCGGGCAAGTTCTGATTGCGTGATTCCCGCCTCTTCCAGCTTCTGCGTCAGGGTTTCGGTTAGTCGGCTCATGCAAATATCCCCTTTTGCAACAATCGTTTAGCATACAATTGTGAAAATCGCAAACGATGACGCTTGACGAATGGTTGCAACAATTGTAGTTGTTGGTTGTAGGCCTAAATCAAACGGGCTAGGGACTAAGGAAAAGGCGAAAGCCAACAAAGCAAAAAGCCGACAGGGCGAAAGAACTCCAAGAACGGCTAAAAGGAGACTGAGGCATGAGCAACCAAATCATCACCGACGAAAGAAGAAATGATGAACAGAAAGGCCAACCGCCGTAGGTACCGAACGCTGCCCGCCTCGCTCGCGGGTGGCGTTTTCGTGTTGCCGTTGATGCGGCAAGGAACAACGCCAGAACGCCAGGAACTAAGAACACTAATGGGGCTCTTGAACCTTTCGGCCGGCACCACCCGTTAACAAGAACCCCATGTAGCTCGTACTCATAAGGGGAGGAGACCGGCTGACGCTGGCCATTGAACCCAAATTTTCCATATCGCCACCACAGCGACGCGTAACTATTACCACTAGTTCCGCAAATTTGTCAACATAAACGTGTCAAGTGCCCCATAAAAAATCACGGTCGGCCACTACTGACCACCCGCAACGCGCTCGGAAAGGACCACGGCATGAACAGCTTGCACATCGTCGATCGTGATCCTGTTGCCAAGCGCATAGCGGCTGATTTCCGCACGCCCATTCTCAAGCGATTCGAGGCGACCAAGCCACGCGACTCCGCCGCGAGCGTGAACTATTACCTCGTTGCCGACTTGCGGCCAGACGGCAGGATCCAGCCAGGCTTTCGTGCCGACGAGGAGGGCGGGCTCCATGACCTTGGTGTCAACGCTGATGGCGTAGCGGCTGGAGGGAATGCGCTTGCTGCCGGTATTTACGGGGTCAAACTTAAAGCGCCCCTCCTTGCGGTCGGATATGCGACCCGCAGGCTGGTCGACTCGCGGCAGCTTCGTGTTGCCGGTACTGGCGACGGCTTCTTCGCAAAGCTCGCGCGCCATATCGATCGATATGTGAAGCCAGCCGGCGATCGCGGCGTACCGATTCGGACGCGGAACCGAGCCGTGCTTCCACGAGCTATAGGTCTGCTGAAGGACTCCGATTTCCTTCGCGGCCTTGTAGTCGGTCAAGCCTCGCTTGGCCTGTTCGTTCAACAACATCTGGGAAAGGCGTGACACGACTATTACTCCGGTAGGCCGCCAGCGGGCTTGCCACAAAGGGCATGTTTACACTACAACCTGCATTATTACAAATTTGTCAAAATGCGTCAACCAACGCGTTTTGCCGCTTTTTTGACTACCTACACCACAGCAAGAGGAGACAAAATGGACGATATAGCGGAAATGCGCGCCATGCAGTCGCAGGGTGCGTCTCTCAGACAAATAGGGCTTCACTTCGGCCTTAGCCATCAGGCGGTTTTCTATCGCCTCGGCGGCATCCGCAAAATGCGCACTGGCGCTCCGCCGGCCGCAAACGACAACAAGATCGTGAAGATGATGCCGCACAACGGCGGCTGCTCGACGACGAGTGGTTTGGTTCCGGTGAGCTTACCGCGTGTCGGCGGGATGGGGCCGCATCCGTTTATTGACGGGGTGGCGGCATGAGCCGGCAAGATCAAAGCGGCCCGTCCTGCGATTGCGAGGACTTCAGCTTCGGCGATTACGTCAGATCCATCCAGAACCCACACCTCACCGGCCAGATCATCGGCGAGCGCAACTGGGGCACGGAATACCACGTCAGGCTCGCCGACGGCGCAAGCTCGATCTGGTGGCACTACGTCGAGATCGAACACGACGAGGATGCCTATCCACCTCCAGCCAAGTCGGAAGATAAGCCGCTGGGCGACAACGTCATCAAGGTCGATTTCACCAAGCCGCGCACGTTGCGGCCTAGCGACGATACGGAAGGAGCAGCGTGATGTTTAAGGCAGGTGATAAGGTACGATTGAACCAAGACTACGGCGGCAAGGCTGCTGGCTTCGTGTCGGTCATCGAGGAAGTTGTTTCGTCCAATCGCGAAGACGGCCCGCTCTACTATCTCAAAGACCTAGGCGGCGCATACGCCAAGAGGTTTGAACTCGTCGAGCAGCCCTGGCAGCCGAAGGTCGGCGATCGGGTGCGGTACGAGGACGGCACCGTCCATGGCGCTGGCGTGGTTCGCGAAAAAGAGGAGCACGGCTGGCTAGTCGATGTGGAGGCGAAGGACAAAAGCTACGCTTACTTTAATGGCAGCCGCTGGTTCTCCGCCTCGTCGCTGTCGCCGCTGCCCGTTGCCGCGGAAGCGCAACCCGCAGCGCTGCAGATCGAAGCCGGCAAGTTCTACCGCACGCGCGACGGTCGGAAGGTCGGGCCGATGGAGACTTTCCTCAACATGTTCTCGGCTAAGGCCGAGGGAACGCATCGCATCTTCCAGGCCGACGGCACGCATGGAAGCCAGCACGTCACGAACCTGCCGCATCTCGACATCATCGCCGAATGGGTCGACGAACCAACCGTTGCGGTTGCGGCTACCGCCAGCAACGACAACGCGGCGCCGAAGTTCAAGGTGGGTGATCGTGTGCGAATCGTTCGGAATTCTCGCGGTGATGGCCATCTGAACAAGAATATCGGCAGGGAGTTCACAATAACGATGGCGGATGGCCCCAACAACACGGGGTGGTCCGGTGCAGCCGAAGAAAGCCCTTACTGGTGGCCCGAATCCGACATTGATCTCGCCACTTCGACACCCACCGCCATCGTCGCCCTTATCGAGAACGGCCAGCCCAAGCCATCCAGCCGCCCGTACGTTCACGCGACCGAAGAGGCGGCAAGCAAGGAAGCCGCACGTCTCGCCGGTATCCATAAAGGCCAGCATTTCGGCGTGTACGTTCTCGCCCATACCGTGAGCGAGGAGAAGCCGGCATACAAGCACGAATGGCAGCGATTGGCCGCAGATGGCCAGAAGATCGCGGCCATCAAGGAATTGCGCGCCGTTACGGGCATGCAGTTGAAGCCAGCCAAAGATGTCGTCGAGCACTTCATCGACTACCCGTACGGCCATCTCGCCGCCTAACCCCGACAAACCAACCATCGCCACCACAGCAGCCGTGCGCCTCACCAAGCGCACGGCGAGAGGAGACACTATGCCAAGTAAACCATACCCTGAACCTGGGCTTAGATCGCCACCCCTCGACTACGTGCCTACCGCACCAGTCCACAAACCACGCCGCGGCATAAAGCGCGGTATATACGCCGCAGCATCGGCAGCCACGGCGCTCGCAATCGGCATGTTCCTGCCGTTCGCCATCATCGCCGCAATCGCACTAGGCGGCGGCTGGTGGGCGTTCTGCCGGTTTATGGCCGACCGTGACTGACGTGCGTCATCCGCTCGCGGAACACCTGCTGCCCGATATGGGGAGGCCTCCAGAGCCGTTTGACTGGGCCACGGTCGTGCGCGTTTGCGCGTTCTTCGCCGCTGTCCTGTTCGTTGCGGATCTGTTTTTCACCTGACCAACACCACCACTGAGGAGACTTGAATGGCACTTGATTGGGATGCCCCCGTAGACACGATAGAGAACGATCCGGCGCTGGTCGTTCTCTATGCCGGCGCGAAATCCGGCAAGACAACACTGGCCAGTGAATTTCCTGCGCCGCTGTACGTCAGAACTGGCAAGGGCGAACGCGCACCTGCTGGCGTCGTGATGAAGTCTTTCGGCGTGTCTGAGAGCTACGACGACGTGATCGACCAAGCCGACTGGATGCTCCAGACGGAGCACGACCGAAAGACCTACGTTCTCGATTCCGCTGATGGACTTGAGCAGCATATCTGGCGCAAGGTGGCGGCCGATGCAAAGGTCGCAAGCATCGAGGACATTCCTTACGGCAAAGGCTACGCCGCTGCGACCGACCTTTGGCACGAGTTCATGGCTAAGATGCTCGACCTGAAAGAGGCCGGCTTCTACGTCGTCATCATCTCGCACGTTAAGGCGAAGACCGTTCCTGGCGTCACAACGGACTCTTACCCTCGGTACATGCCGAACCTTCGCGATGACGCCGTCGGCGTGATCGTCGACGCCGCAGACCTCATCGGCTTTTTGCATCAGCGCGTCTCCATCAAGAAGGAAGACGCTGGCTTCAAGAAGACGAACAACCGCGGCGAAGGCAGCGGCGAGATGATGATTGCCGTGCAGGAGCGCCCCGGTTTCATCGCGGGCAACAGATACGGAATTGAAAAGCCAGCCCTGCCGTTTAAGCGCGGCGAAGGATTCACGGTGCTGGACTTTTATTTCCAACGCAATGCCCTGCCGCTGGAGGTCGCCGAAGGGGAAGACGCCGAATAGTGGACGCTGCGAACGACAACTTGGTGCAGGTGAAAACTTGCACCAAGTGCGGTGAGACGAAGCCGGTTAGCGACTTCTATAAGCATGACGTCGGCATCTTCGGAGTACGCGGCGACTGCAAAAAGTGCTGCTTGGCCGCTCAAAAAGCGAGAAAGCAGGATCCAGAAGTTGCCGAGAGGAGAAGGGAATACCAGCGAGAATGGAGGAAAAAAACAAGTCGAAGGTACGTGGATATCAAGCCAAGTACTACGATGAGAACAAGGAGGCGATTGGCGCAAGGTTGGCCGATTACTTCGAGAGAGAACCGGAGAGGCGAAAGGAAGTCAGGCAAAAATCCCTAAAGAAGTCCCGAAGCAATCCGAAGAGGCGGTTAAGCGATGCCATTGCGACTGGAATACGCAGGGGGATATTGCTTGGATCGAAAAACAACAGAACGTTTGAACTCCTCGGATACTCGCCAGAGCAACTTTGCAAGCATCTTGAAAGGCTGTTCTTGCCAGGGATGACATGGGAGAACTACGGCAAGAAGGGATGGCACGTGGATCATGTGGTCCCCTTGTCCGTGTTCAACTATGAGACGCCTTACGATGCTGACTTTAAGAGAGCGTGGGCATTAGACAACCTTCAACCGCTTTGGGAGAAGGACAATCTAAGTAAAAACGCCAAACTGGATAAACCATTTCAACCAAACCTGTTGTTAGCGACCAACGACAACAGAACACCACCAAAGAAGGAGACTAAAATTGGCTAGACTTTCGACGACTTTCAATGCGCAGGACCATGATACCACCCAGTCAGACTATGCGGAGCTCCCGAACGGAGTTTACAAGCTTGAGATCGAAGCTTCCGACGTGGTGCCCACGAAAGCGGGCACGGGGACGATTCTGAAGACCACCATGTCGGTCATTGAGCCCGAGCAGTACAAAGGCCGCAAGTTGTTTTCGACCTTCAATCTCGAAAACCAGAACCCGCAGGCGCAAGAGATCGGCCAGAAGCAGTTTGCCAGCCTTTGCCGCGCCATCGGTGTCAGCGAGGTAAATGACAGCGAGGATCTGCACTTCCACGCCTTCACCGCCAAGATCGGCCTCGGCAAGGCGCAGAATGGCTATCC